>WQVL01000006.1 GCA_009785865.1 Oscillospiraceae bacterium | reverse complement strand
TACAATTATCTTGACACATATTTTACCTCCAATGTTAAGCTTCAATCACTTACATTGTACCATAGGTAATCCTATGTGTCTTTTTATTCCGCTATCACGGACACTTAATTTTACTATTTAGATAGATACTACAATTTAGCATTCTATTTTTTTCTTATACTTTATTAATTAACGATAACTACTACGGCATTATCCATATTCTTAAAACCGCAACTGTTTCACGCACAAAATTAAGTGGCACAGTATATATAGGAGTGCGCGCACCAATATGTTTTGAATCCATTCCAATCTCTCTTGAAAATCTTACTGCACGATATGCATGAAAATCATTTGTGATTATTACACTTGTAAATCCTTCCGGAAAATATTCTATAAGTATATCATTTGCAAAAGAAAGATTTTGAAAAGTATTACGAGAACTATCTTCTTTAATAATTTTTTCTCGAGGTACACCTCTATCAATTAAATACCTTTTCATAGCCTCTGCTTCCGTTATAGTCGTTTGATCTCCAAGCCCACCAGTAACAACAATAAATGCATAAGGATTTTGCCTGTGATACTCAATTGCGCTATCTAATCTATTTGCAAGAGTACGACTTACATCTTCACCAATGAGTCCAGCTCCTAAAACTATTATTACATCCTCATCATATTGTACAACATCAAGATTTCCATATATAGCAAGAAAAGTCATGATTCCAAGTAATATCACACAAATAATAGCTATTACAATATGCAAGAATTTAGAAATTTCATCAAAATAATAACCATATAAAATTATTGCAATTGAAATAACTGCCAAAAATACAAATCCTATATGGAAATTTGCTACAAAAATTAAGAACACAATATTTATTAATAGCAGTATTCCTGTAGCATATAAAATTTTTTTAATTATTTGCTTCACTTTTAGATCCTTCACTTTCCTTCTCCAGTAATTTCCTCATCTTCTTTTCTTTTCACATCACTTAGCGACTTTTTCACAAGATTAGTTCTCGCTTGCCACTCATTAGATAATATTGCTTCTCTACCTAAACTAGCCTGATATACAGCTTTAGCATCTGGAAACTTCTGAAGGAAATACTCAGATGTAGTCTGAGATACTTCAAATCCCAACTCTGTAAACATTGCTTGAAATTGCTTTGCTCTTAAGATTGGAGCAACCGCAAATACAGTTTTTATTGACTCATCTTCTCGCATTACGCCTCTGATATGTTCCAGCGCGTCTATGAGCTTTAAATTCGCTTGCTTCACTCCTTCTCTATTTAGCATAGCACTCACATCTTCTGGAATTATATGCATATGTAATGTATCATCTGTTATTCCATAGCTTATAAAATCATTTATGTTTTCTCTCTTATCCGTACTTACTCTTGCCCTAATAATGCCATCTATATTACTTTCTGTTATATTATTATCTCTCACGAAGCTTTCCCATTGTTCATTAGAAATACTGTTTACAGCTTTAATAAGCTCTTCTATTTTTTGTCTGTTCTCATCATCCATTACGCTATTTAATTTGCCTATAACAAAATCTTTAGAAATCATATCTCACTCCCCTTTAGATACACATATTATATCATAAACGGCTAGCATTATATATTGGTTTATGATAAAATCATACAAGTTTTTTACATAAAGTCCCTAAGGAGTTAATATGGATCATTGGGTAATTCTAGTTTTAATATTTGGCCTCTGTGTAGGTTTTGGAAATATATTTAGGAAAAAAGCTGTGAAGTCTAACACACCACTTCAAGTACTATGTGGTTATACATTAGTTTCTTTTCTATTGGTAACATACGAATTTAGTAATGCAATGCAAGTAGATATGCATGCTTTATTACTAATATTATTAAAATCTCTATTAGTTACTTCTGGTTGGATATTATCGTTTATTTGCATTAAACATTTACCTATTAGTATCTATGGTGTTTTACTACTATCCAGAATGCTATTTTCTATGTTATGGGGAGTCTTATTCTTAGGCGAAGCACTTGGAACAGGCCAAATCTTAGGTCGGAATTATAATTATTGCAGGATTATTTTTGATAAACAAAAAGAAGAGTGAAGACTCTTCTAGAAAGGCAAATACAAAATATATCTTATTACTACTCTTAGGGTTTATGTTTCTAACGCTATCTGGATTAATGGACATGATCATCATGCAAAACACAGACCCTGGTCAAGTTCAATTCTGGTATATGTTGTTTGCAACTATAATGTGCATGTCATACTTATTAGTTAAAAGAGAAAAATTAGAACCAAAGAAGCTTATTAAAAATTACTGGGTTCCTTTATCCGCTCTCTTCTTAGTTATCGGCGACAGAGCATTGTTTACCGCAGCAGCTATCGAAGAAAGCGAGCTTTCTACAATGGCATTAATTAAACAAGCTTCTGTACTTATTACTGTTATATTTGGCGGATTAATTTTTAAAGAGAAGCACATTCTTTACCGATTAATGTGTGCATGCATTGTCTTAGTTGGTGTAAGCATCGTTATTATGCTATAACTCAATTTCGAAATTAAATATCATATTGATATGGACACGATATTTCAACCATTCTCCTTTGTAACAATGATTCTTCATCCCTATATCCTCTTTGATTTGGATCTCTATATGGATATCTTAAAATTTTTACTCTATCTGCTACAGTTTCTCCTTCTATCAATGGAACAATATTTACTAACCCAAGGTAAAATTGTTTTACCATCTCATTATTTGGTTCTTCTAACTCTTCCCATTTCCCTCTATACTTTGCCCCTAGCACTGCTCTTATAGCCATATCATCTTCTGTCAATTGTTCTCTTCTTGCGTCAATAACAGCTTGCCTTATTTCAAGATTCACTCCATTCATAAATATTTTGTCTAACCATCTTTGCACATGATGTTCTGCTCCTAATTGTCTACAAACAATCATACTTGATTCCGGCTTTACCATTTCTATATGGCTTATCTGCTTTTCCAATCCGCCACCTATATGGTATGTACCATATTGTCCTAATCCACCTATCCATCTTTCTCTTAAATAGGCTTTTTTAGCCTCAGTCGGCGAATTACTATCCAACACTTGAAAACACTTCTCTTGAAATTGTCCCCTTGCAAGAAAGCCTTCAAAATATGAATTAAACTCATTTAGTACTTCCTCTCCGCTTCTTTCCCATCTACCATTATCAATATCATATCTATTATTTATACCATAATCACAAAAATCCTGTTCAAGAAATTGTACCATTATATTTCTTGTTACTGCACTCTTTCTACCTTTCACTTCTTCATCTGCCCTTCCTTTTGCGAAAAGAGCTTGTTCAATATTTTTAGTATCCATACTTTTATCTTGCAAATGAATTTTGAAAAGGTCAATTTCATTCTCTATACAATACTGTCTCATTTCATATGACAATTTATCGTCTGTAGCAATAAGAATAGCATTTTTTCCACTATTTATAGCATCTAAGATATCTGCTTCATTAAATCCATAAAGGTTACCATGCTGCTTATATACCCATGTACATTCTTCTTTTATGACAGCTTCATTAACACCAAACTTATCAGCAGTGTCTTTTTCTCCTTCTCTTGCATCCCTTGATATGTATTTAGGAATTTGTATGAATGTATTATTAGACTGTAAAATAAGATCTTGCAAAAATGTCTTGCCTGTTCCACTATTTCCACTCAATATAACCAAAATACCTTTTTGTTTCATATGTAAACTCCATTTCTCAATATTAATTTCCACCTTTGTTGCCACACCCACACATCATCACTGGATATGTTATTCATCAATAATATACTAGCATAATAGAAATCATTGGTAAAGTTATTAAATCAAACTTTTTAGTTTTCATGTGCTCTATATTTAAATAATCTAAAACCCTGATGATTTCTCATCAGGGCTTTAGATTATGAGTTGTTATGGAAGTCTTACTATAAACTTCCACAAACCATTACTACCACTCAGACCCAGGACGATGATCGATCGGGTCTTTTGGTGTTTCTGCCTTTATCATGCAATCCGGACAATATTCAATGCCCGTTTGGTTGCAGTGCCGGCAGCCTTTGTCATTGTCATTACACTCCAAGCACGGTTTTCCTTCATGTGTTCTACACAAATTGCAAACTCTGTTTGCCATGGTTTTGCCTCCTTTGGCTATAGTATGATACATAATGGTTACAACTGGTTCTATGCATAATATGTTAGCACATTATGTAAATTTTGTCAATGGAATGCGAAAACCAATTTTTACAGTTTTATTTCATTTCTAAAAGCTAATGGAGGGCAAACCGTCAACCTCCCAAAATTTCGGTTGACGAACAGTTGGCATTTCCACCTGTCAACGCATTTTTCAAAATCATTTTCGGGATGGCTGTATGGTTAGAAGGCACACGGTTTCCACATGTGTGTGCTTGGCACTGTGGAAATTTCAATTTAATATCGGTTTGGTGCGGTAGATATGTGAAGCTAATTGTGGTGAATTCGCCATAATTAATACTTCTACTCTGTTCTATTCATCTAACATCAACTTTCGCTTTGAGTTTTTCAACCTTTTAAGTTGCTCTTTTTCAATTTGGCTAATACTTTTTTCTGGTGTAGGCAAATCTTCTGGCATTGTGCCGCCAACTCTTTTTATTGCTTCTCTTACTTCTTTAGCTACATTATAATGTGTTTTGGTTGCATCATCCGCATTATCTGTCTCATCTTTTCTGAGCTTTGCTTCAGTTTGAGTTATTCTAAATATGTTAGCACCAAGCTCTTCGCTCCCCATAAAATCTAATATTTTCTCATTTGGTTTTAAATTTTTTCTTTTATGTATATCTTCAACTGTTAATCCATCATACAACCCCATATAACCAGCATTTTGAAATGTTGCATATTCTTCATTCGTTATAACTCCTGCCCTATGTGCTGCTTCTACAAGCATTTGATTCCATTGCTTTATATCTCCACGAATTACTAATCTTTTGTTGTCTTCATCTAATTGATTAAAATAATCTGCAACTTCTTGCCTTCGTGTTTGAATTGCAAAATATGTTTGTCCACGTGCAATTATTTCTTTTCTTGGATCACCATTTTCTACAATTAAATAACCTGCCAATCTTGAAAGCTCATAATCTACCACTTCCTTCTCAGCTGTTTTAGGCATTTTGATCGTTTTCCTGACCTCAGGAAAATGATCATCAATCTCAAAACCACTGTTTTTACAAGCAAGTTTTGCTCTATCGATTACTTTTGAGAAATTTTCCCACTTTTTATATTGCAATATATTTTGTAATTTTCTCGCACTCCAAAACTCACTTCCATCTTCTCGAATCTCTTTTATACTTTCAAATGTTTTATATTCATCCGCTTCCAACTTACTCACAACATCACCTCAAAACTTTTGTTTGTATTTTATCGTCGTTTGACATTTTTGTCAATCTATTTCATTGATTTTTCAGGAATACTTAATCAAAACCTAAAAATGGAAATTCAAATTTACTTTCCTTCGTTTTGAAGTTTATCAAGTTGGTTTATTATTATCTCTTCTGTTTCCTCAGACGGATAAGTATAAACATTTAAGTGCATTGCTATTATTAGATTTAGAAATAAATAAATCACTGTATAGTATATTCTAACAGACGTATCCTCTGTAGCAGAGACATCTCTATAGTGACACATTTTATTCCTATAATCATAACCCAATCTATTCTCAAACTTACGATCAACTCTCTCAATATTCGAAATGAAGAACTTAATCCATTTAAATAGATTTATTCCAATAAGAGTTATAATTTTATTATCGTCAGTTTCGCGCAATATTTCTTTTAGAGTTTTCTTATCGTCTTCCATATAAATATCATTTTCGTTCACAGCAATATATAATTTCCTCAATATTTTTTCTATATATCCAATTATGTAGAAAGAGTGAATATAATAATTATAATTTCTTTCTGCTTTCGATGGATATTTCTTATAACAGCTCTTTATAGAATACATTACCCCCTTAACATCGCTGATAACTTCCTCTTTTTTATAGTCAATCAATAGAGTATTAAATGTAGTGATAATTGCTCCAGATATAAGTTTTTCAACTTTTCTATATCCCATGCTCTTAATTGTCAAGTTGAAGAATAACTTATTAAACAAATTAATTAATATTTGTTCCACATGCATTTGTCTAGAAGATGTATAATATGAGTCTTCACCAAATAATAAAGAAGCCAGCCCACTCTCCATTTCACTTATGGTTTCAATATGTACATATGCTCGGTCATTTTTTTGATAGATATGTGGAAATATCAGTTTAATAACATCGTTGGTATTTTTGTCTTTCAACATTTTTTTATATTCAATTGCAATGTCTCTAAGATTAAAAGATTGCTCAAATCTATGACCTTTCTTCTCTACTTCAGCATAAACTTCTTTGCTTATCTCATTATACTTAACTTGTAATCTTCTTACTTTAACATGTTTTATTGACTTCAAAAAACATATTAAATTTCTGCACTCTTCTTCTCTTTGATATATATGTTTTTTATTGTCTTGTATATCATTAATCAACGTATCGATCAGTAAATCGTAATTTTCACTTTGCTTGAAAATATTTATATTAGCTTCTAAAAAATTCAACAACTCAATATATCTAAAACCAGAGATCTCTTGTATCAAATTATTCTCAGTCAATTTGCTTAGAAATAGACTATAATAATCTTTAAATCGATTTATATCATTGAAAAACAGGACACCATTATTGTTAATTAAATACTCTACAATTACATTTTGTATTTTATCATCCTTCAAATGTGTAGCAACTTTTATAATTGTATATTTTGTTATCTTTAATCTAATATGTATATATATAGAATCCCTTTCATCAGGATACTCCTCTTTAGAATAGTATTGAAATATTTCTTTATAATTGTTTTTAATAAATGTGAGCATTTCTTTGATTTGATACTTGCTACTTATTTGATTTATCATATCTTTTGCACTGACTAGCCTATTTTCATATTTTTCAGAGTTCAAACTTAAATCTAGGTATTGTATGCTGTTTAAGTATTTAATAAAGATGCAATCTATGTAATCGTTAATATTCTCAATTTTGAAGCTAACGTTTTTATAATGCTCTTCAATAACTATCATTGCTTCACTAATATTCTTAACGTCATATTTATTAATTTCATCTTTACTAAAATCATAATGATAATGCATTTTTTTGTGTGCCAATTCTTCAATTATGTTCACTGCCTATCCACTCCTTTTTGTAAACTCATATTACATTTATAATAACACCATAATTTTACAAAAAACAAGATAAAAGACGAATTAGTTTTAAATTCGCCTTCTCAGAACTACTTTATAACTATTTAATTTGTTACCTATCTACTGGTAGGAATTTTCACCCAACGCACTCAACATTTATGGTATTGGGTACCGTAGACAAGTATTTTTTGTATCCCTTATATATCAATACATTATAGCTTTTTCATAGTTTTTTTGACCTATCCCCGCAGACCACCTTCCCAAATTCTAGTATTATTTCTTTTGAAGTTTAGTGTTTTTGAGGTCATTTTTTCATTGATTTTCCATTAAATTTTGAAGTGGTAGACATGTCATTTTTCGTTGGTGTTTAGCTGTCTTGCTTCAGTTTTAATGAACATACACACTCAACATGACTCGTATATGGAAACATATCTGTGGGTCTAACTTTCTCTAGTTTGTATTTTTCTTGTAATTTCGATATATCTCTTGCAAGTGTTGCTGGGTTGCAACTTATATATATTATTTGTTTTGGCTCTATCATAAGAATAGTTTCTATGGTTTTGTTATCCATTCCTTTTCTCGGCGGATCTACAAACACAACATCTGGCTTAATATTATCATTAGCTTCTAACATTTCCGGTAAAACTTGTTCTACATCTCCTACAAAAAACTCTATGTTTTCTACGTTATTCAATCTTGCATTCTCTTTCGCATCTTCTACTGCCTGCTCTATTGTTTCTATTCCATACACTTTTTTGAAATGCTTAGATGCAAAGATTCCAATTGTTCCAATACCACAATATAGGTCTAGAGCTACTCCCTTTTTATTACGCGAGACTTCTCCTTGTCCCTCTTCGGCAACAAGCACTGAGGAGTCTTCAAAGGATTTACTACACTTATTTTCTTCATCTATATAGCTTATTGCTTCATTATATAATATTTCTGTTTGTATAGGATTTACTTGGTAAAATGAATTTACTGATATCTTAAATTTAAAATCGCCTAAAACATCATAAATATATCCATTCCCATATATAACTTCGTTCTTATCTCCCAATATTACATTTGTGTCCTTACCATTTATATTCATCACAATTGTCTTCACATTAGGATGAATACTTAAAATATGTTCTATTAATTTCTCTTCAGCTACTTTGTCAGTCCACTTATGGTTCAAAACTAACACCGCCATTATCTCATTCGTTTTTATCCCTATTCTAACTACAATATGTCTAACCAATCCTCTTAAAGTTTTTTCATCATATACAAATATGTTATTTGATCTTATAAACTCAAAAATACTATTAGCTACATTTTGACATTCTTCATTTTGTATAAAACATTTATCTACTGGCACTATGTCATGAGTTCTATTTGCATACACTCCCATTACTCGTCTGCCTTCACAGTTAAGCCCTAATGGATATTGAAGCTTATTCCTATAGTATTTAGGATTATCCATCCCTATGGTATCTTGAACTTTAGGAAGAACATCTATATTCGCTTTTTTTAAGCAGTTTTCTACTATTTGTCTTTTCATATTCAAGGTTTCTTCATATTCTATATGTCTTAAATTGCAGCCACCACATTGCTTGTATGTAGCACAATCTTCTTCTATTCTATACTCAGACTTCTCAATTATTTCTAGCATTTTTCCAAAACAAAAATCAGATAAAACCTTTATAATTTTTATCTTTACTCTCTCATTTTTTATTGCTCCTTGAACAAAGACAGTAATTCCATCTATCTTAGCAATACCTTCTCCTTGAAATCCATTATCTATAATCTCTACTACATATTCTTCATTTTTCTTTAACATACTGGCTCTCTCTTCTCTAAATATTGTATTCTCTTACTTAATCCTTCATCAGCTCAAAAGTTATTGCATCTCTTAAAAACTCTGTTGCACCTTCTCCTACTGAATCATAATGCTTCTTAAATCTTTCATCTTCTACATACATATTAGCAAGTCCTACATGTGCTTCTTTACTATATTCAGTCCAATAAAGACAAAGCCATTTTTTATGTAATTGTACAACTTTTTGTGCTAACTCAGATTTTGGATCTTTTAATCTCAATGCTTCTTTTAAAGTCTCCATTAACTCAATTGACAGTTTTTCAATTTCTGCATGCTGGTCCTTTGTCATATTTTGAAGCTTAGCAATTGACTTATCTACCGCTTCATCTCCATACTTGTCTCTTGCTTCCTTTTCGTACTTCTTTTCACTTTCTTCAATCATTCTTCTCACCCTCACATATATTATATCATAAACAAGACTCTAGATGTATTAAAGAATCTTACAGTGTTTTTTATACCTTCGTTCGCATATCTAGTCGTGACGCCTTGTTATTTTACATAATTCGTAGTATAATATATGCAACACTTTACAGTATTTTTACAAAAGGAGGCTATATAACATGGCTATTGTCACCACTACCAAAGAATTTACATCTCGGGGAGCTCGCAGGAAGTTTATTTCCATCGAGAAATCCAAAGGTAACGGTTTCAGAGTTTTAAAGAAAGGGAAAGTTCATCGGAGAAGATGCAATCGAGGCTTCTCTCCTGCGATTTTAAATCAAAGTATTAAGTTGTGGACCCTAACTTTCCAGTATGACGACTGTGCCAATGCCGCCCCAAACACTTCCGAACCAGAAGAAAAATGGTTCTATGTCGAGGGAGAACGCGAAGAATGGATAGAAAAAAACCCCGGCATTATAGTCATTTCAACAGAGGACAAACGAAAACGCTGTGTAGGTAACTACTGGTATGTTAAATACCATGTAGCTGTATAGTTTCCACCAAAAAGGCGTAGCGGATAAACAATTCCGTCTACGCCTTTTTGGTAGATTTAGCACAATCAAAAAAAGCCAACCACATAGTTGACTTTTCTCCTTCGTCTATACGACGACTTCTCTATTATCTAAGTCTTTCATAAAATGTAACAAATTCCCATGCTGTTCCGTTTCGAAGATCTCTAGCTTCGCTTCTTACTGTTAATCTATTTGTTCTACTATTATATTCAAAAATATGATTTTGAGCCGACCTATGATCTCCGATTTCACTTAATCCTTCTCCTACATAATTACCATTTACAATTCTAATGGTTCCTTCTTCTTGAACAAACCATCCGGAAACCTTCGTCGCTTCCACGTCTTTCATAAACATAGTCAGCACTAATAATCAACTCAGCTCTTGTTTCAATTTCTCCTTGACTAAAGTAATGATTCGGCTCACCATCTATTTCAAGTCCAATCATAACCCATTCTCCAACAATACTAAGCTCATCCAAATCTGTACTTTGATTATTATTGTTATATAAATCTTCGTTTTCCTCTTCGTTTTCTTCTTCTCTTTGCTCTTGATTATCAATTTGTTCTACTTGTTCTTCAGTATCTGCTATAAACCTATCATAAACAATAAATCCTGCAAGACCTATTACTAGTAAAATTAAAATAACTATTAAAGCAATTACACCTTTACTTGTCCTTTGTTTTTCCATATTATTACCCACTTTCTTATTAAAAAAGCTACTTCATATTATAGTGGTGCGGATGAGAGGACTTGAACCTCCACACCGAAGTACTAGATCCTAAGTCTAGCGCGTCTGCCAATTCCGCCACATCCGCATATATGTGTAGCACAATATTTATATTAGCATTTTTCATAATTATTGTCAATAACATTTTTAAGAAAGAGTTTAGAAATTATTCCTAAACTCTTTTTTGCTCTCTACTTCGCCAATTCACCAATCATTTCCTTAAAATCTTTTGCATCTATTATAGCGCTTCCTGCAACTAATATCTCTGCTCCTGCTTCTTTAACCAAGTGTACAGTCTCAAGATTCACTCCGCCATCTACCTCTATATAGGTGTCTAGCCCTTCCTTATCAATATACTCTTTCAACTCTCTTACTTTTTCTACGGTAGACGGCATTAACTTTTGCCCACCCAATCCTGGCTCTACTGTCATCACAAGCACTAAGTATACATGTGGCAAAAACTTTTTAATCTTTTCTGCTTCAGTACCTGGTTTTATTGATATTCCTGCTTTTATATTATTATCTTTTATATATCCAAGCAACTCAAATACTTCATCATCATCCTTACACGCTTCATAATGTATAGTTATAATATGTGGTGTTAAAGGAATATATTTTTCTATATTATCCCTTACATCCTCTACCATTAAGTGTACATCCAAAGGTAAATTAGATATTTGCTTTATTGTACTTGAATATTCATACATCATCTCTTCTGTATTTTTGGGTACAAATTTCCCATCCATAATGTCTATATGAAAATATGTTGTTCCTGCTGTTTCTAAATCATAAAATGTTTTGATTGCATCTTCTTGTTTTACTGTTAGTATTGATGTTGATACTTCTGCCACTTTTAAAACCTCCAATTATTATGTTTATTATTACATTTTATAGGCTCCATTTTTTTGGAGCCTATGTTACTATTATAACAAAATATATACTAATAAATTGTCCTAGCAGTTTCTGAATTTAGATTCATTTCTCTTCGTGCTACTCTATCTCCATTTATAAGTACTTCTATATCGACAACGCCTCTCTCTTGGAATGGAAATTCTTGATGTATAGAATCTCTTGGCACTGTCCTAGTACCCACAGACACTCCATTCACTCTTACTTGTAATTGTACTGATGGTGATGGGTTTCCTGAGTCCGGAGTATAATTTAAAAGTGATCTTACATTAACTGTTACAGTCGCCGAATTCAATTCATCAAACTCATTTATTGTAATCGTAATCGCCGTACCTCTATCTACCATTGTCCCCGCATTAATTTCTTGTTCCACAACTACTCCATTTGGTCTAGTATTATCTCTTGTTCTTACTGTCGTTCTATGAGTTAATCCATTATAATTAATTGCATAAATTGCATCTGCTTCTGACATATTAAGTAGATTTGGTACTCTTATTTGCTCTATTCCTGAACTTACATATATTGTCACAGTAGAACCCGCTAATATTTGAGTATCGCGTTCCTCTCCTTGCTCTATAACATGACCTTCTTGTACTCGGTCATTATATTGCTCTCTTATATCATAAAACAATCCAACTTCCCTTAATAGCTCCACTGCTTCTTCCACTGGTTTCCCAAGAAGATTTGGAACTATAACATATTCTTGACCTAAACTTACAACTACATATATTGTTCTTCCAACATTCACTCTGAAATTGTTTTGGAATGGTGGTGTTTGCGATATTATATATCCCTCTAATACATCTACATGGTATCTCTCTTCTTGAACTTCTACTCGTAGATTATATCGTTCTGCAATTTCTTTTGCCTCTTCTAAAGTCAATCCTACTAGTTCCGGAATTTGTACTTGCTCTTCCCTAGAAGGTGTCCACGCGAAGAGAACTGCCCACACAGCTCCTGCAAAAATCGCAGCCGCTAAAAATAGTATTAATAGCCACGTAAATGCTTTGTTCTTTTTGAAGAACCCTTTTATCTTCCCAGGAGGTTTTCCTGATTTGCTTCTTCTGCCAGATTTAGCTACCGTTTCTTTCTCTTCTTCTTTATTTTTCTTTTCCATCACACCTAAATCTATTATCTTAGTTGCAAATTCATTATTCATTGCTGCTACATTACTACTGTCTGGATTTTTCAATGCAGCATTTAAATCTTTTATCATTTCAGTCGCACTGCTATATCTATTAACTCCATCTTTTTGCATAGCCTTTACAACAATATTGTTAACACTCACTGGTAAATCTGGATTTACACTCATAGCTTCTGTCGGTTCTTCTTGCATATGCTTCAGAGCAACAGCAACCGGTGTATCTCCATCAAAAGGCACTGTTCCTGTAACCATTTCATATAAAACAACTCCTAAAGAATATAGATCTGACTTTTCGTCAGTATGCCCTCCCTTTGCATGCTCAGGAGAGAAATAGTGTACTGACCCTATTGTTGAGCCAAATGCTGTAATCGTTGCGTTAGAAGCAGCTTTAGCTATTCCAAAGTCTGTTACTTTAGCTATTCCTTCTTCTGTTATTAATATATTGTGTGGTTTGATATCTCTATGAATAATTTTACTTTTATGTGCTTTTTCTAATGCAGATGCGATTTGTATTACTATTTTTACTGACCATTTCCATGATAGAATACCATCTTCGATTATTATATCCTTCAATGTTTTCCCTTGAACTAATTCCATTACGATATAGTGTAAGTTATCTTCATTTCCTACATCAAATACGGACACAATATTAGGATGCGTAAGACTTGCAACAGATTCTGCTTCTACGTTAAATCTCTTTACAAATTCTTCGTCTGTTGTAAATTCATCTTTTAATACTTTTACAGCAACATATCTCTTTAGTCCATGACATTTGGCTTTATACACTGTAGCCATGCCACCGCTTCCTATTTTCTCAATTATCTCATATCTGTTACCTAATATTTTTCCTTCTAAACTCATTCGATCCTCTCTCCATTCATCTATTTTCTACTATTATTACGCTTATATTGTCGTAACCACCGTTTCCTATTTGCCTCTTCGATTAAGTTATCCGTTGCTTTTTCTACATCTCCGCAAAACTATATTTAAAATTTCTTCTTCAGTAAGCATATTTGTAAGTCCATCTGAACATATAAGAACTATATCATTTGGCAAGAAACCTCTAACTAACACATCCGGAGTAATAAATGAAGTAGATCCGTATAGCTTTCACTAGCATGTTTTTCTTTGGATGATCTACAGCTTCTTCCTTAGTAATTGTCCCATCTTTTACTAATTGCTGTACATAACTATGATCCGTTGTCAATCTCCTAATAGCACCTTTTCTAATTCTATAAATTCTACTATCTCCAATATGTCCAATATGTGCCCTATTATTATATATTAAACATACTTCTAAAGTAGTACCCATTTGTTCTAATTCTTCCTGTTCACTAGCTCTTTGATTAACGACACTGTTGGCTTCTCTCATGGCACTTCTGATCAACTTTAAAATATCTTCCTTCTTTTCGCTATCTATTTTACTAAAATTTTCTATTATATAATCTCGCGCAGTTAATGTAGCTAGATTGCTTGCAATCTCGCCTCCATTATATCCTCCCATGCCGATCTGCTAGTATGCATAACTTCACTCCTGGCAAATCACTAGACACATGATAGAAATCTTGATTCACTTCTCTTGCTCGTCCCATATCGGTCTTTGCAAAAACTCGCATGTCTATCGTACCTTCCTTCCACTTCATAAGTGTTTTCTCCTAAGCTGTCCACAAGCAGCATCTATATCTCCGCCTAGCTCTCTTCTTATTGTGGCAACTATTCCTCTTTTATTTAAGTGATCTCTAAACTGCATTATACTTTCATTACTCGGACGAATCATTCTCGCCTCTTCTTCAATCCTATTTATTGGTATAAGGTTCACATGGCATAACATGCCTTTTAATAACTTTGCTAATTCTTCTGCATCTCTTAAATTGTTATTGCTATCTTTAGCTAAAGCATATTCAAATGATATCCTTCTATTTGTTTTCTGTATATAGTATTTACAAGATTCCATAAGCTCTTTAATTGGATATACCTTGTTTACTGGCATCATTTCACTTCTTACTTTATCATTACTACTATGTAATGATATTGATAATGTACACTGTATATTTTCATCAGCCAAGCTATATATTCTAGGGACTATACCACTTGTTGAAATGCTTATATGTCTTGCTCCAATATTTATTCCTCTTTGATTATTAAGTATCTTCACACTATTCATTACATTATCATAGTTGTCTAATGGTTCTCCGATTCCCATGAACACTACATTAGATACTTTAATTTCTTCATCTCTTTCTATTGCTAATAACTGCTCCACTATTTCTCCACTACTCAAGTTTCTAGCAAATTCTGTATAACTAGATGCACAAAACTTACATCCCATTTTACATCCGAACCTGTGAAGACACACAAATAGTTCTTCCATGTCTGTGTTCCATAAGTACTGTTTCTATAGTATTCCCATCATGCAATTCAAATAAGTATTTTTTAGTTCCATCTTTTGAGACTTGTTTGTCCAGTATATTAAATGTATATAGTTCAAACTTTTCCTTTAACTTGCTTCTCAGTTCCAAAGAAAGATTAGTCATTTCATCAAAGTTAGATGCTTTCTCTTTATATAACCAACTAAATACTTGCTCCGCTCTATATGGCTTTTCGCCTAGCTCTACAAACATTTCTTTTAATTCATTTAAGTCATAATCTCTAATAAACATATCTTTCCTTCAATTTCATACAATTTAACGATTATATTTTATCATAACGGTTTTAATATTACAATATATTTAATCAACAAAACAATATAACTAAAGAAGCGTCAAACTGACGCTTCTTAGATCAAGATTTTTCTTATTTACCATTATGCTTATGCTACTAACGCCGACTTTGCTGTCACAAACGTACTACTCTCTTTTCTCTTCCCAACAGAACACACTTTGCTCACAGATGCTGGCGCAATACCTTCAGTTTTGTACCATCCACCTACCCAATAAATAATCCGAGGATTATCAAAGTCAGGAACAACGAGCTGCCCATCTGACATATCTTGTTGGTATGCAAGCATAGATACCGCTTCCATTCCATGTTTTGCCACCTCTACTGCCCACTCAAGACCAATTTCATGGCTCGTCGTGTTCCACGACCGCAACTCCTTAGCATTATTAAGACATATTACTATTTGTTTGCTGTTGCGCACCACTCCGTCTTTTTTATAACGGTAGTTTACAAAACTTCTTATAAGGCTTGGTTCAACAGCAAGCCTCTTAACACTCGCCATTATCCATGCCTTCAAGTCACACGCAGCTTTCGTATCTTCCGGCAGCCACGCAAATTGTTCTTCGGTAAGACCTTTAAGATCTTCCGCATTAATTGTTACAACTTTTTCAAAATCCTGATTCTCCATTTAAATGTACCTCCCTTTAAGTTTTTATTAATGAAGATTAAAAAAGTATCAAAACCTTTTCACTATCAATTTTAACATATTCTTACAATGTTTTCAAATATTATGTTACCACTCCGGTTCTATTCATTGTTGCGAATCACTAATTCTCCCAAATATATTCTTTTAAGTCCACTGTATAGTCTGTTCTTACATGAATACCTTCTGCTTCCAAAAGTTGCTTTTGCATTTCTGGCCCACCAAAACCAAAACACTTACACAATCCACCAAACCTATTAACAACTCTATGACAAGGCACATTTTCTTCTTCTGGCACTCCATGCAAAGCCCAGCCAACCTGTCTAGCGCATCTTGGCCTTCCAATTAATATTGCAATTTGTCCATATGTTGCTACTTTTCCTTTTGGTATTTTTTTGCACATCTCATATATTTCTTTAAATAATGGCATTAAAACTTCACCTTTCATACTCTTTTTCTATACCTTCATAATACTTCATTCTTCGCCAAGTTTCAACCAATGTGCAACATATGTTTTGCAAACCAGCAGTCACTCTGCTGACAACAAAAAACATATTGACTTTTGTTGTAAAGCATGATATAATTATTGACTTTTTCACAATGGCGTGATATAATCATAAGTAGAAGACCTTGTATTTTAGGCTCTTCCTAACTAGGAAGGCCGCGCGAGGAGGCCTTTATTGACCCCCCTAGTCCAAATCTACCTCGGGAAAGGATTTCGCGCGTATGCGAAAAATTTTATCGGTTTATAGGGACTCCTGGAGAGAGTCCCGCAGGATCTCCTATAGAGGAGCCTGCGTCAATTGGAAACCTTACATGGCGGGCGATCTGCTCGCTATGGTGCTCTGCCTAGCTATGATAGTAGCAGGCGGAGGGTTCCTATTGACAAGTAGCGTGGTACTGTGGATTAGCATCCCAGTAGCCTTGCTACTGTCCCTAATAGGGATGCCGATAGGCCTGCTCACCGGCAGGCACTTAGTCTATCAGTACCGATAGACTAATCACAAAGGGCTTGTTAACTCTCCTCGCGGAAGTTAGCAAGCCCTTTGTGCTTTTGTGTGAAAAATTAGCATTGATGCATAGAACTAAATTTGTCAAATTCCAACACTCATTTTACATAATACTATAAATCATGATATAATTACTTCATAGCACATTGAAAACCAAAAAAATTTGGTTGCCAAAAGTCTAGCTTAATTATTTGGGTTGAAATGATATATACCTAAAATATGAGCATTTGACTAACGGCAGCTATTTATGGCCAAGAGCCAAGGAGGAATATGTATGTTAGAAACTAACTCTTTGCACTTCACAGAGAACCCAAAACTTGCAACAGCAGTAACCCACAATGGTCTCTTTCACGGAGATGAAGTCATGGGCACAGTAATCCTTAAGAAATTAGGAGCTGTAATTCTTATGAGGACTGCCCGAGTCCCTGACGACATTCCTGATGACGAAGATGTTATAGTTTTCGACATAGGCCTGGGTGAATATGATCACCATCAAGAAGGCGGCAACGGAAAGCGGGAGAACGGCGTGCCATACGCCTCTTGCGGTCTCCTTTGGAAAGCTTTCGGACTGGACGTAATTGCCATCTTGTTAGATGGCAAAGAATATCCTTTCACCCACCAAGAACTTTTTGCAATGATTGACCAAGACATTATACAAGGCATCGACGCAATGGATAATGGTGTAGTGCCTAAGTCAGGTTGCCCTGCAAAGATAATGTCATTATCAACAATGGTTAGCAGCTTTAATCCCACATGGGATAGCTCAGAAAACTTTGATAAGGCTTTTGAAAAAGCAGTAAGCTTCGCAGAAACCATCTTTGACAACAAATTCAACGAAGCTATAGCTAAACTAAAAGCCGTAGACATTTTAGACAATTTAATAACTATTGCGGAAAACGGCATAGTGTTTTTAAA
This sequence comes from Oscillospiraceae bacterium, assembly GCA_009785865.1. Classification (GTDB taxonomy): domain Bacteria; phylum Bacillota; class Clostridia; order TANB77; family CAG-508; genus WQVL01. The sequence continues at coordinate 39,954 of WQVL01000006.1, read as the reverse complement.
AAGGTTTATACCTTGGAACGAGATAATCTTCGACAGCTCCAACCCAAAGGCACCGGAAATTCTTTTTGTCGTATTTCCATCGCCTAGGCTAGGATACAACTGCCAATGTGTACCTGATGCCCTTGGTAGTTTTGGTCAACGCAAGCCTCTTCCTGCTGATTGGCGTGGCAAGTCTCCTGAAGATCTAGCCACACTTACAGGTGTTGCTGATGCAATATTCTGCCATCCTGGCGGATTCATTTGTACAGCACTTAGTGCAGAAGGCGCAATCGCACTTGCCAAATTGGCTACAAACAATTAATATGCCATAAATAGCTAAAGTAAAAAAGCGGGGATTCGTCAGTTGAATCTCCGCTCATTACTTTATATTTGACCCTTCAGTGCTTATACTACATTTCAATTCCTATTTTAAATTTATTTTCTACAATTTTCTTTAATCTTACATTTTCTTCTTTTTCTAAATTAGGATCTTTGTCCATTATTTTCATCGCTACACTTTGCACACCTTTTAACATCTCTCTATCTTCAAAAAGATTTGCTATTTTAAATTCAGGAAGTCCATGTTGCTTTGTCCCAAAGAATTCTCCTGATCCACGAAGTTCTAAATCTTTTTCTGATATAACAAAACCATCATTCGTTTTCGTCATAACTGTCATTCTTTGTTTTATTAAATCAGAGTGTCCTTGATATTTTAGTACACAATATGATTTGTGTTCTCCTCTCCCTACTCTTCCTCTTAACTGGTGAAGCGTAGCTAGTCCAAATCTCTCTGCATTTTCTATGACCATTATGTTAGCATTTGGTACATCAACCCCTACTTCTATAACAGTAGTTGCAATTAGTATATCAATGTTTCCTTCTTTAAACTCTTGCATAATAGCTTCTTTCTCTTTAGGTTTTAACTTGCCATGTATGTATTCCACTTTATATTCTGCAAATACTTTTGTCTTATATTCTTCTGCAAGTTCCACAACGGATTTCAAAGGAGGATAATTTTGCTCAGCTTCTTCTTCCTCATTTTGTTCAACTAAAGGACATACTATATATGCTTGTCTTCCTTCATCAATTTGCTCTTTAATAAAACTATTTATCCTAGGTTCCATTCCTTTAGTAACAGCAAACGTATCAATCACTTTTCTATTTGGCGGAAGCTCATCAATTATTGATATGTCTAAATCTCCATATAGTATAAGTGCTAAAGTTCTTGGTATTGGAGTCGCAGTCATGACTAACACATCTGGATTCTCTCCTTTTTTATTAATTATACCTCTTTGTCTCACTCCAAATCTATGCTGCTCATCTGTCACAACTAATCCTAAATTATTAAACACTACATTTTCTTCTAATACTGCGTGCGTTCCAATCAAAATATCTATTTCACCTTTTTGTAATCTTTCTAACAATTCTTCTTTCTTCTTTTTCGTAATATTGCTTGTTAGTAGTTCACATTTTACTCCCTCTAATATCTTTTCAAAATTATCTAAATGTTGTTTAGCCAGAATCGCCGTTGGAACCATAACAGTAGCTTGATATCCACTCTTTACAGCCTTATACGCAGCCATCATAGACACAATTGTTTTTCCTGACCCTACATCTCCTTGGAGCAATCTATTCATCGGTTTTTCGTTTTCCATATCGCTTTCTATCTCTTCTAAAACTCTTGTTTGAGCCTTAGTCAGCTTAAACGGAAGTTTATCTAACATATTTGAGATCTTAACTGTTTTATCAAAACATATCCCTTTTACATCTACAGTATACTTGTTCTTCAAATTAAGTAATGCTAACTGCAAAGTTAATAATTCCTCATAAACTAATCTTTTGCGAGCCTTATTATATCCTTCAAAATCTTTAGGAAAATGAATTTCTGTTATTGCTGTATTTAAATCAATCAAATTATATTCTTCTAATAAATATTCTGGAAGCGTTTCTTCTAACACTTCTCCTATTTCTTTTAATCCATTTTCAATTATTTGCCTTATAACATTTTGAGACAAACTATATGTTAATGGATACAAAGGAATTATTTTTCCTGTATTCTTTGTAGGAATATTTGATTCTTCATTCACATGATCAAATACCGGCGAACTCAATTCTATCTGACCTAATTTTCTTTTAACTTTTCCGTAGAATTTATATTTCTCACCGGACTACAAATTTATCTTTTAAATATGCTTGATTAAACCATGTAATTTGACATGCAGCTGTTTCATCTCTGACAGCCAACTTACATATTGCCATATTCTTTCTGATTCTAGCCACACTCATTTTTGTAACACAAACAGCTTCAATTAAAACCTCTTCGCCATCCACTACATCTAAAATATTTTTAGGCTTACTTCTATCTTCATATGTTCTTGGAAAGTATGTAATTAAATCTTGCAAAGTAAATATGCCCAAATTATTTAACAATTTAACTCTATTAGGTCCGCACTCCCTTTATGAACTTTACATCCTTACTAAGATTTATCATATTTCCTCCAAAATTCATATTACTTTATTTGAAACTAATTTATATTAAAAACCTACTCTTGTCAATTCTTGCAATGCATGCTGTAGTCTCGTGTCAAGTAGACAACTTCAATAAAAAATGTTATAATGTTAAGTACTATATTCCTAGACAGGTCTATAGAATAATCAAATTCCTATATATTATAGGATAGAGAAAGCTTTGATTTTTATGTCAACGCCAGACAATCAAGAGCCGCGGGTATTAGTAATTCTGGTAGGCCCCACAGCTTCTGGCAAAAGTCTGCTCGTAAGAGCCTTCTGCAAAAAACATGGTTATGTAGAAGTAATGAGTACAATGACGCGCCCAAGACGCAATGATGAGGTCGATGGAATTGATGCTCACTTTGTTAGCACAGAAAAATTTGAAAGTATGCTAGCAAACAATGTTTTTATTACGAACACTAAGCCATATGAGCATTACTATGGCTATCAAGAAGAACACGTTGAAAACGGAGATATATTGCATTGTACTCCTGAAACTATGAAAGAGCTTGTAGAAAAGCTTGCCGGAAAGCGTACAATTATAACTGTGGAACTCCAAGTTCCAATGGAAATTCTTCTAAAGAGAATAAGTTCTGCTAGGAGAACTGAAGATGGCTGGGCATATATCGATCGATTAGCAAAAGATATCCCCAGATATGCAAACGTCTGTACTAGGATGAAAGTTCCTAATAAAGACCATGCAGATTTCCTACAAAATCTTAATCTTTTGTTAAGAATTTTCGAAGACGCCGAACTCCGCGACGCTTTAAAAGAACGCGACGACTGAACAACAAACTAAGTAAAGAGGCAAGTTTGCCTTACAAAAATGCACCTTGTTTACACAAGGTGCTTCTTGTATTTATATATTCTCTAATTTATATCCAAGTCCTGTATTTCTTTTTTTTGTGTCTGTGTTTTGAACCATGAAGTCTATTACTTGTTTACTACCTATCACTATTAATAGTTCTTTTGCTCTTGTCATTCCTGTATATAGTAAATTTCTTGTAAGAAGTGCTGGATATGCTTGAGGCACACACATAATTACTACGTCAAACTCACTTCCGTTGAGACTTATGTATTGTTACCGCATAGCTATGTTCTAATTGCTCTAAATCTCCAAACTCATACCATGCTTTTTTATCATCATCAAACAAGATTTCTATAGCCTTTGTTGTATCATCAATTTCTTTAATGGCACCCATTTCTCCATTAAATATTCCTGCTCCACTTTCCACTTCATTCACTTTTTCCCAATAGATATCATAGTTGTTCTTTATCTGCATAACTCTATCGCCTATTCTAAACACTCTATCACCATGCGCTTTTTGGGCTGCACTTTCTTTACTATGTTCTTCTAACGGATTTAAAGCTTCTTGTAAGCTTCTATTTAATTCTTTAGTTCCTAGCGTCCCTTTTTTTGTTGGAGATAAAACTTGGATATTACTAAAAAATTCATAATTGCCATAGCTTTCTAACCTTCCTGTACATAATGATATCACTGTATCTAATGCTTTAGCTTGAGAAGATTCATTGACATAAAAAAAGTCTTGTTGTTTTGAGCTATCTCCATCGTTCTTTGTTTCATCTGTAAAAGTTTCTCCTTCATTTACTCTATGGCTGTTTACTATTATCTTGCTTTCTTCTGCTTGTCTAAATATTTCTGTCAATTGGGCTGTAGCAATCCTCTCAGATTGTATAATGTCTTTTAATATGTTGCCTGGTCCTACTGATGGCAATTGATTAACATCTCCTAATAAGATTAATTTAGTACCTAAGTATATGCCTTTTAAAATATAGTTCATGATGTATAAGTCTACCATCGACATTTCATCCACTATAACCACATCAGCATCTATTGGTGTTATTGGATAGTCCTCATCAAATAAATTTGTAGTCTCTTCTATTTTCTTTAGCTCAAGTAGCCTATGTATTGTACTTGCATTTTCTCCAGTTTGTTCAGTAATTCTTTTTGCTGCTCTTCCGTGTAGGAGCGCACAAAGCTACTTTCATATTATTATTTTTATATAGCTTTATGATAGACCTTATAGTTGTTGTTTTTCCTGTTCCAGGCATACCCGTTATAACGCAAACATTATTTTCGTTTACAGCTTCTACCGCTTCCCTTTGTTTGCTCGATAAAATTATATCTTCTTTATTCTCTATTTTTTCAAGCTCAGCTTTAAAGTTTTTTATCTTCTTTATATTTTTCGTTTTATCCAAAGCAACTAATTTTTCTGCTATCATTTGTTCACAACTATGTAGTATCTTTAAGTAAATAAATGATCCATCAGAATCTCCATCGCCGTTATCTCTATTATCTTCAACAACTTCCCCTATTACTTTTAAATCTATCAAGCAATTTTGTACATCTTCTATAGATACTTCTCCTGCACCCGCCGACAATATGTCTAGTACAAACTGAATTAGGTTTTCTTTAATCACACAAGTATGCCCATTATAGCTAGACAAAACCAAAGCATATTTAATACTGCTTTTTATTCTTCTCTCATCATTGCATGAAGTTCCCAGATTTATAGCCATTTTATCTATTTGTTTAAAATCCACACCATAAACTATGTCCACAAGCATATATGGATTTTCTTCTATTTTTTCTATAGCGTCTTTCCCGAATAGCCTCATATACCTTTTTACTGTTTGCTGCCCCTATTCCAAACTTCTCTAAAAAACTAACTATTTGCCACAAGTCCCATTTCTCGTTAAACTCTTCACCTATAAGTATAGCCTTATCTTTTGTTATTCCTTTTACACGTGATAACTTTTCAGGCTCAAACCTTAACACTGATAGTGTTTCTTCTCCAAAATGTTCTACTATCCTTTTACTTGTTGCTGGACCCACTCCTTTGATAAGTCCACCAGCTAAATATTTTTCGGTAGCATCCACTGACTCTGGCATCATCTTTTCAAATGTTTCAATCTTAAACTGCTCTCCATACTCTTGGTGAGTAACATATTTCCCAAACAATTTTAAAGTATCTCCTTTATTTATAAACGGAAGATACCCTACAATCATTACAGAATCTGATGATGTATGCAACTCTGCTACTGTATAACTATTCACTTCATTTTGATATATTATCTCTTCTATATGTCCTTTTAATTCCATATTTGCATTCTACCACATAAAAGGGACTTATTAAAAGTCCCTTCTAATTTTTTCTCCTTCAATTACTCTCTATATTATTTCTTATCATATTCCTTCAATTATTTCTTTACATTCTTCCCAATTAGTAAATCTTATATTTTTATATTCCTTTTTCAATTTCAACAATATTTCATCTGTTTTATCTTGCGAATCTAATCCCGCTATTACTATATTCGTAGGCATGCTCTCTTTTTGACATAGTAACCTTGATAAAAAAGATCGAATAAAACCTTCTATTTTTTCTTCTCCATTTTTTGCTACAACTATTACATAAACTCCTTCAGCTGACAGTTCTGTATATGTAAAACTATATATTACCGTTTTAATAATCTCTATAAGTCCGTATAGTGCTAACACCCAAAACACACTATTTATTATAAACTCATTCATATATGCCCCCTAAATCATTTCCGTTCTTTAATATACTATGAGACATTATACAAATTTGTGTGTTGCTCTGCTTCCCTTTTTTGCATTATTTATTTTAATAATATAAGTGTGCTATTCTCTTCCGTCGCTTGTTGTGATATCTCTTCCAATTGGCCATTCATTTCTAGAAGCTTAGGTATTACAATATGATCAATTGTGCTTTTCATTATCAGTACATTTTCCAATATCGTCTCTTCCATAACATTCTCCTTCTTCACATACTTTATCATAGTCTGCTAATACACTCGCCATTCCTCCAAATCGACTACGCATTCCTTTGCTCACATTTGCTATATCTCCTTTAAGTTCTACTTTTGTATTCACTATTTCAGTTTTCACTTCTTCGATTTTATCATCTATCTTCTTGTCTAAGTTGTCTATCCTCTTGTCCATGTTGTCTATCCTCTTGTCCATGTTGTCCATTCTTTCATAAACTTTCTCAAACTTGCTGTCCATCTTCTTGTCCATGTTGTCTATCCTTTGTTCCATTTGCTCTAGTTTATTCATTATCTTTTCTTCCATATTCTTTTCACCTCCTCCCATTGCATTTTGTCATTAAGTGTCGCTTTGTTGTTTTGTCAATTTTACAACATGCGTTTTGGAGATGTCAACTCTTTTGACAAAAAAATGCCGAAAACATTTCGACATTTTTCGACATTTCTTGTTTATTTAGTGGGATTTTTCATTCATGATGTTTGTGCAACTTCTATAGTTCGACAACTTCTTCCCAAGACATTCCTTCTTTGCCAAAATGTCCATAGTTTGTTGTCTTTGTATAAATCGGTTCTTTCAAGTTTAAATGTTTAATAATACCTCTAGGTGTTAAATCAAATTTTTCTTCTACTCTCCTTATTATCTCTTCCTCCGGAATTGTATTTGTACCAAAAGTATCTACACATAAGGATACTGGTTTATCTACACCTATTGCATATGCTATTTCTATCTGACACTTTTTTGCTAGCTTATTCGCAACTATATTTTTAGCAATATGTCTTACCATATATGCGGCACTTCTATCTACCTTGCTTGCATCTTTTCCTGAAAAAGCTCCTCCTCCATGTGGAGCAGATCCTCCATAAGTATCTACAATTATCTTTCTGCCAGTAAGTCCTGTATCCCCTAAAGGTCCACCAATTACAAATCTTCCCGTAGGGTTTATATATATTTTTGTATTTTCATCTATATACTCTTCTGGCACAACTGTTTTTATTACATGATTTATAATATCACTTTTCATTGTTTCTAATGAGGCATCCGCTAAGTGTTGGTTCGATATAACAATTGTATCTATTCTTTTTGGAACATTTCCTTCATATTCCACTGTTACTTGCGTTTTTCCATCTGGTCTTAAGTAGTTAACTATTCCATCTTTTCTTATCTCCGTTAATCTCTTAGCTAATTTGTGTGACATCATTGCAGCAAACGGCATATATTCTTCAGTCTCATCACAAGCATAACCAAACATCATACCTTGATCTCCTGCTCCTCCTGTATCTACTCCCATTGCTATATCTGGACTTTGTTCTACAATATTTACTTCTATCTGACAAGTCATATAATCTATATCAGTAGCTTCATTATCATACCCAATAGCTTTTAAAGTATCTCTAACTACCTTTTCCACATTAACCGTACCTTTTGTTGTAACTTGTCCTGCAACCGTTATTTTGTTTTTCGATGCAAATGTTTCTACTGCAACTCTAGAATCCTTATCTTGCTTCAAACATTCATCTAATACTGCATCCGAAATCAAATCACAAACTTTGTCTGGATGCCCTTCTGTTACTGATTCTGATGTAAACAAATATTTTTTCATAATATACCACCTTTTCTTTGATAAACCCTATTATACCTAATTTATTTGCTTTTGAATACCCTTTAATGTTTTTTTGATCAATTTTTTCAAATGGTTGTAAATCTACATATTTTTATTCCTTTGTTGACAGTTGACAAAAGGTATTATGTATGTTAATATCGTTAAAATATATAAGATAGAGGTAGCAGTGTATCAGAGTACTATGTGGAGCCAGCAAGCTTTGAAGCATACGAAAGGTAACCATTGCCGAATAAAACAATTAGGCATAGTTGTTTTATGGAACTAATAAGAATATTATTAATTCTCGTTTTAATTAAACGGAGCTATCAGGAAATACTCAAAAAACGAGTTTTGCTGTGGCAGAAACTCTTTTTTTATTTTTAAAAACACAAATCTCATAATCAATATATAAGGAGGAATAAATGAATTTCAGAATAGATAATAATTTAACATTTGAAGACTTTAAAGAAATTGAGGAAATTGAAAAAAGCTATTTCGACATAGACACAGTTGTTACTAGTTCTCAAGTATATAAATGGCATTTGGTAAACCCAGATACAGAGATAGTTGTCAAGAGCATAGTTAATGACGAAGTTGTTGGACAAATTAGTGTAATCCCTCTTAGTAAGGAACAATACAAGAACTTCATCAATGGAGACCTAAAAGATACTGAAATTAATGAAGATAATATAATAACATATATAAATCATTGTGAATATCATTTACTATTCTCTTGTATTACCATAAAAAAACAATATCGTGAAAATAAAATGATTTTATACTGTCTACTAAAAGGACTATATGAAAAAATTAAATATTTAGAAAGCAAAGACATTAAATTTATCAATATGTGTGCCGAAGGTCAGACAACAGATGGCCAAAATTTTTTAGAAAAATTTCTAAGTTTAAAACTAATGGGAAAAACAAAGGACAACTATAGTCTATATTATTTTGAAAAAGATTATAATGATTTTGACAACTGGTTCACCGCCTTCCCAACATATATAGAAAAATATTATAACAACTTTAGTAATGCATATTAATTAGCTGGTAAAAGTTATTTGCTACAATTCTTCTATCTGAGCTATTTCTTTTTTACCGAATTTAGCATACAATAGAAGGAATAATCTAAGGAGAGATGTATATGAAAAATTTTAAGTTAGCTGTTGTGGGCGCAACCGGTATGGTTGGTAACCAAACGCTAGAAGTGTTAGAAGAACGAAAATTACCTATTTCTGAATATGTATTTTATGCTTCCTCTAGATCCGCTGGAAAAAAAGTGACCTTTATGGGCAAAGAGCACACTATACGAGAACTTTCAAAAGACAATATTGATCCATCAATTGATTTTGCTTTATTCGCTGCTGGTTCTGACATAAGCAAGGAATACATCCCTATCTTCAAAGAAAACGGCTCTGTTATAATCGACAAAAGTAGTCTTTTTAGAATGGACAAAGATGTACCTTTAGTTGTTCCTGAAGTAAACCCCGAAGAAGTCCTAAACCATAAGGGATTAATCGCGACACCAAATTGTACTACAATACCTGCCGTTGTCGTTCTCAAACCTTTAGACGATAAATATAAGATCAAAAGAGTTATATACTCTACTTATCAAGCAGTATCAGGAGCAGGGGTTTCAGCTGTAGAGGATTTAAAGAATGGAGAAAAGGAAATTGCACCTAAAAACTTTAGCGTCCCTATCTATAGCAATTGTATCCCTCATATTGACAGCTTTTTAGATACTGGATATACTAAAGAAGAAATGAAAACAATTAATGAAACAAGAAAAATACTGAAAAGGCCTGACTTAAAAGTTACAGCAACAACTGTAAGGGTTCCTGTTTTCAATTGCCATAGTGAATCTATTAATATTGAATTTGAGAATGATTTTGAAATAGATGATATCAGAAAATTATTAGAAAACTCACCAAATGTTGTTGTTCATGATGATATTTCTAATAATGTATATCCAACAGCCTTTAGTGTAAACGGCAAAGACGAAACATATGTCGGAAGAATTAGACGTGATGAAAGTATACCATATGGAATTAATTTGTGGGTCGTGTCTGATAATCTAAGAAAAGGTGCCGCAACCAATGCTGTACAAATTCTTGAAAAATTACTTGAAAACCACAATTAATATAAAAAAATATAATAAAAATTTAGGAGGAATGAAAATGAAAAAATTAGTATTTAAGGGCTGTGGAACGGCAATAATTACCCCATTTACAGAAACAGGTGTAAACTTTGAGGAATTCGGAAAATTATTAGAATTTCAAATTAAAGGAAATGTAGATGCTATTATAGTTTGCGGAACTACTGGTGAAGCTTCTACTATGACTGATGAAGAGAAAAAGCAGGCTATTAAGTTTGCAGTAGAAGTTGTAAACAAGAGAGTTCCAGTTGTTGCAGGTACTGGTGGAAATTGTACTAGATCTTCTATAGAACTTTCTAAATATGCAGAATCTGTAGGTGTCGACGCATTAATGCTTGTTACTCCATATTACAATAAAACTACACAAGCCGGTTTAGTTACACATTTCGAAACTATCGCGAAAGAAACTACTTTACCAATAATATTATATAATGTACCTAGCAGAACTGGTATGAATATGGCTCCTGCTACTTGTCTAGCATTATCAAAAACAGAAAATATTGTTGCTGTAAAAGAAGCAAGCAGTGATATATCTCAAATAGCTGAAATCGCATCACTTTGTAGAGAAAATCTAACTATATATTCAGGTAATGATGACCAAATCGTACCTCTATTATCTTTAGGCGGTAAGGGAGTAATTTCCGTTATAGGTAACATCATACCTAATGATGTGCATACTATGGTTCACAGTTTCCTAGAAGGAGATATCCAAAAAGCAACAAAATTGCAATTAGATACTATAAATCTAAGTTCAGCAATATTCTGTGAAGTAAACCCTATTCCAGTAAAAGAAGCATGTAATATGCTTGGGTTTAACTGTGGTACTCCGAGATTACCATTAGTAGAAATGACGGCTGCTGGAAAAGAAAAATTAAAGCAAGCTATGACAGACTATGGACTTTTAGGATAATAATTTCTATAAATTAAGTAATATAGTAAAAGGATGTGTTTTTAATGATAAAAGTACTAATAAATGGAGTAAATGGTAGAATGGGACAAGTGGTTTTAAACCAAGCACAAACTAAAGATAACTTTTCAGTAGTTTGTGGTGTTGACCAAAATGATTCTATAACTAATTCTTTCCCAGTCTATGCTGATTATAATAACATAAAAGAAGATGTTGATGTAATAGTAGACTTTTCTACACCTACCGCTTCACTTAACATATTAAAGTTTGCTGAAGCTAATAGCATCCCTGTAGTTATTGCAACAACTGGCTTCTCAGATGAAGACTTAAATACTATAAAAGAATATTCTTCAAGAATTCCTATCTTTAGAGCAAGCAATATGTCTTATGAGGTTAACGTCATGGCAGATTTAGTAGCAAAACTTGCTGTTTTACTTAAAGATTCTGATATTGAAATAGTAGATACTCATCATGCAGGAAAAGTGGACAGCCCAAGTGGTACTGCTTTAATTTTCGCAGATAGCATAAATGCTGCTTTAGACAATGAAATGCATTATGAATATAATAGAGAATCAAAAAGAGAAAAAAGAAGCAAAAAAGAAATTGGAATACATTCAATCCGTGGTGGTACTGTTGTTGGAAAACATACTGTAGCATTCTATGGCCAAAATGAAACTTTAGAAATAACTCACTCAGTAGACTCAAGAAGTATATTTGCAGACGGAGCATTAAAAGCCGCTGAGTTTATGATTAACCAAAAGAACGGATTATATGGTATGAATAACTTAATATAGGAATATTCTCGTCAATAATCTTTGATTAAGACACCCTTAAACTGATAAAGTACGGGTGTCCTTTTTATATCACATTCTCTACAATATATTTCGCAGTGCAACTCTCTCCTTCTCTACAATATCTTCTATCAAAAATATAGACCTTGCTATTTCTTCTAGTGCTCTATCATAATTCCCTGTTCTTATATTTGACTTCATAGAAATTAAGGATACTCCTATCATATCTATTTCAGTATGCAAAACTATAACAGACCATCTTTCCATCATCTCTTTCCATTCATCATATATCCTATTTGACATATCTTTTAGTCTCTTTTTTTCCAATTCCATATCATAATTTTCAAAAGCATTGCTCTCCTCTCTTATCCTCTCTATCTCACCTTCCAACTCCCTTAGCTCTTCAATTATTTTATCACCACTTGTTTGCAAGTATGTTTTTGTATAAATCCCTCCGCCAAATATCACCATTACAACAGTTATTATTATAATAATATCTTTTCTCACTCGCTACTTCTCCTCACTAATTTAGTCTCTATTCGTTTCTTTCTTCTGGCAAAACATGTTATTCCCTCCATCATATGTTACAATGAGCGCATCTTTAGGCTCATATCCAAACTTAGCCACCTCTTTACTTAGCCACCTTTCGTCTCTACCTATTGCTTTTAGATTGTCCAGCATTATTTCTCCATCTACGACTAGATCATATGGAATCCCTGAATACTCTGGCATTATATCAAAATCCTCTGGTATAGTAGCTCTCTTATTTGGTTTTTGTATCACAGTTATTTGTCCACTTGTTTCTAATATCGCATACTCTACATCTCCGAGATTAACCACATTCCTTTCTCTTAACCTTTCTTGTAACTCATTGATAGTAAATTTTTCTTTTCTTAAATTTTTCAAATCAATTTTTCCTCTATATATCAAAATAGATGGTTTACCACATATGATTTTTCTACATAAAATACTCTTCAAATTCATATTCGATATAATTAGTTGCAATAATAATAGTGCAATTATTGGAATTACTCCACTAGATATTGGAATGCCTGTGTCTGTCATAGGTATTGATGCAAGATCTGCAATCATTATTGCAATTACTAGTTCAAAAGGTTGCATTTGTCCGAATTTCTCTTTTGCCCATTAATCGCATAACAATCAAAACTAATATATATATAATTACTACTCTTATAAATGTGTTTATCATATTTGTAGTATGCCACTTTTTATTTAAAAAAATATATGCTTTCTACTTTTTTTCGCATTTATATAAACGAAATCATTTTTGTATATTTATTATATTTATGTAAATACTATTTATATTGTTTAAAATGTATATTTATATAAGGAGGGAAATTAGATGGCTGATAATCACGTAGAAACTCGTAGTAGAAATGGTGCAAACACTGTCTGGCAAATAGTAGGTAGATTAATAGCTGCAACAATTATACTTGCTATAACAGCATTCTTTACTCCAGGATTTCATATAAGCGGTTTTTGGGCACTAGCCACTGCTGCTGTTGTCTTAACACTTATGGATTATCTTATTGTTAAATTCACTGGTTTAGATGCTAGTCCATTTGGTAAAGGTTTTGTAGGATTTATTCTATCTGTGGCAATACTATATGCTATTCAGTATTTTGTTGTAGGATATTCAATATCTTGGATAGCCGCAATAATTGGTGCATTGATATATGGTGTAATAGCTTACTTTATACCAGGCGATCAATCTTTTTAGATTAAGTAAACAACTTTTTTCTTGCAAATTTTGCACAAACAAAAATATCCTAAAACTATTTTTAAGTTTTAGGATATTTTCTTTCTATTCTTCTATTATCTTCTTGTCGGTGCATCCATAACAAGTAATAATATGTCTTGATTGTCTAAATACCATCCCAATGTTGGAGGTTCACTTACTTCCTCTCCATCTAAGAGGAATATAACTTCTATTCTTCTTTCTCCATCTGCAAGTATGCTGTATACATTGGTTAGCATGAACGTTCCCACTTCTTCTCCTGTAGATAAGTTAACAAATCCAAAATTTCTGCCGCTAACCGCTACAATTCCATAATCATCATCGATCATATTTGGTATGATTAATACCTGCCTTCTTTGTCCTCGATCTGGTGGTCCTCCAAATCCTTCATATATAATAGGAACTACGGTTTGACCATTTTCCCCAAGAACCCCAACCAAATTATTATTACTTACTTCATATAATAGAGGCAAATGATTTAATACTCTTATATTATCATATGCCGCTGGTATTTCCATTTCTCCATCCAGGTTCATTACTCCCATCCTGCCACGATTTGTTGTAACAATAAAGTCTCCTGTATATTCAACAAACATTACACCATTGTATACTAACGGTATTATTTGAGAACTAAAATCTGCACTAGATATAACTCCATGCTCATTACCTCTAGAAACAACAAGCATTCCTCTAGCTATTGTTTTCATGTTGTTATAATCCTCTGACAGAACATATCTGCCTCCTTCTTCTAATATATAGCTAAAACGCTCAGTTAAGTGCTCCTTAGTTTCTATAGCTATATTTACCTGTCCATCTCCGAATCGCTTCAGCTGTTACTCTCATACTAAATGCTTCTGTTAAATCTTCTACATTTATATACATTCTTCCATCTCGGATAAATATATCTGATTCAATCTCAAAATACGCATTATCAATAAGAGGAGGATTCAAAGGAACCTTAGAAACTAAATTTGATCCATCTTCAAATCCAATAGCTTCATTAGAAGTACGAATAGTTCTCCTGTATCTATCTACATCATCTGCTCCATGTGCTCCTACAACATAGTAATACCCATCAAAATGATATACAAGGTCTCGAAGTGAAATGAATATATTGTTCTCATCATTAATTATTAATAATCCCTCTGTAACTTCTATCTGCTCTCCATTAAGAAAAACACCTGTCTGCTGAGTTCCTTGTCCCGATAGAAGTGATATCAAATAAATTAATATTATTAATGCTAGTATAGAAAAAATTAGCAATACTAATACTATACGTTTTCCGCCATTATTCTTTTTCTGCTCTTGCTCATCTAATAAGTTCATGAGCTCCCCCCTATTCTTCTGTATAATTATATCTTTAGCTAATCTTCATATCCATATTCTTTATAGAATTCATTTCTAAAATTCAACAAATTATCTGCTTCTATTTCTATTTTAACTCTTTCCATAAGTTTAGTCAAGAACCTCAAGTTGTGAATTGATAAGAGTCTATCCCCTAATATTTCATTAGTTTTAACTAAATGCCTTATATAGCTTCTCGTGTAATTCTTACAAGTATAACAATCACATTTATTATCAAGTGCGCTAAAGTCTCTTTCATATTCTTTATTCCTTACCACAACTTTACCACTCCATGTAAGTGCTGTACCATTTCTGGCAACTCTAGTAGGAAGCACACAATCAAACATATCTATTCCTCTTAAAACACCTTCTATTAAATAGTCCGGCGTTCCAACCCCCATCAAATATCTAGGTTTATCTTTTGGTAAAAACTTCACTGTGGCATCTAACACTTCACACATAACTTCCTTTGGTTCTCCTACTGCAAGTCCTCCTATTGCATATCCTGGAAAATCTAGGCTCACTAAATCTTTTGCTGATTTTTCTCTTAAGTCTGCATACACTCCTCCTTGCACAATTCCAAACAATCCTTGCTTATCTGTGTTTTTATGTGCCTCTTTGCAGCGCTTTGCCCATCTTGTAGTCATTTCCATTGATTCTCTAGTATATTCATAAGTTGCAGGATGTCCTACACACTCATCAAATGCCATTATTATATCTGCACCCAAATCATTTTGTATTTCCATAGCTTTTTCTGGAGATATAAAATGTTTACTTCCATCTAAATGAGACTTAAACTCTACTCCCTCTTCTGAAATTTTTCTGAGTTCGCCTAAGCTAAACACTTGGAATCCACCACTATCTGTAAGTATCGCTCTATCCCAGTTCATAAATTTATGAAGACCTCCGAGCCTCTTTTACAAGTTTGCTACCTGGCCTTAAATACAAATGATATGTATTAGACAAAATTATCTCTGCCTTTACTTCTTCCTTAAGTTCTTCTGGAGACACAGATTTAACTGTTGCTTGTGTTCCAACTGGCATAAATGCTGGCGTCCCGTATATCACCATGAGGTGTATGCAGTATCCCTCTTCTTGCTCCTGTTTGCTTACACTCGTGTAGCAAGGTATATTTTATTGCTGACATTTGTCTCTCCTTTACTAGTTAATGAATTAATTGATAAACATTGCATCTCCAAAGCTGAAAAATCTATATTTCTCTTTCACAGCTTTGTTATATGCATCTAATATAAACTCTCTGTCCGCTAGAGCAGATACCATCATTATTAATGTAGATTCTGGCAAGTGGAAGTTTGTGATAAGAGCATCTGTACATTTGAATTTGTATCCTGGATATATAAAGATGTCTGTGTCTCCTTCTATTGCTTGCACAAATCCATTTTCATCTGCTGCCGCTTCTAATGTTCTACAGGATGTTGTCCCACATGCTATTACTTTATGTCCTGATTTTTTTGCTTTGTTAATTTTTTCTGCATCTTCTTCTTTTACGTAAAATTGTTCACTATGCATATCATGTTTTGTAACATCATCTACTTTAACAGGCCTAAATGTTCCAATACCTACATGTAAAGTTACATTAGCTATCTCTATTCCCTTTTCCCTTATATTTTCTAATAGCTCTTCAGTAAAATGGAGCCCTGCTGTTGGAGCAGCAGCTGATCCTTCATGCTCTGCATACACAGTTTGATATCTATCCTGTTTTTCTAATCTTTCTGTTATATATGGAGGCAAAGGCATTAAACCAATTTGACTTAGTATTTCATTAAATATACCTTTGTATGTAAATTTAACCTTTCTATTTCCATTCTCTAAAATTTCTAAGATCTCTGCTTCCAATAATGGAGTAGCATACTCTAAATTATCCTCATTAACTCCAAAAACTATTTTTGTCCCTTCTTTTACTTTTTTCCCAGGTCTCACTATTGCTTCCCAAATGTCATCTCCTAGATTTTTAAGTAACAAAATTTCTACATCGGCTCCTATGTCAATTTTATCATTCTTCTCATTAACTTTTTTCCCATATAACCTTGCCGGAATTACCTTTGTATTATTTATAACTAAGCAATCTCCTGGTTCCAAATACTCTATTATATTCTTAAATGTTTTATGGTTTACTTGTCTATTCTTTCTATCTAACACCATTAACCTAGATTCATCTCTCTTTTCTAGTGGGTGTTGCGCTATTAATTCTTCTGGTAAATCATATTTAAAATCTGATGTTTTCATACTTCTACTTTCCTCCAATGTCAAAGTTTTATTATTTTATCATAGTACTTTATTACTTACCCGTCATTCTATTAAAGCACAACAGGCTCTAGCTCATTTCCCGCATTCCTAAACACATTCATTGCTCTATTAGCCATATTTCTAAGATCTTGAAAAATATTTTGTGGCTCTGTGGCAAATGATACTTCCCTTACACTTCTAAATTCACTTGAATGAAGAGGTCTTAATGTATATACAATAGGGTATAGTCCAATATTTCGGCCTTCATTCTCGTCAAATATGCTTTGAGTCATATAATCACTGTACCAGCTCCTTGCTCCCCCCGCTATCCTTTGTACACTATATCCATACTCCTCATAATCATGCAAGTCCGGAACAGTGTACCCATGTTCTCTCATTATTCTTTCTAGAGTATGCAAAAACTCATGTACAAATACCGCTTCCGGAAATGGATTAATCCTAGAATCATAAACATATATGCGATCATATCTTTCATTCGGCATTCTTATAAGCGAAAAACCTACTTCATATAAATCCATTCCGCCCTAGCCCTATCCAATCATAGACTGGTATTTCAATATCTATATCTGTATCGCCTAATCGCACAACTACAAAAATATGATCATAATCTTTTCCTTCAAGATATGGTGCCAAGAGATTTTTCACATCTATTGGATCTATATAATATCCAAATTCTTCTGAATACGAAATTGAAGTTATTGGTTCATCTATTTCATATATTTGATATCTAACACTCATCATATTATTCGACATTACTTGAGCTGATTTTTGAAATCTTGTCATATTTTCTGTTATAACATTTACATCGGAGTTTCTCATCGATACCTGCATAGGGACATCAAATCCCTGTGGCATTACATCTCCAACCTCTATATATTCATTCATTTCTATTCCGATTTCTATATTCTTAAATATGAAACATGCAACATTCCATTCTGTACTTACTTCTCTTTTTCCCTCTTCTAATCTAAAATCAGAAAACCATGCTGTTCCTCTGCTATGACTTCGATTTCCGCCAAGTCTAAATCCTATATATACAGTTTCTCTATCTCTTGAATTAAATATAAGTTCTACTTCTTGCCAATCATTCGTACCCATAACAGCTCTTGAAGTTTCTGATGTACCTAATATAGAAATAGTTGCTCCTGCATTTACCCTTCCATCTCTTGATTCAACATTCTCTGTTTTAACCAATGCACTTACTCTATATATTGTATTTGGTCTAACTTGAACAGCTCTATAAAATACTGCATTATTAAATTCCTCAGATTTTATCCTATAGCTTCTATGCCCATTCCCCGTTGTTACTTCTCTATCTCTAACGAATCTAGATACTCCTAAATGATATTCAGCTCTAATAAATTGATTGAAATCATTAGTTTTGTATATCTCATATACTGCAATCATCGCAACCAATGTTAGTACAATTATTATTATCGAACTAATTCTAGATATTATTCTAGCTGTCTTCTTCATTAAATTCTCCCTTATTTAAAGAATAAATTAATTCTCTCCTTTATGCTGTCTTTTCCTAAAACTTGCATTATTTCATACAAATCTGGGGTATTACTCCTTCCAGTTACTACTACTCTAAGCACTGTACTCACATCACCTACATGCCCTTTGAATTTCTCCGGTTCTTGTTTATACGCCTTTACTTCTCTACTGTATCCTAGTTCTTCTGCCAAATCTTTAATCTTATTAAACCATTCTTCTTTACTATCAGCTAAATCAAAATATTTTTCCATGTATGTATTTACTATGTTTGATATCTCTTCTTTATCGTTAACTTTCTGGAATTCATATTCTGTATTCCCCGCAAATTTGTCATCATACATATATATAATAATATCTTTTACATCTATCCATTTAGCAATATCTTTCCTTGGCTTAACATTTCCTCTTTCAATATTTAGTACCCTAATTCCGTACTCTCTATTATCTTCTAAAAGTTTTTTAAGTTCTTCATCATAATAATTAGCCCATTCTAATGTCTTATTATATATTTCTTCTGCAGATAACTTTGATATGATAGTTTTTGATACATCTAGTAATTTTACCATATCAAAAACTGCACCACTTACATTCATTTTATTCAATTGGAAATCAAATTCATCTACACTTTTATCAGGATTCCCTCTTCTCCATGGTTCGAAATTTGAATTAGCAACATTAAGTAAATATTCAGTTACAGATTCTGCTAGTATCCCTTGTTCATGATAATAACTAACTGCTGCTTCTGGATCTTTTCTTTTACTAATTTTTCTCTTGTTTCCATCGTCATCTTTCATTATCGTTGCAGTATGAGCAAATTTAGGTAGTTTGAATTCTAATGCTCTAAATAGCTCTAAATGCAAAGGAAGCGAAGGAAGCCATTCATCTCCACGAATTACATGTGTAACTCTCATTAAATGATCATCTACAGGATGCGCAAAATGATATGGAGGAAGTCCATCTCCCTTAATTATTATCGCATCTTGATCATTTTCCGGAAATTCAATTTTCCCTTTTATACAATCTTTATGTTCTACTCTTCTATCTTCTCTCCCTGCAGATTTAAGTCTTATAACGTACTTCTCGCCATTTTGTATTCTTTTAATCTTTTCTTCTAAAGGAATGTTTCTACATTTAGCCCAAACACCATAATACCCTGGTCTTACTTTCGCTTGTTCTTGTTTTCCTCTTATCTCTTCTAATTCTTCTGGAGAACAAAAGCATGGATATGCTAACCCTTTTTGGATTAAACTCTTAGCATATGCTTGATATATATCTTTTCTTTCACTTTGCTTATATGGTCCATATTCTCCACTTTCTTCATCTTCAGATATAGCACCTTCATCTGGAATAACTTCAAAACCTTTTAATCCATTCACTATTTGAAATATTCCATTTTCTATTTCTCTTTTTTGATCTGTATCCTCTATTCTTAATATAAATTTACCACCTGTTTGCTTTGCTAGTTTTTTATCAATAATTCCTCCGAACAATCCTCCAACATGAATAAATCCTGTCGGACTTGGAGCAAATCTAGTTACATATGCACCTTCTGGTAAATTCCTTGCTGGATATTTCTCCTCATAATATGATATTTCCTTTGCATCTGGAAATATTAAATCAGCTAATACTTTATAATCCATATCTATCATTCTCCTCTTTTTAATCACTCTATTATACTACATTTTCTATTCCATTTACAACAGAACAAAGAAGTAATTTTTCATATTCTTCATTCTCATTTCTTTTATCAAAAAGAAAAAGTGCTGATCATATGACCAGCAACTTTTCCCAAATAAAATAATTATATTTTAACCTTGGAGGTTTTTATTCTTTAAGTGTTTTCAGTTTAAGATACTTTTCCCGCGTAGCGTTGCCAGCACGATTGTGCCTATCCGCTTTGTTGTTGGCTATTACCTGTTGTGCTTCTATAGCCAGCCTTGGATCAATCTTAGCTAATCTCTCGTTCACATCTTTGTGAACTGTACTTTTACTAACCCCAAATGCTCGGGCGGTTTCTCTCACCGTAGAATTGTTGTCAACAATGAACTGGCCTACCGCAGCAGCCCGCTCTTCAATGTATTTCTTCATTGTGACAAACCTCCTTTATATTGGTGTTATTTAGTTATATCGCAAATTAACATAATATTCAATGTTTTTCCAAAAAAAGTAGAACCTCCTCACAGCTCCTACTCTCTTTGCTTATTTCAAAAAATAATCCAGTATACCAATTATACCATCTTCATCTACAGTCTTACCTATATATCCATTAGCATTTAGCACTTCTTTTTTTAGTTCCTCAGTAGCATTCCCCATAGCCGCTTTATATTTACATAGCTTCATAAAATTCCAATCATTAATACAATCTCCTACGCCTAGCATGTTTTCTGTAGATACTCCCAAATAATCAGCTATATCTAAAAGACCTTGAGTTTTAGATATTCCTTGTGTCAAAACGTCACCGATTTTTATAGGCAAAGTTTTAGGATTAAAAGTCCAATTAAGTGATAAATCAAGATTTGCATTCATGAAGATATCAGTCACTCTTTCTTTTTCTTTATCGTCTTTAGCTATCAATTTGCATTGCACCACACTCTTCGAAATAGCTTCTTCTAAGTTGTCTACAAGAATTACTTTTTCTGTTATAATTTGTTCACGTTTTGCTGTGACATCACTAACTTTACTTTTTTTCATATAGTAATATTGATCTTTTGTGTGCAATTCAAGGTATATATCATGTTTATCACAAAGAACAACTAACTTTTTAAGCAATTCTTTATCCATTAATTCTTCTCTAATAATCATACCAGCAATTGGATTAAACACTATTGAACCGCCATTTGTTACATGCATTGAATCAAGTCCAATGTACTCAATTATTTTCTTAATCGCAAATGAAGGTCTTGACCCACATAAACTTACACTAATTCCTTGCTCATTAATTTTCTTTAATATTTCTGCAACTTTCTTGTTTGGCATTGGTGAATTGATACCATGTTTTTTTCCAACAATAACACCATCTATATCTAATATTATAGCTTTAATATCTGCCATTTCTTTCTATACTCCTTTGTATTATCTATTAAAATCATCAGTAGTATCCGCATCATCCTTAACTGGATTAGAGTATGATGACTCTGGCTGCCCGTGTTTGCTGAGCAGCTACATTTCCCGCTCCACTAACATCATAGCGTATACTATCATTAAAAGTAAGGACTTGCTCTCGCTTTTCCTTCAATAATTCATTAGCTTCCCTAATAGTAGCATTCACTAAAACTTCAATAGTATCTATAACAGGAATAGACTCAGGTACATCTTCTTGACTTATAACAAGCGGTATTTCTGTACAACCACCAACTATTGCTTCTGACCTTTTATTTAATAAATCTTCAACACCAACCATTACCAGCTCTTTAGCCTCTGCTAATTTCAATTGCTTTTCTTCACCATCACCCATCAGATCCGCTTTTTTAACAGCTCTAATTCCTTCCATCACATCATCTTGAGCATGTACGTTATCATCGTTAGTTGGATATATAACTTCAAGTCCAGCAGGTTCAAAAACGCTGCTAAAAATCGGATTAAGTCCCTGCCCTCCTTTAACAGTCCCTGTTGTTGCAAGAACTCCTACTTTCTTTATATCCGGATGTTCTTGCTGTATAAAGTCAAGCGTTTCTTTTTGAATATGTACAAAAGGAGTAGTTACTTTGTATAAGATATGCCCGATAAACTCACCAGTTTCTTTGTCAAATTCATTAAAGTACAGTCCTCTCTGCATTTCGGGCAAGAAATAGTGAGCTGTATTACACGGCATAACAATAAAGTCTACATCTTGTTTCTCTAAGAAATATGCTCTTTTTGACATCTCAAAAGCGGGAGTTTCTGGCCACTCTCCTTCTATATATCGACTTCTATCTGGTATCTCATCAATCATACCAACAACAGGGTCATTTACCATATGAATATCTAAATTCCCCTTTAATTCTTCTGGTATACTTTCTTCTAAAAGCTTATAAAATTGATTTGTCGCGCCAACACCCATTCCACCTAAAATACCAATGCGGACAACATGTTTCGCATTAGTATCCGCTTTCATTTTATGTAATATTTCTATCATTGAGAAGCCTCCTTTGATTTAACTATTTAAAATATATAATAAAAACATGTAATAATCAATATCTTGCAAAACAAACCACTTATCATTTTAAAAGCTGGAATACCAACATCTCGATACTTGGTATTCCAGCTTTTCCTTATACTTCCATTATAATTGGAATGACCATTGGATCTCTTTTTGTTTTTTTATGGATATATTGGCGAAGCTCTTCTCTTACTAAAGATTTGATTGTTGTCCAATCTTTTATCCCTTTCTCTTCAAACTTAGCTACTTCTTCTTTAAGTAAATTCTTTATATTATCCATTAAGTTCTCTGATTCCTTCACATATACGAATCCACGAGATATAACATCTGGTCCTGACACTATTTGACCACTAGCTGCATCCATAGCCATTACAACTACTATCAATCCATCTTGAGATAATCTTTGTCTATCTCTTAAAACTATGTTTCCTACATCACCAACACCTAGTCCATCTACCATTATCTTACCAAACGGCACTGTTCCTGCAAGTTTAGCTTCATCTTCGTTTATCTCTAGCACTCTACCATTTGTCATTATAAATACGTCTTTTGAGTCTATTCCCATTACCTTTGCTGTTTCTTTATGTGCAATTAGCTGTCTATATTCACCATGCACCGGTATGAAGAATTTAGGTTTAACTAGCGAAATCATCAATTTTTGTTCTTCCTGACATGCATGTCCTGAAGTATGAACATCTTGTAGAGCATTATATACTACTTCTGCTCCTACTTTCATTAAATCATCAATTACATTAGAAACTAGTTTCTCGTTTCCTGGTATTGGGCTTGCCGAAATTATTATTAAATCATTTGGAGTTATTTCTACTTTTCTATGATCTCCAGCAGCCATCCTTGTTAGTGCTGCCATAGGTTCTCCTTGGCTTCCTGTAGTTATTATAACTAGTCTATCATCAGTGTATGATTTCATACTATCAATATCAATAAATGAATCTTCCGGTGCTTTTATATACCCTAATTCTCTTGATACTTCTATCATTTTAATCATACTTCTTCCGCATATAGCAATCTTCCTATTATTCTTTACCGCTGAATTAATTATTTGCTGCACTCTATGAATATTTGAAGCAAATGTAGCAACAACTATTCTTTTTTGACAGTTTGTAAACAACTTGTCTAGTACCTCTCCTACATTTCTTTCAGACATAGAGTACCCTTTTCTCTCTGAATTTGTACTGTCTGACATCAATGCCAATACACCTTTATTCCCCAACGCAGCTAATCTTCCCATATCCATAGGTTTCTCGTCTATTGGTGTATGATCAATTTTAAAGTCACCTGTGTGTACTATAGTTCCAGCAGGCGTGTGAATTGCTAGTATACAACTATCTGGAATACTGTGTACCGCCCTAAGAAATTCAACTCTTGTTTTACCTAAAGTAATTGTTTGTCCTGGTTCAACTTCTTTCATCTTTGTACTTCTTAAAAGCTTATGCTCTTCTAATTTGTTTTTAACTAATCCTAAAGCAAGTCTAGTTCCATATATAGGTACATTGATTTGTTTTAGCAAATATGGAATCCCACCTATATGGTCTTCATGTCCATGTGTAATTACTAACCCTTTAATCTTGTCCTTATTTTGTTCTAAATATGTTACATCCGGTATTACTAAATCTATACCAAGCATATCATCTTCTGGAAATCCTAACCCACAGTCAACTATGATAATCTCATCTTCATATTCAAACACTGTTATATTCTTCCCAATCTCTAATAGTCCACCTAAAGGAATAATTTTTAAACTAGGTTTCTTAAACTTCACTTCCTCTTTCGCTCCAGTCGCCCTTTTTCTATTGCGCGACTCCACTCCTTTGCGTTCGACACCAGCAACAATCTTTGTGGAATCTTCAGAGAAATTACTGCGTTTATTACGCGGCTCTACATTCGTCCTTTTTTTTGCTTCAGTAGTTGGTTTTTCAGATTCCTTCCTGAAGCCTTTTTGATTGCTTTGCTTAGCAGCATTTCCATTTGCTCCATTAGTTTTTCCATAGTTATTCCTTTGCTGCCTTGCTCTGTTTTGTGTAGGTGTAGATTTTGCTTCTACACTTTCATTTGTGTTTTCTTTCATTGTCTTTTTCATCTCCTATTACGCGAGCATTCTCCTTTGTGTTCGACCTCAGTAACAATCTTTGTCAAGTCTCCAAAGGCTTTGCTTCGCTTATTTTCTTTCTAGTTTGTACCATTCATATATATTCATACAAGCTTCTTAGTTATAACTATCCATTATAGTGTAGAACTAAATTATGCAGTCATACAAAAAAATTAGTTTAAATATCTTAAACTAATAGATTCTTTTAAATAATAAGTTTTATTTCTCACAAACACACTTTTATTATTTATTTATGTACAACTCATTTACTCTCTCATCCCTTGCACATAATTCATAACGTGATAATCAGCCACAATTTTCTTGTTTCTAGCATATAATGCATAGAAATAAGTTATGTAGGCAAGTATCATTCATCTTTCGAATCTTTAATTTTAATACTATATATAAATCTCATATTCCCTAAATTTTAGGTACTCACTATTTAGTATTATACTACACTTCTATATTTCTGTCAAATGCTGGTAACACATTTTTGCCCTCTTGAATACTATATATCATACTAAGCACTATAAATCTTCATTAATATCTTTGCTACGGCATAGCATCTCTATGCTACTAAATCCTAAGGGATAACTTATCTTTACACACTAAAGTGTTAGAGCTAAGAAAAATAGCTAGAGCTAAAAGATTTATGTACTTACTAAGGAGGTGAAATTATGCCAGAAAATAGAGGAGGATGTGGTTTCGGATTCGGTGACGACTGCTGTTGGATTATAATCGTTTTACTATTACTTTTCTGCTGTTGCGGAGGAGGCGGAAGAGGATGTTGCTAAAATAGAACATCACTAACCACAATTAAGTACACAAAATAAATCCTCCTGCGTAACGCGCGGAGGATTTTTACCTATTCATTTTCATTATTACTATTTGTATCTCTTCTCTCGGTTGCTCTTCTTTCTTCTTCACGTCTTTCAGCTTCTCTTCTTCCACCTTCAAATATTCCGACTTGTCTTCTTTCCTCTTCTCTCCTATCTTCTTGTCTTCTTTCTTCTTCTCTCTTTTCAGTTGGGGCAATTACTTCTTCTGTCATTTCTACTACTTCTTTTCCGAATTCTAATACATCTTCAAACTCTTCTTCCGCAACTACTATTTCCTCTTCAGGACTCTCTTCTAATACCACAAATTCTTCTTGAGGCTCTTGAACTATAGGTTCTTCTAATACCGTAAATTCTTCTTGAGGTTCTTGAACTATAGGTTCTTCTAATACCGCAAATTCTTCTTGAGGTTCTTGAACTATAGGTTCTTCTAACACTACAAATTCTTCTTCAAGATTTTCTTCTAGCTCTACTGTTTCCTCTTCCATATCTTCAATTACTGGAACACTTTGGACAAGCTCTTCTTCACGTATTTCTACTTCTGCTATCTCATCTAGCAACTCTTCTTTAAGGTTTTCTTCTATTCCTGCAAGCTCCACCTTAAGCTCTGCGTCTATTTCTTCTAGTTCTTCTTTAAGCTCTTCTTCTATTTCAGCAAAGTTCTCCCCTACTTCCTCTTCTAGCTCCGTAAGTTCTTCTTTTACCACTTGTTCTAGCACAGCCGATTCAGTTTGTCTTCTTTCACCTTTTCTTCTTTCTGGTTTTCTTCTATTCTCGTGTTTTCTCATTGCCTCTACAACTCTTCTTGATTTCTGTCTTCTGTCACCTTTTCTTCTTTCTTCAAATAATTTTCCTTCGTTATCTTGTACCATAACTACCACCTCATTATTCATATCTATTTTCTTAGCTTTTATTTGTCCTTCCCCCAAATTATATACATACCATAAAATATTGTCAATATATTGCAAAAAGATTATAATTCCCTTTGCATTCCACAAATGCTAAAAGGAATTTGCATAGGCAAATTCCTTTTTCTCAATCTTCATCTGAAATTTATTAGTACATTCCGTCCATTCCTTCTGGCATTCCTGCGCCTGCTCCAGAGCAACCACTTTTAGCTTCTTTCTTTTCTGTAACTACTCCTTCAGTTGTTAATATCATAGATGCAATACTTGCTGCATTCTGAAGAGCACTTCTTGTCACTTTTGTTGGATCAACTATCCCAGCTTTTTTCATATCTACATATTCTTCTTTAGCTCCATCAAATCCAACTCCACTTGCACTTGATTTTATTTTTTCAAGTACTATAGCACCTTCTAATCCTGCATTCGTTGCTATTTGTCTTACTGGTTCTTCCAAAGCTCTTAAAACTATCGTTGCTCCTACTTTTTCGTCACCTTCTAAGGTCTTTATCATTTCTTCTACTTTAGAAATTATGTTTATATATGCCGTTCCTCCTCCTGCTACTATTCCTTCTTCTACACCTGCCTTTGTTGCAGATAAAGCATCTTCAATTCTCAATTTCTTTTCCTTCATCTCAACTTCTGTTGCAGCTCCAACTTCTATTACAGCCACTCCACCAGCTAATTTCGCTAAACGTTCTTGCAGCTTTTCTTTATCGTACTCTCCTAAAGACGCTCCATCTTCTAGTTGCGTTTTTATTTGTTTTACTCTTGCAGCTAACTTTTCTTTATCACCTGCTCCGTCTACTATAATTGTGTCTTCTTTTTGTACTTTCACTTGCTTCGCTCTACCTAATTGTTCTATAGTTGTATCTTTTAATTCTAATCCTAAATCAGATGTTATAACTTCTGCACCTGTAAGAACTGCAATATCTTCTAACATTTCTTTTCTTCTATCTCCAAATCCAGGAGCTTTTACTGGAAGTACATTTAATACTCCCCTTAATTTATTTAATATAAGTGTTGATAATGCTTCACTTTCAATATCTTCTGCAATAATAACTAACTTTCCAGATTGCTGCATTAATCCTTCTAATAGTGGTAATATTTCTTGAATATTACTTATCTTCTTATCTGTCAATAATATATATGGATTCTCCATTATTGTTTCCATTTTTTCTGTATCTGTTACAAAGTATGGTGATATATATCCTTTATCAAACTGCATTCCTTCTACTACATTTAATCCTGTCTCTGCTGTTTTGGATTCTTCTATTGTAATAACTCCATCTTTTGATACTCTTTCCATAGCATCTGCAATTAAATTTCCTATTTCCGCACTATTTGCAGAAATGCTTGCTAGGTTTGCAATATCTTCTTTTCCTTTTATTTCTGAACTAATTGACTTCAATCCTTCAACTGCACTCGATACAGCTTTATCAATACCTCTTTTTACTCCCATAGGATCTGAACCTGCCGCAACATTTTTAACACCTTCTTTTATAATTGCTTGTGCTAAAACAGTTGCTGTTGTTGTTCCATCTCCTGCTACATCATTTGTTTTAATTGCAACTTCTTTAACTAATCTCGCTCCTATATTTTCATATGGATCTTCTAATTCTATTTCTTTTGCAATAGTCACACCATCATTTGTAATAAGTGGTGCTCCAAAACTTTTATCTAAAACTACATTTCTTCCTTTAGGTCCTAATGTAACTTTAACTGTATCTGCTAATGTATTTACTCCATCTAGCATTTTCTTTCTTGCATCTTCACTAAATTTAATCTCTTTTGCCATTTTAAAATCCCTCCATCAAACTTATTCTACAATTGCTAATATATCATCTTGTTTAACAATCATAACTTCTTCATTCTCATACTTTACTTCTGTCCCTGCATATTTGCTTACTATAACCTTATCTCCTTTTGTCACGCACATCTCTACTACTTCGTCTCCATCTTTTTTTCCTGGTCCAACTGCAACTACTTCTGCAATTTGTGGCTTTTCCTTACTGCTTCCTGCTAAGATTATTCCACTCTTAGTTGTTTCTTCTGTTTCTACCATTTTAATTACTACTCTGTCTTGTAATGGTTTAATCATGTTTATTTTCCTCCTTCAACATTTTATTAGCAGTCGTTCTTTTCGACTGCTAATATTTTATAACTTTTGTTCACAAAAATCAATAGCTTTTATTAATTTTTATTCATAAATTTTGAAAATATTAATTTAATCTTTTACGTTTACCTCTAATCATATAAAACACAGCACTTCCAACTATGCCGATTACTACTCCAACTAGAATACCAAGACCGATATATAAGTGGTGTTCCCTAGTGTTCTCGTTTTCTTCATTATATTATAGCATGCTTCAAATTTTTTTCAACCAGCTTTCCTCTACATTTTAATCATCGCATCTTTAAAGCAAAAAATCCAAATACTAATATGTGTCCGGCTAACTCCTAATAGTATTCTTTCGCAAGGATAAGGAGCCCAAAAACGTTTTCAGGCTCCCGGATGTGCTTAAGCACAGGATTTTTTCAGTATGACGTCATCCCCCTCCTGAAAAACCAATAGAGTCTCCCCTTCTTCAAATTTTGCTATTGCTAGAGCTGTAGGAGAGATTGTAATGATCCCATCGAAGATCGCGGCCATCATACCAACCGGTTCCCCTTCAGGCAATTCATTTGTGAGACGAATTTCTCCACTTCGTACAACGACTTTCATCGGCTTGTCTGCGGCTATTATTCCACATGTCCGTAAAGCCTCCGCGGAAACCGTCAACCACTTTCCTACTGTTATGGATGCTATGTATTCCATTTTTTGCACTTCCTTCCTATCTTAAATGATACTTATATTATATCATATTTTACATAAAATCTCAATTTTGGGTTGCGTTATAATACTAATCATTAACTTCTTCATACTTTATCTCTTTTGCATTATATTCTTCCGGCTGTAATCCAACTCTTGATTTCATATACCCTAAAACCAATAATATAAGAACTATTCCTACACTTCCTACTATTAAATATGCCATATTTGTAGCGTAATACTCAAGAAGTAATCCTGCTAAGAATATAATGATAGCACTACCTACTCCTTCTATTAGCTCCCCTGCAGACAAGACATCCGTTCTAATCTTAGCATTTGTAAAATTCATAGTATATTTTCTACTCAAAGTCCAATATATTCCACTAGAAAAATATTGCAATGCAAAAGCTATGATTACTATAACCATCGTTATTACAAGATTAATTTCAAAAATTGTAACAACCCCTATTATAATAAATGACAGAAATACTGGCACGGAAAGAACCGCTAATGTCTTGTTCTTAAAAGTATTATGCAATTTTTCTTGATATGGAGTCGCAAAACCTGCAAATATTGTTAACGCACCAAACAATAGTCCAAAGAACTCTGGACTCATTTGTAAATCTGCAAGCAAGCTTCTTTGATATGTAGTAACCATTACTAAAGAACCACCAAATATTGCTATGTACCAAAACAAGGCTCTGAGTCTCTTGGACCCGGGCAATATGCCCTAACCCCTGTTGCATACTCTTTATCGCACTTTTTACTGTTATCTTTTCCTCGTCCTCACTTTCAACTTCTTCAAATCTATATGCTATTAATGCTGATAGCATAAACATAAATGACGACATAAGGATAGGTAAATAATTACTTATTACGAATAGGAAACCTGTAAATAGTGAAGTTATACCTTCAAGTATATAAGCAAAAGAAGAACCTTTAGCATCAATACTTGCATATGAAAATTTTCCTTTTTTTGATTTCACAGAATCATAGATCAATTTGTGTTGTCCAATTTCTTTTAATCCATATCCCAGTGCACATATGAAAAACACAGCAACTAGATGAACGAAATTACTTACAAATATCATTAATCCAATTTGTAATGCTACCAACAAATTCCCTATAATTAATGCTTTCCTACTTCCAATCTTTTTGATAAGAATC
The DNA here is from genome assembly GCA_009785865.1 of Oscillospiraceae bacterium. GTDB lineage: Bacteria > Bacillota > Clostridia > TANB77 > CAG-508 > WQVL01. Next base: position 9,373 of record WQVL01000006.1, on the reverse strand, counting down.
CCACAAGGTACTTGAAGTACTATTAAAAATATTCTATATACTGCCTCTGCATACAATACTGTTGGTACTGATAATCCTCTTGTTTGAGTTAAAAACAGAAATATTATTGCATGATAAAACAATGCATCCCACGCAAATGCTTTATACACTGGAAATATTCTTCTATTATATTTCATTGCAATGTCTTTTCTCATTCTTTCTCCTTAGTATTCTTCCACCCATATAATTCGAATTGTATATATAAGTTATTATTTATTACAACAATTCCACCTTATCTTGTCCGAGCAATTCTTCAAATTGTTTTTTTATTTCTTCTGTTAAATATATCGCGCCACATGGTTTTACATTACCACTATCTACTACTTGCAATAACATGTTATTTCTATCTCCGGAAAAGAACTTTATCATTCCTCTTAGCCTTGCTTTCGTTTCCTCTGGTAAATTCGTAATATTCAATGATAATGTTTTTGGTTTATTGTTGATAGACGAATTTTCTTCATATCTTGCTTCATCAGGAGTAGAAAACTCTATATTCTGCGGAATATTTTCTCTTTCATTATAGCCAGATTCTGTATTCAGAACCGTTATATTATTTGCTACAATTTTAGCTTCATCATCTTCTCTTATGCTTAGTCTACCTTCTATCAATACAATTGTATCTTCTGCTAAAATATTAGCTGCTCTTCTGTACGTACTATCAAATACTATAATTTCACGTGAACCATACAAATCTTCTACTGTTACAAAAGCCATTAATGTATTGTTTCTAGTATACTTCTTTTTTACAGAAGTAATAATTCCTGCATACTTAACTTGTTTGCCATCACTACTTATTTTTTGTTCTTCTTCTATTCTCATCATTTCTTTTGTATCAATATTAGTATTCTTCTTTATAATATCTCGCAGCTTATCTAATGGATGTCCTGATATATAGATTCCTAGCATTTCTTTTTCCATAGATAAAAGATCTCTTTCTGTGCATTCCGGCATTTCTTTAAATGAATATTTCATACTTTGATCCGGAACTTGAATATCACTCTTCTCTTCTTCGTCACTTGCACCCATTCCAAATATATCTATCTGTCCTGAAATGGATCTTTTCTCCGAATTAGTTATTGTATCTAAAATAGGCTCAAAAGATTCAAGAAGTGTAGCTCTTGTTTGTTCAAATTCAGCAAATGCTCCTGCCCTTATTAAACTTTCTATACATTTTTTGTTAACCGCTTCCCCGGCCATTCTTTCCAAGAAATCTACAAAGCTTTTAAATTCTCCTTTTTGCTTTCTTTCTTCTACAATCGTATTAACTGCAGCTAGTCCAACATTTTTAATACTTCCTAATCCAAAGCGTATTGCTGAATCTTTAGATGTGTCTACAGAAAATTTAGCATAACTTTTATTGATGCTTGGCGCTAAAATTTCTACTCCTAGCTTTTTACTTTCTTCAACATACTCAGGTATTTTATCTAAGTTTCCTAAATAGCTGTTTAATGTTGCAGCCATAAATTCTGGCTTATAGTATGTTTTCAAAAACGCTGTTTGATATGCTATTACTGCATATGCAGCGGCATGAGATTTATTGAAAGCATACTTAGCAAACTCTGCCATCTCATCAAATATCTTATGAGCAGATTTTTCATCTATCCCATTTCTTACACATCCAGCAATAATTACTTTTCCAGCTTCATCTGCTTGTCCATGAACAAAATACTGTCTTTCCTCATCCATTACATCTAACTTCTTCTTACTCATTGCTCTTCTCATCAGGTCAGCTCTACCTAGAGAATATCCAGCTAAGTCTCTTACTATTTGCATAACTTGTTCTTGGTACACCATACATCCATAAGTTACATTTAATATCGGTTCTAATGATGGATGAGTATATTCGCTATTATCTGGATTTAATTTGTTTTTAATATATCTCGGTATTTGATCCATTGGTCCTGGCCTGTATAAAGATACACCTGCTATTATATCTTCTAAGCAGTCTGGTTTTAGCTCTTTCATAAAGCTCGTCATCCCGCCACTTTCGAACTGAAATATTCCAGACGTACTACCTGTCCCGCCACATCTTAAATACTTTTGGATCGTTCATGTCTTTATCAATTTGAACATCTATATCTCTACACTTCTTAACAAGCTTGATACAATCAGATATTACTGTTAATGTACGAAGACCTAAAAAATCCATTTTAAGAAGCCCTAAATCTTCTAATGTGGTCATTACAAACTGAGTGGAAATGTTTCCATCATTTACGTATAGTGGAACATAGTCTACTACTGGCTCTTTTGTTATAACCACCCCACACGCATGTGTTGATGCCTGTCTTGGCAGTCCTTCTAGTCCAAGGGCTATATCAATTATATTTTTAGTTGTCTCATCTGTTTCATATAAACTTGCTAGCTCCATATTCTGCCCCAGCGCTTTTTCTATTGTTATATTCAGCTCCATTGGAATCATTTTTGCTAACTTATCTACTTCTGCATATGGAATATCTAACGCTCTCCCTACATCACGGATTACCATTCTTGCAGACATTGTTCCAAATGTTATAATTTGTGACACATGATCTTGTCCATATTTTTCTCCAACATAATCAATAACTTCTTGTCTTCTCTCATAACAAAAATCAATATCAAAGTCTGGCATGCTGATTCTGTCTGGATTCAAAAATCTTTCAAAAAGAAGACCATATTTTATAGGATCTATGTCTGTTATTCCTAAAACATATGCAGCAATAGAACCTGCTCCCGATCCTCTACCTGGCCCTACTGAAATATTATTTTTTCTTGCAAAGCTAATAAAGTCCCATACAATCAAGAAATAATCTACAAACCCCATTTCTTTAATTACGCCCATCTCAAATTGCAGCCTAGCCAAAATTTCATTTTCAGGTTCATTATCAAAATCTATTTCATATCTTTCTTTTAATCCATCATAGCAAATCTTTTCAAAATACTCTGCATGTGTCCCATATTCTTCTGGCACTTCATAATTAGGTAACTTTGTATTTCCAAACTCAAACTCTACATCACATTTATCTGCTATTTTCTGTGTATTAATAATTGCCTCTGGTATATTTTTAAAATATTCCATCATTTCTTCCGGAGACTTGATATAGAATTCATCTGTACCCATTTTCATTCTATCTGGATCATTCATTTTCTTCCCTGTTTGTATACAAAGTAATACCTCATGATTATATGCATCTTCCTTTTTCAAGTAATGAGCATCATTGGTTGCAACTAGCGGAATATCTAGTTCTTTTGATATCTCTATCAATTTTTGATTTACCATAACTTGTTCAGGCAAGCCATTTGGTTGTACTTCTAAATAATAGTCTTCTCCAAATAGATTTTTATGCCACAAAGCAATCTTTTTAGCTTCTTCCATGTCTTCTTTTAGTATTGCTCTATTAATGCTTCCTGCCAAACATGCACTTATACAAATTAAGCCCTCATGATATTTTTCAAGAAGTTCTAAATCTATTCTTGGTCTATAATAAAATCCTTCGGTGAACCCTATAGATACTAAATTGGTTAAATTTTTATATCCCACTTCATTTTTTGCAATGAGTATCAAGTGAGTATATTGATTATCTATATTAGGTTCTTTATCAAATCTAGTTCTAGGTGCTACATATACTTCACATCCTATTATAGGCTTGATATCATGCTCTTTGCATGCTTTATAAAAGTCTATAACGCCAAACATTGTCCCATGGTCAGTAATAGCTATGGCATTCATACCTAGCTCTTTTGCTCTTACTGGCAACTCTTTTACTTTATTTGCTCCATCCAGCAAGCTATACTCACTGTGAACATGCAAATGCACAAAGTTTGACATTAGTTTCTCCCTATACTTTTTTGTTATATTTCGTTATATTCAGGTTCATTATATTATAATTTCGCTTTGATATCAACAAAAAAGCTGCACAATTAAGTGTAGCTTTTATAATATTTTTCATCATAAAAAGATATATCATTTTAATTATATATCTTTTTTATTCAATCTCAATTGTCTTTAGCACATTTAAGATTTCTCTAGTAGAATCACTTCTTCCTATATTGGCATGACTACTATAGGCTATAAAAGAAATAACAACCTGATTATCTTTATCCAGTATCACAAAAGCTCTTCGAGCAATTCCATGTGTTCCGTCAGCAATATCAAAATACATATAATAAAGATTATTAGTTAAAGCAGCAAATCCACCGGTTCTGCTAAGATTTTCACCCCTTAATACATTACTAACTAAACTAAATGTATCTTCTAATTCTATCTCTTCAAAATCATATCTATTTGCAAAGTGCAATTCTATTATTAGCTCTGGATTGAGGATTCCTCCACTAAATGTCGTGTTCCAATTAGTTCCATGTTCTATCGCAAAGCCATCTGTTTTAAAATAAATTCCTGATCTGAAATCATCAATTGCATTATTAATGACATGGCGAGTCCCAATATTTACCAACAGTATAAATGCTAAAAGTATTAATCCAGTTACAACATAAAATTTCCCTCTTTTTTTTGCTCTTTCCTCTTTGGGTCCTCTATCGATACCAAACATACGGAACAGCGCAGGCCTGACAGGACCAACCAAAAACCAATTATATTCTTCTCTTTCTCCTTCTTCTAGTTCCTTTAATCCAGAAAACTTAATTATAATAGCAGGTTTTGCTATCCCTATTAAACCAAAAATAGTTATGCAAATAGGAATAAGAAAAAGTATAGCCCACATTATTTCCAAACTCATATTTTATAACGCCTCCTAACTTATTAGCTCATATGTTTTGCTTTATATGATATATCAAGATATATTAAAAATTCAATCTATTCACTTTATTCTTTACATAGTTCTCCAATTTTTCCATAAAAACATCCGCATCAATCTCTTTCTTTGCTACCATTTCCAATCCCTTCTCCCAACTTGCAGTAAGTTCTGGATTGAGCATATCAGGCACAGATTGTTTTACAACATCATAAATAATTTCACCTTTTTCAGTTGGCGTTATGATTTGTGTTTTTGTATTAATACTGATATACGAAATTCTTTCTAACTTTTTCATGATCTCTGCTCTAGTAGCACTCGTTCCTATCCCTGCACCTTTGATTTGTTCTCTTAAAGCCGCATCTTCTATTAGCTTCCCTGCATTCTCCATTGCAAGAATAATACTACCTGAATTATATCTAGCCGGCGGAGTCGTTTCTGCCTCTTTAGTTGTCAGGTCTTTTATAGAAACGTTTTGACCTTTTCGCAAACTATTTAATATCTCTAAAGAAGGCTCCTCTTTCTCTTTTTTATCTTCCTTCTCTTTTGATTTTACTACATATAAATATCCTTCTTGCACTAAAACTTTTCCACTAGTATGAAAAGTTTCTTCTCCAATATTTACAGTTACTTGCACTTTTTGATATTCTGCTGGCGGATAGAATATACTCAAAAATCTTTTCACTATTAGCTTATATATATTCTTTTCTATATCTGAAAGCTTTTCATAATTTTCTTGCCCCGATCCTGTTGGTATAATCGCATAATGATCTGTTATTTTCTTATCATTTACATACTTAGTCTTCGCAATATTTGTAGAATACTTTTCATCAATCATCTTTTTTATATAGCCTTGTATTTCTTCATCTGGGAAATTCTTTGCAAGTCCGTTTAAATTTTTAGTAATCTCTTTTGCTACAGCAGTTGATAGTACTCTAGCATCTGTCCTAGGATAAGTAACCATTTTCTTTTCATAGAGTTTTTGTAATGCTTCTAATGTTTGATCTGGCTTTATCTTGAATTTCTTTGTACATTCATTTTGCAATTCTGCAAGATTATATAGAAGAGGGGCATTATCTTTTTGTTTGCTCTTCTTCACTTCTGAAATTACTGCATTTTCGTTTGAAATATCATTTATAAAGTTTTTGGCATCCTCTAAACTTTTAAATCCTGTTTCACTATATAGTTTTGTAGATTCAAACATTCTAGATTTTTCATTAACTTTCCACTCTGCTTCAAATAATTCTCCCGTACTACCTTCAAACTCTCCAACTATTTTATAATATGTAGTCTTTACAAAGTTTTTAATCTCTCTTTCTCTAGAAACAATCATTCCTAATACACATGTCATAACTCGTCCAACAGAAATAGAAGCTCTTTCTTCATTTATCTTATTTGCTACTGTCTTACCAAAAAGAATAGATAAAAGTCTGGAAAAATTGATCCCTATAAGATAATCCTCTTTCGCTCTTAAGTAAGCTGAATCAGCCAAACTATCATATTCTTTTAAGTCTTTAGATTGTTCTATCCCTCTTCTTATTTCTTCTTCTGTTTGTGAATCTATCCATACTCGTCTTTTTTCTTTTTGCACATTCCCAGACATTTGATCAACTAATCTATATATATACTCTCCTTCTCGCCCAGAGTCAGTACATACATAGATCTTTACAACATCTTCTCTATTCAATAATTCTTTTACAATATTAAATTGGTTTTGGACATTAGGAATTATCTCATATTTAAATTCTTTAGGTAGAAATGGTAATGTTTCTAATCTCCAATATTTATATTTCTCATCATACTTTTCAGGATAGCTCATTGTTACCAAATGCCCAACACACCATGTTATAACATGTGTTTCTGATTCTAAATAGCCATTCCTTCTAGTAGTATTTAGTTTAAGTGCTTTTGCAAATTCTATTGCCACAGATGGCTTTTCTGCAATTATCAAGCTCTTTTCCACTCTTCATCCCGCCTTTGCAATCTACATTATAGCAGTAAAAAATCCCCTTTGTCTACTATCTCTACACAGTAGCCAAAGGGGGTTAGATTCAACTATATTCTCTCTCCATTTTTCCATATCTCATATTCTGCCAAATCTATATCATCATTCCAAGCAAGACCAGATCCACCCATATCAACTTTTACCGACTCGAATAATTCTTTATCCTCTAATTTTTTAAATACAGGATGACTGCTAAATAACTTTTTTACATCATATTTTCTGACTGCTCCATCATCAAAAGATACTATTAATTGCATATCTTCAATTGGTTTTACGCTTACTATTTTTGGTATGGCCATAACTTTTATCTGCACCCTCTTCCTTATCTTAGTGGCATTAAATATCTCATCTCTTTTGTATTCCACATTTCAATCAATTCTTCCCTATATTTGCTTGTCCACTTTTTTACTAACTTTTGAGCATTAATTGGTAAATCACCAGCAGTGATTTCCATGCTGTTTAAATCCATTACACCTATATATTCTCCATATATTATATGTATATGGGGCGGGTTATGATCTCTAAAAAACATTTTTATTGTTATTCCATAAAATCTACTTATTGCAGGCATCTTCCACCTCGTTTCTTTTAAAAGATACCCCCAATAGTATTTTTACTATGAAATTATATTATCACTTTGTTTGTCTTTTTTCAAGTTTTTTACTATTTTTTTACAATTTCATCATCCTCTATTCACTCCAATTATTCCTCCAAGAGCTCCTGCAACGATGCTAATAATCATCATTATTATAGAGAAAAAACTCATTCCGAAATTTCCTGATATGATACTTGACAACAGGTAAATACTTAAGATATATATTGCTCCAACAGCCATTCCAATCACAATTCCATTTCTCTTTATACGTGTTCCTGCTATTTGACTCCCTATTAAAATACTAACTCCTGTAATAGCTAATGTAACCATAGGTATAGTACTCTCAGATATTGTTGTATATGTTAATATTGCTGAATATATAATCAGCAATATTATTGTAATAATTATAGCTGTCAAACTTCCTTTTATTATTCTTTTTGTACTACTAAAATAATCTACCACTTCATCAGACATTCTAACCATAATAATCCCCCTTCAGCTACTTAATTATATGTATCGTTAAAGAGCAGTAGAACGATTACATTACAATTTTATGTCTTTTGTGTTAAAAGCACATAAATCGCTATTCTTTATGATATATTAAATTTTGTCATGGACTTTTAAATAGTAAGAGGAGGAAGTTTTATGGATGATTCAAATGAAAAAAAGGTTATAACATTAAGCCTTCGCCAATTCTCTGTAGTATCAGTCGTAGCCGTAATAGTTGCTTTTGTATGTATCAACTATATATTGCACCACTTTGGAATAGCAAATATTTTTAGCCTGTTAGGCATTTAAAATAGATATGCTCGAAAATTTGTTGAACTTTGGTTAACAAGTTTTTTAATACAGATTTGCGAAATTTTCTAGAAAAATTTGGGCAATACTAAAAATGAAGGGAGGGATTTTAAGCTATGAAATCTATGAAAAAAGCAGGACTTTTGTGTATGTCACTTGCTTTAGTATTTATACTTTCTGGATGTACGCTAAACAAAACCGCAATTACTTCTGAAGATTTTTCTGAGGAAGCAAGAGCGGCAGGATTTTCTGTTCACGATGTAACGCACCAAATGGGTGGAGATACAGTGACTTCTTTAGTTGCAATTGACAATGCTCGAGGTTTTCAGATTGAATTTCATGTAGTTCCAACTCAAGCACAAGCTAGCGCAGCTTTTGCTGAAAATCGTACTAATTTAGACAACATAGGGTCAGGAACAACTGTTTCAACTAATGGTAATAATTGGGCTAGATTTGCAATAACTTCAGGTGGTGCTTACGGTTTTGTATCATATATTGATAATACTTTTATTTACGTACGAGCTCCTCAAGAACATAGAGCAGTTATCCGAGAATTTGTTGAATCATTAGGATATTAATGAGTGTTCACTTATAATCAATAAGTTAGATAAAAAACTAGAAAAATCAGGTAAAAGTAGTGCTCTATATAAATAGAGCACTACTTTTATTCATTTAATTATTAAATTACTTTTTAAGCGCATTTATTCTTTCATCTATACTTTGTATCATTTCATTAAACTGATCTAGCTTCTTTTGTTGCTCTTCCACTTTTGCTGGCGGAGCTTTCTCTATAAATCCTGGGTTAGATAACATACCATCTGTTTTAGCTTTTTCAATTAGAATTTTCGCTTTTTCCCTTTCTAATCTCTCTATCTCTTCATTTATATCTACTAAATCTTCAAATGGAATAAATATTTCTAATTCTGATGTTACAATATTCACGCTGTTCTCTGGAATATTTGCACTTTTGTTATCATTTACTACTTCAATCTCTTCTGCAAAACCGAGCTTTTTTATAAACTCCTCGGACTCAATAATAAAATCGCTATACTTATCTGTAACAAATATTAACTTTGATTTCTTTGATGGATGAACATTCATATTTGCTCTTACATTCCTTATTCCAGTAATCGCTTCTTTTATTTGTTCTATCCACGCTTCTTCTTCCTTAAACTCCAAGTCAGAATCATATGCTGGAAATGAAGAAAT
>WQVL01000005.1 GCA_009785865.1 Oscillospiraceae bacterium | reverse complement strand
GCAAAATCATCTTTAGTATATCAAAAGGAGGTTTTTTACTGAACGCTATCGCTCTTTGATTTCTCACGTGCATAGCACGTGGTTTTCCTTGCGCGACGTTTAATCGTCGCGCACAATAAGAAAGGAGTGGCCTTAGGCTCACTCCTTTCAACTTTTTAAATCAATATTTATTTGAATTATAACTACTTCTTTGCAGGTTCCCATTTGCAACGCACTGGCGAAACTATTAAACTCTCTTTCTTCAAGCTCGCAAAAGCCTTCTCCACCTCCACTCTCTCCAAGCCAGAAAGTTTTACTATGTCTCCTACATTAACAGGCTTCCCTGCTTTTTTCATCGCATCTAATACTTTATCTTGCATACCTTTCACCTCCATTTACTTCATATATCTTATAGTAAAGGTTGTCCCCTTACCTATTGTTGATTTGACACTTATATCTCCATTATCATTTTCAATAATTTTTTTAGATAACGACATTCCTATCCCTATACTTTCATTAGATGAATTTTTCCCTTTATAGAATCTTTCGAATATATTTTTTAAATCTTTTGCATCCATTCCTTTGCCATTATCTTCAATCACTACTTCAGTATATATGCTAAGCTTTCTATAGTTTATTTTGATTATTCCATTCTCATTTGAATATTCAATACAATTTTTTATAATATTTGTTAATGCTTCCAACTCCCATTTATAATCTCCAAGAAATTTGATATCTTCTTCTCCATGTATTTCAATATTAATTTTTTTAGCTTCTGACATGCTTTCTAAATTTTTAAGCACTTCATTTAGTAAAGTTCTTATAATTATTTCCTGTTTATCAAATTGAATTACATTACTGTCTAATCTTGATAATTTTAGAATAGAACTAATCAAGAAATTAATAGTCTCAGTTTGATTTTTCATATCATAAAGGAACTCTTCTCTTGTCTCAGCATCCATTTCGATATTATCTATTAGGTTATCCAATCCCACCATTATTGAAGTTAATGGAGTTTTGAGTTGATGCGAAATATCTGATAAAGAATCTTTAACATTCTTTTTGTCAGTCACTGCATTTTCTGACTGCTCTTTTAATAAGACTGTTATTTTATATAATTCATTTTGTAATGTTGATAATTCATCTTCAACATTCTCTTCTAATTTCAGTGTATAGTTTTTTCTACTTATCTCTCTTATATATTTAGTAATCTCCTCTACTTTGTTTTTTCGATTTCTAATATATGCTAATAACAATAAAGCAAACGAAATTGCCATCAGTATCAAAACTAATATATTACTCCACATCCACAAGTTGTATGCTTCTCTAGTATTTCTAATCATGTCTATATCATCACTATCTATTCCATATCTTTCTAATCCATGTAAGCTTAATTCATTATTATTTAAAACTCCAAGTAGTTCCTCAGTACTAACGTCTGGATACTCAACTCTCACTATACCTACAATAGCCAAAACTACTTCATTAACTCTTCTAGTATAATTTCTATGCAAGAAAGTATTAACTGTAATCGACAATACAGTTAATACTATTACAATTATAATTCCTAACTTAAGTATCTTACTTTTCATTTGATTCCACCATATATCCAATCCCTTTAACAGTCTTAATCACATCACTATTAAGCTTTTCCCTTATTCTTTTAATATTTACTGTTAAAGTATTGTCATTAACAAAATTACCATCTATATCCCATATAACATCAATTAACTTTTCTCTCGTTATTGTTCTATTCAAATTAGTAAATAGCAAAGATATAATCTTGTATTCTACCTTCGTTAATTTAACTAGATTATTATCTACAAACACTTGCATTTTATCTAAATCAACTTTGGTATTCTCTACAACCACTATTTTTCTTTTAACTTCCCTTTTTAAAATCTTCTCTATTCTAACCAATAATTCTCTAACTCCAAATGGTTTAGTAATATAGTCTTCTGCTCCTAGTTCTAAACCTTTTACAATGTCCTCTTCTTCATCTTTTGCAGATAGAAATAAACAAGGCATTTCATATTCTTCTTTTATCTTCTTGCAGATATCATATCCGCTTCCATCAGGAAGAGTAATATCCAAAATAGCTAAATCAAAGGTATCATTTAACATTTCCAGAGCATCTACATAATTAAAAGCGATAACTACTTTGTAATTTTTTTGCTCTAAAGAATATTTTAATCCTTTAACGATCGAAGGATTATCTTCAACCAACAAAATTTTACTCATAATTATCACCTCGCTTTTTTCATTATTGAATACGCAGAACATCAAGTTCTAATACTCTTTTGCAATTATATCATTTTTATTTAATTAATTAAACATTATCTCTTCTAATTGTTTCCACGATATTTTCTTTGTTAATTCTTCTCATAGAATAACTCATAATAAGTTTCACAATTACAAACACTGCTATTACCGATATAACTATACCTCTAATATTTGGATCATAAGAAATACCTGAAACCTCTAATACTGGCATAAAATGATATATCAAGTATGAGAAAAACATTCCCAGAGGAATACCTATTAACAGTACCTTTGCACCCAAGAATATACTCTCCAAGTTTATCATCTGCTTAAACTCTTTTTTAGTTGTACCAATTGCCTTTAACATTGCAAATTCTTTCTTTCTTAAATTTAAGCTTGCTGTTAAAGTATTTATGATATTTGTAACCCCTATAGTTATTATTACAGCTATAAATCCATATAGAAATATTGATACTACAAGAATCATTCTTTCAGCTTCTGCTTGAACCGCTACAAAATTACTAACCCATAAATTTTCATTTAATCTCATAATCTCTTCTTCCACAAAATACGGATCACTTGCATTGATCATCATAGAAATACTCTGAGGATTAGCTCCTAACCTATCTAAAGTCTCATCACTCACTATAATATAGTTGGATCCGAACCTATTTAACGTACTACTCTCTATATGCTTTGCAATATTGATATTTATTATTTCATCTTCACCTTGTAATTCCACACTATCTTCAACATTAAACCTGTTATGATAATCAAACCCAACATCTCTGCCCTCTACAAAAATCCCACTATTTCTATGCTCTTCATAATCTAGCCCCAAGCTTTCTAAGAAAATCCTAAATCCTCTTTGACCTATTGAATAAACACTCATAATAGGAAGAAACTCTCCTGTATCTGCCGGGTCTATCATTTCTGGATTCAAATAGCTTCTACTTACTCTTGTAACAGCCTCTCTAATAATTAAATACTCATCATCTTCTTCTAGCATATTGATAATAGCATCTACACTATCAGAGAAATCTCTATCTCCTCCCCTTGCTACTACAGACATATTAAAATCTCTATTTTCAAATTGATGTAATGTTCCTGTAAATATATAATTCGTAAGCGAAGACATTGTTATAAAGATCATTACACTTACCACCATCGAAGATGCAGCTACTCTATATCTCTTCTTATTTCTTTGTAAGTTTTTATATGCAATCGCTCCACCGGCACCCCATAATGCTTTTATCGCTTTAGGTGTCTTTAATTTCTTTGACTTTACTTTAATATCATAATTAGATCTTACTTTCTCAATTGGTGATATCTTTGAAGTTTTTCTTGCTATAAAGTAGCATGATAAATATATAGTAATAACTCCTAAAAGTATCGAAACCAGTATTTCAAGATATGGTACTACATATATGAAAGTCATGTTCATATCATTACTTAGCAAGCTATTTACCAAAAATATTAATGTATATACCGCACTGAGCCCGAGCAATATTCCGAAGAGGTATTCCGGGCTACTCCTAATATAAATCCTTCATAAAGAACGCTTTTCTTAATCTGTTTTCCTGTCGCTCCTATGCTTGCAAGGATTCCGCATCTCTTTGTTTCTTTCTAGAACAGATATAGCAAATCCATTTCTAATTACAAAAACACTTGTAAATATAATTACTCCAACTACAACCGCCGCTATGCCTTGCAAAGCACTCATTACCATGTCACCAACTACACCTTGCCATCTTAAGAGCTCTCTGTTTGTAATAACATTCTGACTACTCATATCAAAAGCACTTATAAGAATCTGATTTAATTCATCTGTCTGTCTTGGATCTTCATAATATACAAATAAATTTATTCTATCTGTAGGCTGATTTACATATGTAATTACAGCTATCCTTCCTTGCTCTCTATAAGAATCAATTAAAAAATTGTGTATATTGTCTGCTATTCCTACTACAGTCACTTCCCTAGTAAATAGATGTGTACGTTCTTGCACTAGATATTCAGTTTCATAACACAATATATCATGTATATCAAATATTTCTAATTCTAAAACGTCTCCTACTCTATATAATTCATTTGCATTCATATTTACTCTTCTAGTTATTACTATTTCATTCTCGTTTTCTGGAAACCTACCACTCATGAGCTGAATCCCTGCATTTTCAAGTGCAGAATTATTAAACCCTATTACATGCAAAATAGTAGTATTTACACTGTCAAACTCTGAAAAACCAATATTTTGTACATAATAGTAGCTTTCTACTCTCCTATTATTCCTTACAACATCTATACTATTAATTGGAGCATCTCTAAACATTGTATGATACTTTCCACTGGTTTCTATAATATTGTTAACTATGCTCTCCCTAAAACTCGAAAACATACCCGCAACTGCAGTAATAAGTCCTACTGATAAAATAATACCTATTATTGTTACAGTTGTTCTCTTCTTATTTAACTTAAGACTTCTAAGAGTGAATTTGTTTAATATATTCATAGCCTTAATTCACCTCGTCTCTAACTATTCTTCCATCTTCAATTGTAATAATTCTATCTGCTTGTTTTGCAATTTCTAAATCATGTGTAATAAGTATTATAGTTTGCTTAAACTTCTTATTAGACATTTTAAGTGCCTGAATTATTTCATCACTTGCTCTAGAATCCAAATTCCCTGTGGGTTCATCTGCTAAAACAATTGCAGGATTATTAATTAATGCTCTCCCAATTGACACTCTCTGTTGTTGACCACCAGATAACTCATTTGGTAAATGTGTTTTTCTGTCTTCCAGTCCAAGCATGCCCAATAATTCTTTTAACTGCATTTGATCTACCTTATCTCTATCTAAATCTTTTGGTAATGTAATATTCTCTACCACATTTAGTATTGGTATTAAGTTATAGAATTGATATATAAGTCCTACTTGCCTTCTCCTAAAAATCGCAAGCGAATCATCATTTAATTTATATATATCTTTACCATCTACAAAAACACTTCCTGATGTTGGTTTGTCAACTCCTCCTAATAAATGAAGTAATGTAGATTTACCACTACCACTTGTTCCAACAATTGCAACAAATTGTCCTTTTTCAATAGAAAAGCTAACATCATCTACTGCTTTAATAATGTTACCACCTTTCCCATATGTTTTAGTTAGATTTTCAACTCTCAAAATTTCCATTTCTCTTCCCTCCTGATTATGATTATATCCTTTCAAAGTGACAAGTAAGTGACTAACTTCAAAAAATCAAAACTTTTTTCTATTGTCTTTATCTTTACTTTATAGTATAAATATATTGAAAGATGTCAATTTATGTCGAAATATATACCGAAAGGATCGTGATTTATATGGTTGAACCAAGATACATACAAGACTTCCCAATAAAAGGCGTTAACTTTATAGACATATCACCTGTATTAGCTGATAGCTCTACTTTTGATAATATAATTGAAGAAATGTGCAAAAAGGTACCAGAGGATGTAGATTATATAATATCTCCTGAGTCAAGAGGATATATTTTTGGTCCTACTATTGCAACTAGATTAGGTAAAGGTTTTGTCCCTATAAGAAAGCCAGGAAAACTTCCTGATGACTTAGTAATCTCTGTAGAATACGAAAAAGAATATGGCAAAGATATCTTATGCCTTCCTAAGAATGATAATTATGAGAATAAGAATTTCTATTTTGTTGATGATGTATTAGCTACCGCCGGAACTCTAAAAGCAAGTAAAGTTCTTATTAAAAAAGCTCGGAGGAAATTACTCTCGGAGGCGTTGTTTATATTAATATATCCTTCTTAAATAATGAAGAAATTGAATATATTAGAGAAGAGACTAAATAACTGTTTTACTGTTTCTTAGTCTAAAGCAAAGCTCCAGATTTCCCTTCTGGAGCTTTGTTTTATGCTTGCTTTCTCTTCCCTAATTTGAAATTTTACATGAAAAATGGTATAATTGTAGGATAGAAGCTTTACACAAAGGGCTTCCCAATTGGGGAGCCGGTGTAGCACTCCCACACAATTGGAAAATTAAAAGGAGGTCTACACATGAAAAAAATTATCTGTTGTGGGTTAGTAGGAGTAATCGCAATTTCCGTCATACTGTTCATTGTGTTTCGGAATCCGGAACCATATGATAAGAGCATATTTGACATTCCTAGTCTTCAGGCTCTTGATTGGCCTGAGTTATCCTATTATTTCGATACAACTCGCGAGCTGATGGGAGATCCCAATGTAATGAATTTCGAGGAAATATTTAGTCGAGAAGATGCATTATTAATTGTCTTCTCAACTTCTTTTCTTCCATATCTGGAAGAACTCGGAGGAAGTCTTTCGTATTGGCTCATGGGCTATCTTACAGACGAAGAATTTCTCCCTGAATGGGAGATTCTCAGTCAACATTTGATTGCCCCCGATTATGCAGATCATTATGTCGATCCAAATCGGCTTCTACGAAAAATGCGGATTGTGCATGATACATTCGCAGAATTTAACAGATTGTTTGAAGCAGCCCCCTCTTACGAGGTGGCAGCTTCATTCATGTTTATTGCATATCAACTACTTTCGATTACATATTCTTTATATTTCTCATAATCACTTTTCTTACACTCTAATTCTACTAATGTACCTTCTTCATTATACTTTGTCGAAATGACATTCGCATTTTCCATTAAATACGCCGTTATATTCCCTTTATCAAAAGGAATCATCATCTTGCAAGTAATATGATCCTTAAAAATTTCTTTCTTAATAACTTCTATCAAAGTTCTTATCCCGAGCTTATCTCTTGCAGACATAAATATTTCATTCTCGTTTACTCTTGGCGCAGTCATTCCTTTTAAGTCGCACTTGTTATACACATATATAATAGGAATATCTTTTACCCCTATTTCTAGAAGAGTCTCATCTGTTACTTGCATTTGTTTTTCATAGTCTTCATTTGAATAGTCTATTACATGCAATATAATATCTGCTTTCGTTATCTCTTCTAGTGTTGATCTAAATGCTTTTACTAGCTTATGTGGTAATTTATCTACAAATCCAACCGTATCAGTTAGCAAGAACTTTTTATTTTTTTCTAAACTAATTTGCCTTACTGAAGTTTCCAAAGTTGCAAAAAGCATATCCTTTTCTAATACTTTCTTTTCTTCATTCCCTTCATAGATATCTACCATTTTGTTCATAATCGTAGACTTTCCACTATTTGTATAGCCAACCAAAGATACCACCGGAATCTCTTTGCTCATTCTTAAATTTCTTTGCACTTCTCTTTCGCCGGTTATCTTTTCTAACTCTTGCTTTAACTTAGAAATCTTTCCAAGCATTCTTCTTTTATCTAATTCTAATTTTGTTTCTCCTGCTCCTTTGTTTGCAAGACCGGGCTCCTCCACCTTGCCTACTTAATTCCTCATACGACCCCGTTAAGTGAGGTAACATATATTGAAGCTGAGCTATTTCAACTTGCATCTTAGACTCTTTTGTTTGTGCTCTCTTTGCAAAAATGTCCAATATTAAATTGGTTCTATCCATTATCATACTTTCTAAATATCTTTCAATATTCTTTATTTGCGCAGAAGACAGTTCATCAAAAAACACAGCTACATCCGCTTTCTTTGCTTCCATTAAAATTGCTAACTCTTCTAACTTTCCTTTTCCCAAATAATGTCCTCTATGAATCTTCTCTGCATTTTGGACTAATCTATCTACTACTTCAAAATCACATGCAACTGCAAGATTTTCTAGTTCAAGCATTGAATATTCAAAACTTTTATCATTATCTACATTTACACCTACTAAAATTACTTTTCTTCTTTTTCTAATTTGGTTTTCTCTCATTTGCCCTTCTTTCTTCTCTTAGTTTACTTAATTTCCTAAAATTATATACAACACCACTAAACTTATTGTATAATATATTAATAAATTTTAACATAATTACTACTAGCAGTCTAGTTTTAATGAAAGGAGCATTATGGAAGCGAATGAATTAATAAAAAAGCATGGTAGTCCCCTATATGTATATGATGAGCAAGTATTAGAAAGCAGAATAACTAATATGATTAATTTTGCTGAAAAATTGAAATCGGAGTTAAATGTATCTAAAATAAAGATGCATTATTCAACTAAAGCAAATAACAATTTACATATCTTAAAGAAGATAAAACAGATGGGATTATCAATAGATTCAATGTCACCTGTTGAACTTAGACTTGCTGAACTTGCAGGTTTTGATAAAGATGATATTCTTTACGTTTGTAATAATGTATCTCTTCAGGAAATGTTAGCTGTAATAGATAAAGATATAACAATATGTTTGGATTCTATTTCTCAAGTAGAATTATTGGGACAAGCAAAACAAAATATTAGCATCATGGTTCGTATCAATCCTGAAGGTGTTGGTATTGGACATTCAGATAAAGTAGACACTTCTGGTAAAAAAACAAAGTTTGGAATCTCTGAAGAAAACTTACCAGAACTATTTAAAGTATGCGAAAAATATAATATAAAAGTTATAGGTATACATCAACATCTAGGAAGCTTGTTTCTAGATTCAGATATAGATCAATTTGTAACTGGAGTAGAAAGCTTACTTAGAATCGCAAAAACACATTTTAAAGATTTGGAAATAATAGACTTAGGTGGAGGTTTTGGGACCCCATATAAAGAAGATGAAAAAGAGTTAAATTTAGACGCATTAATTGATAAACTAAAACCTGTATTATCTAATTTCTTAAATGAATATCATATGGTAGAATTTAAGTTTGAACCAGGAAGATATATACCTTGTGAATCTGGATATATCCTAGGCACAGTAAATAGCGTAAAAAATGAAAACAATAGGATTTGGGTTGGTACAGACATCCGGAATGAATTTACTTCTTAGACCATCAATGTATGATTCATACCACAAAGTAGAAATTTTAAGAAATCCGCTTCTAGCAAGTTCAGAAAATGATGACAAGTATGTGACAGCAACTATAACAGGAAATGTTTGTGAAAGTTGTGATGTATTAGCTACAGACAGACAAATTTTATTACCACGAATAGGAGATTATGTTAAAATACATGACACAGGCGCTTATGGTTATAGTATGTCCTCTAACTATACAGGAAGGTTAAGACCTGCAGAAGTTCTAGTATGCAAAAACGGACAAGATACGTTAATAAGAAAAGCAGAAACAATGAATGACATAGAGAAAACTTTCATGATTTAGCTTTAAACCTTTTTAAAAAACTAAATTTAAAAAAGATAAATTAGAAATATGAGTTCTAATTTATCTTTCTTTATTTTTATTTCATATTATCTAACATAAGGCTAATAATCTCTCAGTTAACTCTGGATTATGCTTTTTAATATTTACTGGCCTAAATGTATTATCTACAAAACAATGCTTAGTCTCTCCTATACATAACAGATCTCCAGTTTCTTTATTTGTAATTTTATATCCAATTATATATTTTACAAATGTAACTTCTTTAGTATATGTTTCTATACATATTGTATCTCCAAATTTTGCAGGAACTTTATACTCACAAGATACTCCTAATACTGGCATTTGAACACCATATTTCTCTACTTCTTCATATGGGATTCCACCTTTGTCCATCCACATAACTCTTGCCTCTTCAAACCATCTTATATAATTCGAATGATGTACTACTCCCATCATGTCAGTTTCATAATAATTTACTTTTCTTTCTAAGCATGCCTTAATTTCGTTTTCCATCACTCTACTCCTTTTTATCTGTCAAATCCTACAGTATGATCTATTATGTCTATGTATCCATATCTATGTACTCCATCAGTTAAGTAAATTCTAAGATCATATGCAAGACAACGCACATCATCACACATTCTAAGGTTTGTTCCTTCTAAAGCATATGTTACGCTTTCTCTAAACATATCTTGCGGATATTCTTCCCAATGTGCTATCGCTGCTTCTAATATTTCGCTTACTTGTCTTTCATATTCTTCACATGCCTCAATCTCAATAGTTGATGTCTCCTCTGTGTATTCATCTTCATTAAGTATCAAGAAAATTGATATCCCAGCCAATACAAGTAGTACTACTATTGTTATAATTAATGCTATTAAACTTATCCCTCTATCACTAGCCATTCTCATTATATTTCCTCCTACGTTTACTTTTATTTCTGTTCAATTATATAGAAAACACATAGAAAAAGCAAGGTCAGATTCCCTTTCTGATTAAGAAAACCATTATGAAGATTTAATTTTTTCTTAAAAAAACCTTTTTAAGCTAGACAAATCTTACTTTATTATGTATTATTAATTTATGAAATTACATTACTAAACTCAAGGAGGAACCAATGAAAAAAACTTCAATAATATTATTAATGATTTTTATACTTATTTTAGCTTTATCATCATTTGTATATGTAAATGCACTTCCAAGTAATATGAACACTTTGCCTGGAGAAATTGAATTTGATTATGAAGATTACGATCTTGATGACGAACCTAGTGACAGACCAGTAGTTGATGCTCCTCGCCCTAATCAGCCAGCAACCGCAGTAACACCAACAGCTCAAGACTTCTTTATTCCAGAAAACATCTTAAGTATCATTATAATTACAATCGGAATTGTTTTAGTACTGTTCTCAATAGCTATTTTCGTTAGATTAAAACAATTATAATATAGAATTATCAAAAAAATTGGAGAAATTTGCCGCAATGGTAAGTTTCTTTTTTTATAGATTTCATACAACCCTTCTTGCTGTATTAGTCTACTCACATAGGTTATATTTGTCTGAATATTTTTTATGTCTAATATTAATAATATAACTAGGTCAATAAAACGACAAATTTTTTAAAAAAATATGGAGGTAAATCAATCATGACTAGAAGACTAGTATTATTAATATCTGTAGTTTTAGCATTTTTATTCATAACTAATGTTAGTTTTGCCGCTACTAAACCCAACACAGCTAACAGAATGTCTCGTGGAATACAAAATGCTGCTGAAAGAATAACAGATGATGTAGAAGATGCTGGTTCTGCTGTAGGTGGAGCAGTAAGAGGATCTATGAATCGTGTAAGAAATACTGTTGATGATGGAGTTCGTACAAGAGATGCTAGAGCACCTCACGTCACTAGAGATGGTGTTAACCATACTACTACGAGAACAGCTACTACTAACAACGCTAGATATCAAGCAACAAGAACTAATGCACCATTCAGCACGGCTCCTACTACTGGCCAAATAATAACTTGGACAGTTTTAGGTATAGTTGGTCTTATTATTATAAGTGCTATATGGTATTATGCTGCTCGAACTACTCGTAATCCTGGAAGAGACTAATCATAACTAAGATATAAGGGTGTATTGATTACACCCTTATATTTATGTTATACTTGCAAGAGATGCAAAATATAAAAGCTTAAAGGAGGTACAAATGTCAAAACAAATTTGTAAAAACCCTACAGCCAGACACAACTATACAATTGAAGATACTTTAGAAGTTGGTATTGTTTTAACTGGCACAGAAATAAAGTCAATTCGAAATGGAAAAGTTAATATCAAAGATAGCTATGCAAATTTTAAAAATGGTGAGCTATATATATATAATTTACATATAAGTCCTTATGAGCACGGAAACATACATAACAAAGATCCTCTTCGTGATAGAAAGTTATTATTAAACAAAAAAGAAATCAACAGACTAATTGGTTTAATAAAACAAAAGTCATATTCACTAGTACCATTATCTATGTACTTTAGAGGAAGCTTCGTTAAAATAGATTTAGGTATTGGAAAAGGTAAAAAATTATATGATAAACGTGAAGACATTGCAAAAAAAGATGCTGATAGAAAAATTGAAAGAGCTTTAAAACAAAATAACATGTAAAAAGGAAACTTGCTAAAAGCAAATTTCCTTTTTTCATACTCATCTGTATTCAGCCAAGAAGCTAATAGACTTGTATGTTTTATAACTTATTATCTGATCCTAATACATCTTTTATTTTACGTCTAACCATTTCTTTAATTGCATCTCTTGCTGGTCCTAAGTATTTTCTAGGATCGAAATCTGCTGGGTTTTCTACAAAATGTTGTCTTATCTTTGCTGTCATTGCTAATCTTAAATCTGTATCAATATTAATTTTGCTTACTCCCATTGTTGCTGCTTTTCTAAGCATATCTTCTGGAACACCTTTTGCCCCTGATAGGTCTCCTCCATATTTATTACATAATTCCACAAACTCAGGTAAAACTGTTGATGCACCATGTAATACTATTGGATATCCTGGTAATGCTGTTTGAATTTTTTCTAAAATATCATATCTTAATTTTGGTTCACCTTTAAACTTGTAAGCACCATGACTTGTTCCTATAGCTATTGCTAATGAATCACATCCTGTTCTTTTTACGAATTCAATTGCTTCATCTGGATCCGTATATATTGCATCTTCTTCTGCAACACTTATATCGTCTTCCACTCCTGCTAATTTCCCAAGCTCTGCTTCTACCACTACTCCTCTTGCATGTGCATATTCAACCACTTGTTTTGTTAAAGCTACATTTTCTTCAAAGCTATATTTCGATCCGTCGATCATAACTGATGTAAATCCTGCATCTATACATTCTTTACAAATCTCAAAGTCTTCTCCGTGATCTAAATGTAATGCAATTGGTAAATCAGTATCTTCAATTGCTGCTTCTACTAATTTCTTTAAGTAAATTCCTTTTGCATATTTTCTTGCTCCTGCTGATACTTGTAGAATTAGTGGGGATTGTTCTTCTTTTGCTGCATCTACAATTCCTTGAATAATCTCCATGTTGTTTACATTAAATGCACCGATTGCATACTTGCCTTCATGTGCTTTCTTGAACATTTCTGTTGTTGTAACTAATGGCATAACCATACCTCCATATCTGCGAATAAATCACAGTTAATAGTGAATAGTTAATAAAATTTTTCATTAACTTTCACCTTCATTTTATTTTGATTTGAGTCCAATGTCAATACGTTTTTTAGAAATAAAATGAACGTATGATATATACATACCATACGCCTATTTCTCACAAAATTATTAGTCTTTTTTTATTTCTTCTCATCTGCATTAGTATAGTTTCCACACATCGATTCTTCTTCCGGATCCCCTGTGTCGCATTCAAAGCATGGTTCTACTGTTATTTCATTCAGCTCACATTCGTGTTTCTCATCATCATGAAATTGACAACTTCCCACAGTACAATTTATTTTTTGTTTATCGTCCATAATAAACCTCCTTCAATACTATTATTTGTATTTTTCTATTTTTAATCCATATAGTATTTTAATCATGTTTACTTTAATCATAAAATTTTACACCACTTTCTATTATTCATTTATCTAGTGTAATATCTAAATTTCAATTATTTACATTTTTCTCTTGTCATGATAAACTCTAAATTAGAAATAATATAAGGAGAGATTTAATGGATAATAATTCTAAAAACAAAAAAGTAGCACAAGTACCTTGCTGGGTACTTATATCAATTATAGTTCTAATTATAGTTCTTGTATTGGCAGTAACAACTATAGTTCTAGACTCTACCGGAGTGATAAACATATTTAATCTAGATTCTGAAGAATATGACTCATCAGCTTCTGAAGAACATGAACAATATGAAGAAACTCAAAGACATGATGAAGATGAAGACGAAGACACTATAGATTTCTACACCCTAGATATTGGCGAAAGCTTTGTAGCTTCTGAGATTCATTTTTCTCAAGAATTCGGTTTTTATTCTGGCTTTTTCTCTATGTATGAATTAATGCCTGGAAACCAAGTTATATCAAACGTAGGGGATGTTCCTGGAGGTGTTAGTACTACTCGTGGTACTTTCCATATTGAGGGAAATCAATTAAGTATTACCCTCACTGAAGAAGAAGCAAGAGGAATGGATGTAGATTGGATTTCACTACCTGCACCTTTTACTTCAACATATACCATTATTGGTCACAACCAATTTGAAGGCATTACATTAGACGGTCAAATTCATGTGTTTGTAGAATATTCACTAAGTTCATTAGCAGCTTATTTTGCAAGTTTTAATTAAAACACACTCAAAAATATCCAAAGCTTTGAAAAAGCTTTGGATATTTTTTATTTCTTTATTTTTCTATATTACTAATTCAGTATTAACTTGATTCAACATTAAATAACACGTTCTACATTGAATCCTTTATCTCTAAGTAATTGTATAACTCCATCTTCTCCCGGGAAGTGCAATACTCCTACCACAAAGAAATATGCATCTCCACTTTCTAGGAATTCTACCGCTCTTTCTGCCATTATAATATTTCTGAGATAAATAAGTCCTTCCATATATTCTAGATATAAAAGCAATCCTTCTTCCCCATGCCATTCATACACCGCTTCATACATAGCTTCATAATAAAGATCTATCGTACCATTTACCCATGATCTAAACAATAACTCCAGAGATTCCTTCATAAGTTCTTCATCTCCAAATGATGCTAATTCGCTCATAAGAATAAAGTCTTGTACCTCTTCCGATACTTCTATTGCTAGTCTAAAACTTTCAAAAGCATCTTCTATATCCACTATTTCCATTCTTCTTCTGTCAGCTTCTCCCATTAAAAATGCTTCGATTCCATAGTCACCTGAGAATCCTATATATTCCCAAGCTGCAGTTGCTATCTGCATTAAATAGGTTTGTGGAGTAAATATTGAATTTGGACGAATCGGAACTCCAAACCTATTACCTATTGATCTTAATTCTGTTAAATCATCTTCAGAGATATTATCTCTTAAAGTTGTTCCGTCTTGAAATGTAAGAAGCTCTAATTGAAGTGAAGCAAACTCCATATTTGTCGCTAATGGTCTTGTGTCTGTTTCAACAGCTAAAACATCACTATCTTCAAACGCTTGCAGCACTCTTTCTGGTAACGGAAACATTTCTGGTATTCCAAGATGTATAGACCCAAACAGATATATCTTATTACCTGTTTCTTCATCTTCTATTACCCACATTTCTGGCGCGAATGGCCCATAAAGTTCTTCAAATTCACATACATCTTCTTCCTCATCATAATAATATGCAACATCTTCTTCTGGCTCATTTTCTGTACCCATGCACCCTGTTAACATCGCAATCATTAACATTAAAAATATTAATAATATACTTTTCATTAGTCTTTTGTTCATTTTTTTACCTCTACCTTTCATATAATATTTAAAATATTATATGAAAGGTAGAGGTAACTGTAAATATATGTCATAGTATCGTAATATAAATGTAATATTAGACCAAGTTAATTCACTTAATCTTTAGATCTAATCACCATCAATATTCCTTCTTCTAAATCTATTGTTGCTTCTTGTTCAACTTGTTCATTGCTCACTCCTATGCTTTCACCAATAGCTAATGTTTTGTTCTCTAACAAATACTTAAACCCTCTTAAAGTAATTCCTCTTACAGCCGTTGTTAGTGGTAATAAAGAAACAAATTTATAATCAAAGTAATCATTTGCTTTTCTAATAATAGTAGTAGCTTTGTCTATCAATCTAATTTCATTATTGAAATCAACAATTTTACAATCTACATTGTTTTCTAATGCAGCTTTCATAGTTTGAATATTAGAAATATTATGATCAAATCTTGTTCCTACAGCGCCAAAAATTATTACTTCTTTTGCTCCCAGTTCTATCGCTAGCTTAAGCGCTATATCTGTATCTGTATAATCCTTTTCAGAATCATACCTATGTATTTGGCTGCGACCTTCATATTTGCTTAATATCTCTCTACTTACAGAATCTAAGTCTCCTACAATATGATCAGGAAGTATTTCTAATTCATCCAACATCTCTAGCCCTTTATCTGCTGCAATAATAGCATCCCACTTTCCTGCCATTTCAAGATATCGGTTTATAAATTCTTTATCTACATTCCCACCTGATACTATAAGTATTTTACTCATTTCTTTCGCCTCACTATCTGTATTATATATATATCTTTTGCAATAAAAAATCAATATCTCTATGTAAAAATATATAATTCTCAAAACCTTGCCATTTGAAATTCATTTTTACTTTTATGATATAATTAGTCTAATAAAATAAATTTGTGTTGTTAGAGTTAATAAAAGGAGAGATGAATAATGGAACTAAAAATATATGATAAAGCAAAATGGCATACTGAAGATGCCGCACACCCCATACCAAAAGTAATAGTACATAGTTATTTTAAAACAATATTTGATTGGCTTAATTATAAAAATATGCTTACTAATGATGGCATCGAAGCACTTGGAGAATACGACAGTTTGAATAGTGATATGTTAACTCAAGAAGGTAATTTGTTTTTCGGGCAATATTATAATGAATTATCTCAGATAATGCATACTGCAAGCGAGAAAGAAATCATAATAACACTAGATAACTTATACAATAATTTTCAAAATTTTGTCACCTAAATGTCACTCATATATTATATGATATAATATATGAGCATACATATTTATTTAAAAACGAGGTGATTATTATGAAGAAAATTCTAATTTGGACATTCGTTATTCTTACAATTCTCATTATTACTCCTGTTAGCATAATTTGGTATATTGGTTATACTCAATATAGGGACGCGGTAGATGAGATTTCTGTTTATGATGCTGTAAATGAAATTCGAACTAGAGAAAATTTCATAGAAATTGATGAAATTTCCGAATATTTTTTAACCGCTATCGTAGCAGTTGAAGACCATAGATTCTATAACCATCCGGGTATAGATTTGCTCGCAACCGGGAACGCTCTATTTGTTAATGTGGCAAGTTTTTCTTTTGATTACGGAGCAAGTGGAATAACTCAACAGCTTGGTAGATGGCTCTACTTCACTCAAGATAGGCAAGCTTCTAGAAAAGTTGCTGAACTGTTTGTTGCTTTGGACCTAGAAAGAATGTATACAAAGGATGAAATCTTAGAACTATATGTAAATGTAATATATTACGGCAGAGGATTTCATGGAATTAGAGATGCTTCTTATGGATTCTTCGGAGTCCCTCCTAGTGAACTTACATTTGAGCAAGCAACTTTTCTAGCCGGTGTACCAAATGCACCTAGCATATTTGCTTTTAATGAAGAATTAGGTGAACAAAGAAGAATGCAAGTTGTAAGAGCTTGGGAAAGACGCATAGGATCTCTCGAGTCAAGTCAATAATATAGAAATACATAGAATACACTGAATAATCATTAAAAAAGAAAAGGTGAAGCAGAATAAATCTACTTCACCTTTCTTTTTTTCATTTGAAATCTAATTCAATTACACTAATGCTTCACCACGTTTAATGCTCTAAATAAACATTATAGCATTTTTTTACAACATTACACCATTTTAAAACATTAGAAAGCTTTGATATACAAATCCCTTAAGTCCGAAATTTCCGGAAGTCTTGGATTCGCACTTGTGCATTGGTCTTCAAATGCCAATTCGGCCAGATCACCAACCACTTTCATGAAATCTTCTTCGGTAATACCATCGCACTCTCTGAGTCTGCTCGGCAACTTCACTTGCTTGAAAAGATCCTGTATGGCTCTTATCAAAGAGGCCACACCTTCTTCCTCCGTACTTGCCGATAAGCCTAAAGATTTTGCAAGTGCTGCGTACTTCGACGCAGCCATCGGTTTCGAATAATTTGGGAATGCCACTCTCAGAGTAGGCCTTTCCGAATTATATCGGATTACGTGAGGTAATAAAATCGCGTTCGCCCGTCCATGCGGCACACCATATTCTGCGCCAATTTTATGGGCTAAACTGTGATTAATCCCTAAGAACGCATTAGCAAATGCCAAGCCAGCCTCAAGAGAAGCATAATGCATATTTTCCCTTGCTTTCGCGTCACCGTTATAGCTCTTTACGAAATTGTTGAAAACCAGCTTAATGGCTTCGTAAGCATGCGCATCAGTAGTTGATGTTGCAAGTGCAGACACCAGTGCTTCTATAGCATGAGTTAGAACATCTGCGCCCGTATCAGCTACAACCCATTTAGGTGCTGACAATACATACTGCGGATCCACAATTGCGACCTCAGGAGTAAGCACATAATCTGCAATTGGGTATTTCTCCCCTGTTACTTTGTCAGTAATAACCGCAAATGGCGTTACCTCTGACCCTGTACCCGATGTTGTCGGGATACAAATAAGCTTTCTTACCTTTGCTCCTAGCTTTGGAAACTTCACAACCCGCTTGTTAATATCCAAGAACGGCATTGTTAGGTCTTCAAGGCTAAGCTCAGGATGCTCGTACAATAACCTCATTATTTTAGCCGCATCCATCGGGGATCCTCCGCCCAGCGCAATAATTGTGTCTGGTTGGAAATCCCTCATAGCTTGCACGCCGCGCTCAACCGTTTGGATAGAAGGATCAGGCTCTACATCTGTGAAAAGTCTAACCTCCACAGCATTGCTTCGCTTCGCCAATTCTCTTCGCACGATGTCCACGTAGCCCAATTCGACCATTGTGTCATCAGTTACTATGAATACTCTCTCTACATCATCTACAACTTGAAGATGTGAGGTTGAGTACATCCCTCTATGAATATCTGGAGGATTTCTGAACCACAGCTTTTTATCCCGCCTATATGCAACTCTTATATAATTTAAGAGATGACCAGCGGTAACGTTGTCTGTTGTTCCGTTTCCTCCATAGCTACCACACCCTAATGTCAGGGAAGGTACTAAGTTGTTGTAAAGGCCACCAATCGCTCCATGCGCTGAAGGCGAATTTACAATAACACGGCCAGCATTTACTGCGTGCATATAAACTTTAATATCCTCGTTGTCCTCAGCTATATGAATAGCTGCAGTATGCCCTTCACCATTCAGTTCCAGAATAGCACATGCCACTTCTGTTGCTTGTTCCACTCCATCAACTGTATAGTAAGCAAGCACTGGAGAGAGTTTTTCCTGTGATAAAGGATACTCTTCTCCTACTCCTGATAAAGGCGCAAGAAGTATTTCAGTACCCTCAGGCACTTCTATTCCCGCTTGCTCCGCTATCCAAGTAGCACTTCTCCCTACAGGATCCGGGTTCAGTCGATTTTCTTCGCCAAACATATAGCTTGTTAGTAAGGCTGTTTCTTCCGCTGTCAAGAAATAGCAGCAATTTTGTGTCATAATTGACTCAAAACGCCCTGCTATTGACTTATCCAGAATTACAGCCCGCTCGGTTGCACAAATCATACCATAGTCAAATGTAACCGACAATATGATATCATTACATGCTTGTTCAAGGTTCGCCGAACTATGAATATAGCATGGTGCGTTCCCAGGACCTACGCCTATAGCTGGTTTGCCAGATGAGTATGCCGCTTTGGACATTTGTGCACCACCTGTAGCTAACACCACTTTAACACCAGGATGCTTCATAAGTTCTGTTGTCGTCTCTTTTGACATATAGGGCGGCTCAATCCATTGGATGCAATCCTCAGGCGCACCTGCCGCTATTGCCGCATCTCTTATAATTCTTGCAGCCTCTATACTGCAATTTGTTGCAGCTGGATGAGGCGCAAAAATTATTGGGTTTCTTGTCATCAAAGCCATAAGCGCTTTAAAGATAACTGTAGATGTTGGGTTTGTTGTTGGCGTTAGGGCCGCAATTGTGCCCACAGGCTTAGCTATTACTGCATAGCCTTCCTGCTTACACTCTTCAACCACACCAACTGTTTTTAGTGGGAGGATGTTCTTAAGCACAAATTCAACCGCATAAAGATTCTTTATGCGTTTATGCTCTACACGACCTCGTCCCGTTTCTTCTACTGCCATTTTGGCTAGTAATAGTGCCGTCCGTTTGTGTCCTGCCGCATTTGCCGCTTTGCGAACTATTTCTATGATTTGCTCTTGAGTCATGCCTAGATAGGCATTTTCCGCTAGTTGGGCCTTCTTAATAAGACCATCAAGATAGCTTTTCTGTTTACCTGAGTTGTCACTCATTGTTTTAGCTCCTTTGCGAAAAGAATAATCAAATTAATTTCAATGTGCTTTAGGAGAAAAGTCTCCTCGCTTAACATCCAAAAAGATGTCTCATCTCTTGTAGTTTGATGTTATCTCTTTTGTTGCCTACCCTCCTTGGATTTAGAATGTTAAGACTTTGGGCCGAAGAAATAAAACTATTTCTAAGCTCAACCAAATTCTTGTTGCCATTATATCGCTTTTTGCTCGTTATGTCAATTAGGCAATCCATATTCATATCTTCTCTTCATTACTTCTGTAGTTTTTTCTAGACAACAAAAAAATGATTAGTAAATTTTGCTTTACTAATCATTTTTTCTTTTTTTATTTTACTAGTTCCATTGTTTCTTCTGCTATTTTTAATTCTTCATTTGTTCTTATTACTAATACTTTTATTCTTGAATCTGAAGTCGTTATAACTCCTTGCGCTTCTTCTTCCTCAGTTCTATTTCTATTTACTTTAATACCGAAGTCTTCCATGTTAGAAACACAATTTTCTACTAAGTCTCTATTGTATTCTCCTATACCACCTTCAAATGTAATTACATCAACATGTCCTAAAACAGCCATGTATGCTCCAATATATTTTTTTACCCTGTATGTAAACATTTCAAGTGCTAGTTTAGCTCTTTCATTTCCATCGTTCATTAGTTGTTTTAAATCTCTAACATCTCCTGTTACTCCTGATATCCCAAGCAGTCCAGATTTTTTGTTTAATATTGTAGTCATCTCTTCTATTGAAATATTATCTCTATGCATTATAAATTCTATGATTGCAGGATCCATATCACCACTTCTAGTTCCCATTATTAGTCCTTCTAACGGGGTGAATCCCATAGATGTATCAACACTCTTTCCATTTCTAATAGCAGCTACACTTGCCCCATTTCCTAAATGGCATGATATCATATTTATATCTTCTATATCTATTCCCAATCTTCTCGAAGCTTCTTCAGTCACATATTTATGAGATGTACCATGAAAACCATATCTTTTTACTCCATATTTCTCATAATATTCGTATGGTATAGCATACATAGCAGCATGCTCAGGCATGTCAGAATGAAATGCTGTATCAAGTACTAATACTTGTGGTACTCCTGGCATTGTTTTCATACATGCATTTATTCCTTGCAAGTTTGCTGGGTTGTGCAATGGTGCAAAATCAGAACATTTTTCAAACAACTCAAGAATCTCATCTGTTATAATTACAGATTCTCTAATACTTTCACCACCATGAACTCCTCTATGTCCAACTGCATCTATTTCACTTAGATCACTGATTACTCCGAATTCTGGATTTAAAAGATATTCTACTATTTTTTCACAAGCTACTGTATGATCTGGCAAATCCAACTCTTCTATTATTTCTTCTCCACCTAATCTTTTGTATTCAATAAATGGCTTGTTTATTGATTGAACTCCTATTCTGTCACATTTCCCAGATGCTAAAACTTCTTTGTTTTCCATTTCCATCAATTGATATTTCAATGATGAACTTCCACAGTTTATTACTAGAATTTTCATATGCTTTCTCCTTTTCTTTGTAAATTTGGATTATATATATTAATTAATAACATGATTATTGAGCTTGTTCAGCTCTTTGTGCTTGAACTGCAGTAATAGCTACTACTCCTACAATATCATCAGCCTTGCATCCTCTTGACAAATCATTTACTGGTTTTGCTAGTCCTTGACATATCGGACCATATGCTTCTGCTTTTGCTAATCTTTCAACTAATTTATAACCTATATTCCCTGAGTCTAAATTTGGAAATATTAATACATTCGCTTTCCCTGCTACTTTACTTCCAGGAGCTTTAATTTCTCCAACACTTGTAATGATCGCCGCATCTAATTGCATTTCTCCATCAATATCCAGTCCTGGCTCCTTTTCCTTAACTATATTCATAGCATCACTTACTTTACTTACTTCATCCGCTTTCGCGCTTCCATATGTTGAATATGAAAGCATTGCTACTTTCGCTTCTTTTCCTAATAAACATTCAAAGCTTTTCGCTGTAGAAATAGCAATTTCCGATAATTCTTCACTATTTGGATTTTGATTTATTCCTGTATCCGAAAAAGCAAATACTCCTTTTTCTCCATATGCACAATCAGGCACAACCATAAGAGAAAATGAAGAAACTATCTTTGTTCCAGGTTCAGTTTTAATGATTTGAAGCGCTGGTCTTAGCACATCTGCTGTTGAATGTATTGCTCCTGCAACTAGTCCATCTGCATCTCCTTCTTTGACCATCATCATTCCAAAATATATCGGATATTTCATTAACTCCATAGCACCTTTTTCTGTTAATCCTTTACGTTGTCTTAACCCAAATAACTTGTTTGTATACAGTTCAGTTTTGTCACATTCATCTGGATCAATTATTTCAGCACTTGATATGTCTATTTCATTTTCCTTTGCCACCTTAAGAATCTCTTCTTTTTTTCCTATCAATATTACTTGTGCAAATCCTTCTTTACCAATTTTCTCCGTTGCTTTTAATATTCTTACTTCAGTAGCCTCTGGCAAAATTATTCTCTTTTTATCTTTTCTTGCTTCGTCTTTTATATCCTCTATAAACGGCATCTATTTCCTCCTATATTTTCTTAACTTAGAATATGATAATTATATAATCAAAACTGAAAAAGTCAATAGATTATAGGCTTTTTTTTGACCTGCAAATGATACTCCAATACTATAAAAATCAGACTTTATTACTTATACACATTACCCTGTCAAATGAAAAAGCAGCCATATGGCCGCTAAATCATTTAACTTGGTACTTACTACTTCAGTGCATTTTTTACTTGCTATCTTTGTCCTATCTTTGCCAAATATATATTTCTATGGTGGCATTCGGCCACCTTTGGCGCAACAGATCCACAGATCTCGTGTCATAATTGGCCCATGGAACAAATATGACCACTCTTATGCTTCTATCACTTTCTACTAATCGATTACCGACAGTATCTTCCATGTCGGATATTAGTATAATGGTTTCAAGGGTCTCGTCTGCTACGGCCCTATTCAAAACACCGTGAACATCCGTTCTCCCGCTAAACCTTTGTCTGCCTACTTCTTCTGGTTGAATCTCACGAATTTGGTGGTTAAACACCCAAATCGTTCTGTCTGTAAAGTCGATGGAGTCCCAGAACTCCACCGTATTCATGACAAAATTGTTGCGATTCATTGACGGTGAGATATCCAAGATCATCAAAGCTGGCTCCTCTGCCTCTTTTGTTATAAAAGCAAAGTCTTCCACAGTGGCTTCTTCTTCAATCACCACAGGTTCTTCCACTTCGGGTTCTTCGGGTTCTTCCACTTCAGTCACTCTGGGAGTAACATACAAAGAATCTACCCATCCATTTCGGAAGGTCTGGCCTCTGAAGTGTAAGAACAGTCTAACGGCCTCTTCTGGTGCTGGCGGAACATAGATACTGATTACAGATTCGTCATAATCATGTAATAACAAATTGCCATTTTTACATAAAAATGCGAATCCATTGATAGCCACATAGGCCGGATCAGAAGTATATGGATTCATTCCATTAACAATCGCTCGCCGCCCAGATCCGAAACCACTCGCTGTTTCGTAATACGTAGTCCCATCAGCAATTAGATACGGAAGTTCTTCCACATCTGGTTCAGCAGCATATGCTGTAACTCCGCCTAGACAGACTAGGACTAGGATTACCATTACCACTAACGTTGTAAGTGCACTTTTTTTCATTTCTTTCTCTCCTTTTTTGTTTGCTCAAGTTTGAGCTGCTATTTGAGTTTTTTGACTGACCATAGGCCAGGTTAACACTAGTTGGGTAAAACAAATATAGAGCTTACATATATAAAGGCTACCGCCGAATTTAGTAATGTATATATTATACCATATTTACATAAAATTGTCAAAAACGAACACTCTTACTGCCTCTTGCAAAACTACGTAATTTTACCTCCATAAAACCTCTTCACTTTCTCATTTGCATTAATAAAATTTGAAAAATAATGATTACATTTTTTAAGATAATGTCTATTTGAGATTAAAGATATAATAACCATTTACATTTTTCGACATAAGGAGTATAATTCAAAAATGAGGAGTTACTAATTATGAAATTAAGATATATACCAAATGTGCTTTCTGGTTTACGAATAGTGTTAGCAATTGTGCTTATATTTATCCCACCATTAAGACCTGTTTCTTATATAATTCTGTACATAGCATGTTTTACTGATCTGATAGATGGACCTTTAGCGAGAAGAATACCTAATGGCAAAACTAAAATAGGCGCAGATTTAGATTCTGTTGGTGATTTGCTTTTAATAGTAGTTGGTATTTTTGTGTTGATGCCTGCAATGAATATATGGGATGAACTATGGTTTGCTGCCATAGGAATATTAGTACTTAGATCACTATCAGCAAGTATAAGTGGACTAATTAAGCATGGGCAAGTTTGTTTCAATCATACATGGTCAAGTAAAGCAGGCTCACTAGCCTTACTTGTTGGTCTAATAATATATTCTATTATTGGAGGACACTTGTTTATCAATATATTTATTGTAGTAGCTGTTATATGGCAACTTTTAGTAGCAATTGAAGAAGCAATAATAAACCTGTTGTTAAAGAAACCTAATACAAATATAAGAGGAATATGGGAAGTAAAAAAAGAAAACGCATCTCACACATAGAAATAAAAAACAATTTAAAATGCTGACAAAGAAATATCTCAAATGTCAGTATTTTTTTGTAATATGTGAACACATTATGATAGAATAAGGTAGATATTAAATTCATAGGTAATAAGAAAGGAGTTTCAAATGATTAAAAATATAGTTATCATAGTTTTAGTACTTTTAGTTGTGGCTTTGGTGGGTGTTCTGCTATTTGTAGAAACAAATTTGTTTTGCCCAACCAATGAGGAAGATCAACCGGATGCTATTCTTCAACAAGATGAGGAGGACACGGCAGAGAATGGTGCGCAACAAACAGAAGAAGATCCACTCGATATCATAGGTTCATGGATATTAGAAAGTGCTGTAGAGGCAGGAAGAGTACGAAACGGTGAGGCCGCAAGCATTCGTCTTCTTCAAAATGGCACCTTCGAATTACAACCATACGCCGCAAGCGGACGGAACACTTAGAGGTTCTTTCACGTTAAGAGGAAATACTTTAACACTTAATTCAACAGAATTATCACGTGGCGAATCACCAGAAGTCGATCGTAGAATTGAAACACTAACACTAACAGTTAATGATGATGGGGATAGAATAACATTAAATGACAACTTTGCTTTCAATCGTAGCCCGTATTACTTCATAGAAGCTGGTGATGTTTTCATCAAAAGCCCTGGTTTTAATTAAACCATAAATTTTTAATAACTATTGTTTAAGGAAGTTATCACAAAAGTGCTAACTTCCTTTTTTATCATTTTAATTAAGAATATTTATTGATTTACATTAATATAGCTAATTCAAAAGATGGTCTAAATAGCTTTGAATCGCTTCCAAAGTGTCTCTATTTGTCAACATGAAATTGTGTCCCACATTATTAAGCATAACTAATTTGTATACATCATCAAAGTACTCTACAAGGTTTTTTGACAATTGATAATTTATTATTTCATCATCGTATGAGGCAATTATTAAAGGACTTGCATCTACACTTTTCGCGCAATTAGCAACATCAAACCTGTATCTTACAAGACCTGTCAAAGGTCCATGAAATATATTCAAAACACTATTATATAGATTTATTCCTCTGTCATACGGCGCAATCAAAATTAAACCAGTCACATCTCTTCTTGATGCTAAGTGAATAGCAACTCCACTTCCTATACTATTCCCCATCAATACAATATTGTTTTCATCCACGTTCGGCATATTTACGACATAATCATATATTGTAATCGCAGCTTCAAACATCGCTCTATCACTTGGTCTTCCTGCACTTAACCCATAACCTGGATAGTCCAC
Organism: Oscillospiraceae bacterium; assembly: GCA_009785865.1. Lineage (GTDB taxonomy): Bacteria > Bacillota > Clostridia > TANB77 > CAG-508 > WQVL01. Next base: position 34,748 of record WQVL01000005.1, on the reverse strand, counting down.
CATAATAAAATTGTACTCTTTAAAATATTGATAAATAAATGCCTCAAAATGCCACATTGTTGATGATGCACTTTGAGCATTACCACCAAAAAATATCACTACTGGTGCGGGTTCATCTCTATGTTCATTATGTTTGAACCATCCATATAAATACTCATTTTCTCCATTATTAATCCTTATCTCTTCAAATCTAGAGTTATTATATATCTTTTCATGCAACCTTGCATCGTGATAAGGATGAAAAAGCAAATGATGCTGCATAGAAAAAAAAGAAAAGAAAAATAAAATTACTGCTATTACAACTGTTAGAGGTATCAATAATTTTTTAATTATATTCCTTACATTGCTCTTCTCTTTGCTCCACTTTACTAATTCATCTTCCAAATATTTTTTAGATTCTTTGGCAAAGAAGGCAACTAATACAAGCATTAACAAAGCTACAATTGGCGTTAAACTAAAAAGGTTCGAAAAAGTTCTAATGCTCATAAAAAAGCCCATAGCTAACACAATAATCCACGATCCAAAATATGTTGATAATCCTAAAAATATAAATCCTTTTAATGTTCTCATTTGTTCCCCCCTGTGCAAGTAATAATAAAACTTGATAGATTGGTGCGAGTGTAGATAATTAATTTATATTATATACGTATATTATTGCTTTGACCATAGGTATCATTGGCGTAACAAAAAAGTAATGAAAAAGTAATGAAAAGTTGTGCTCTATACATGCTATAATATTATAGATAAAAGTAGTTAATATTATTTTCGAATACTAACTATTGTAATTTGTTACGGTAGTAATATTATCGTTTATAATTAAGTATAAGGAGAGTATACATGAAAGAAGATACAAAAGAAAAAACGTTAGTATCAATTAATGAAAACAGTATGTTTTATAAAATAAAAGTTTTTTTCAAAGACTTATTTAAAAGAAATAACGATTCTACTCATATTGTGAATTCTAGCAATACATCAAATGTTATAAAAGAATCAGAAAATACAAAAAATGTTTTTATGGAAAATATTAAGAATATTGAAGATGAGGAAACAAAGTTGTTAAAACTACAAAAACAATATCGTGCAGGAGAAATACAAGAAGAAGACTTAACAATAGAGCAAACTAATTCTTTATGTGCATTGTTTGATAAACAAATTGCAACTCTTAAAAAATCTAATGAGATGAGAAGACAAAGAATATTAGATTATAAAAGAAAAGTGCAAACAGATAGTTAATATATATAAGAATATAATGGAGTCGTCTATATGAAAAAAATTAAAGTTCTAGGTGCTATGCTTTTTGTGATGCTAATAGTTATATTGCTTACAGGTTGCGAAACTAATTTGAGTGAAAGAAGAAGAACTCGTCAACTTAGAAACCACTTAAGGAGAAATTACAACAATGTAACAATTTATTATACTGGGAGTCATAGAGTTGATACTGGAATTACACGAATTGTATCATGGTTTTCAATAGCTAGAGCTGATGATAATTTTGTTTTAGCTACACTTGATATAGAAAATAATAATATTTCCGAAAAAGTATTCACTTTCAATGATAATCCTTATATTAACAACAGGCTTCAAAATAGCTTGTACTTATTTTATGAAGATGGGACGAATTCTTCCGGAAACTCTGTTTTTGTTTTGGAAATAGTCTTAAATTATAATTCTTGGGATACTTTTAATTCTGAGTATAGAGACATACTATTAGATATTGTTGAATATTTTACACCTAATGACAATGTAATTAGGTTATGTGTTCACCTTTCAAGCAGCACTAATTTATATAATGATTATTATAAAACCTTTTTAATATATTCTGCTATTGGTCAACTAGATAACCAAAGAAACAGACGTTGGGACTGGGAAGGCAATAGCATTACTGATAATGTGAATTTAGTTTATAATCACCTTAATTATTTCCGTGCTAATTTTGGAGGAAGAGATGATAAAAGTATAGAAGAAAATTTTGATAGTGCCTATATATTTATGCGTGAAAGCATGAAGCATCGCCAAAATGCAAATCAATAATAAATTTGGTGCGATAGCGGATGTAATATCCGAAAAAACACCATATAAATTAAGAAAGGAGTTTTTAATGTTCAAAAACATAGTTATCATAATTTTAGTACTTCTAGTTGTTGCAGTATTGGGAGCCATTTATATTCTTTGCACCCTTACACAAGATCGCGTGCAAGAGTTAGAACCCTCACAATTTTACGTCTACATAAATGGAGAACGTCATACTTTTTCCGCATATAATACTAAAGTTGACTCCATTAAGATAGATGGAGCGACACATTTCCAATCATTCAGTTCAACAATCGCGGGACCTTCTGTTCGATGGGATATAGAAACATCTTCGCTCCACATTGAAGATTGCAGTTTTTCTAATACGTCCTTGATGCGTGTTCGCTCATTCACTCATGACACGCAAAATAACACCTACATCATGAATGGCGTAATGTTAGAATATGTATCAAGCATTGATGGTGTGTTGCCATCTTTTAATGAACTTCAAGAGGTAACATTAAAGTTTAGCTCTAACGATTTAGTGTTTGATTTAATTGCATATAGAAGTTCAACGGATTGGGAACATTGGGACGAAATGCGAGAAACCCCAATTACAATGGATGTCCTCTATCAAAATCATTTGCGTTATCGTAATTTGGACGCAGAACAACCAGGTTATAGATTTGGTGATTGGAATGAAGATGTTGTTTTCGATTTGAACACTAGAAGAATTTGGGTAAACATGAGTTGTTAATAGCAAACAAAAACCAACCTTTTGCAGTCGACTTATCGTTTTTCGTATCATAGAAATAGTTTGCAATACTGACAAAGAAATATCTTCGATGTCAGTATTTTTTTGTATTTTGTTGTTTTTTATACAAAAAACGACTCCCTTCAATCAGAGTTAAAATTGTATTTAGTATACAACTTCTCTACAACTTTCGGAAGCCACTTCATTAGCTTTTGGTGCGAGTAATGGGACTTGAACCCATACGTCATAAGACACACGCCCCTCAAACGTGCCTGTCTGCCAATTCCAGCATACTCGCATATGTTAATTACCGATATCAATTATAGTATTAAAATAATAGTTTGGCAACTATATTTAAGTAAAAATGCTTTCCAATCGGAAAGCATTTTTACTTTCTATCCCTTTATCTTTGTCATTTTAGATTACTCTATCTATCCTAAAACGTTGGGTAGTCCATTCTCTTTGGTTTACAACCCATAATGAATCTACAGAATCCAATCTTTCAATAATAAATATTCCTAGACTTTCTACTTCATTAACAGTTCCACTCATTTTTTCTTCTAAATATGTCATGTTTAAAGTGAACAATTCTCTTCCTGGTGTTCCATAATCATGTCCACTATGCCTTAAAGCTCCAGCTCCATAAGTATATCTGCCAAAGAAATAATAATCCGTTAAATCGTCTTGTGAACGAAACCATCTAAATTCATTCTCTGTAAATTCCAAATATCCCATATCAGGATTCTCCGCAAGCCAGTTTCCTACAATAGGGTTCCTATATTCTTCAACATAAACAACATCAGCTTCAAATTCATTAACTTCAGTATAAGTATAATAATCTGGTGTAAATATGATTCCCACTAGTATAACAGTTGCAATTATTATTGAGATTATCCCTGTTACTAATCCTGCCACTGCCATTCCGCTTCCTTCTCTCTTTATTCCTATTGCCGCAAATGTAATTGCTAATGTCCCTGATATAATAGGTAAGATTGGTACACAGCACAATACTACTCCGCATATACCTAGTACCATTGACGCTATACTCCATCCTTTTACGTTTGAATTTTGTTCCATCCTTATATCTCCCCTCTTCTTTCTCAATTCAACTCTAATTTATATTTAGTATAATATATTCTTTATTTATTAACAAGTTCTTTTAATTGAAAAGTAAGCAAGCTGCCCGTCCCACTGGACAGACAGCTCACCTTTCACTCTTCTCTAAACTCTCGTACTGCAACAGTTATACCGTACCTAGTAAAGAACACGGTTGCAACATCTATTGGCTGCAGAATGCTTGCATCTCTAACAGTTCCATCTGCATTGAAAGTTACTTCAAGCAGGATGTCATATTCCATAGACGCATATTCTATGGAAGGTTTTTCTTGCCGAATTAGAAATGCTCTTTTTAGCAATCCTTCTTCCACAGGCAAAACATGTCTAGCCCGGACATATTCGTCAATTTCAAAACGAACGTACCCTTCTGTTTCCTCACAAAGGAATATAAAGCGTGAACCTGTGTTTAATTCATAATTCATTGCATCTACAGTAAAAAATTCTACTGCAAATTCCGCTATCTGCCCTTCTTCAAGCATTCTCCGCCTTGTTTCAAAAATTGTTACCGTTCCCGAATCCACTTCGACATTTGGATGATTAGTATACATGCCCACAATCTCATTATAAGAATTGAACGTGATAGTAATTTGAAAAACTCCAAACGGCTCGTATAGAAGTGATCTGCGCGTTTGCACAACAGTGTAACCAACAGTTCTCGCCTCACTAGGCATAATTAGCCATACATCTGATAAGCCTAAAGGAAAGTCCATCTCGCGCCTTTCATTTGCCACAGGATCTTTTACTTCAAAAGCACTTCCCGTTGTTCTTGTAACGCCTTCTTCGCTAAGAGTTTCAAATCTTAACGCAAATGCTACGAAGCTTTCATCTTCTCCGAAGTCCACCATTTCTTCTAATTCAGGCTCATTCCGGCGATTGGATCCATTTGTTGCTACAGCAATTACTGCCACTACAAAAAGAAATGCTGCGAACATTACTGTTGCTACTACTTTTGTTCTTGCTTTCATTGTTAATTCCTCCTAAATTCTTAGAATGTTGTTGCTATTTATAGCACGGCAATACTGCCCTTACACAAAAAAACAATGATTTGGTTTTCACCTCCAAATTATTTAATACGCCTAATTATACCATGTTTTACATAAAATTTCAATTTCACTCCCTCTAACTTCACAGTCTCATAGCAACAAAAAAGAACTCCTGCAGGATTTTCAAGATTCTGTATGCAAGAGTTCTTGTATAAGTTCTTCTTTATTTTTACTTTCACTTAAGAAACTATTTAAATTCCTAGCTCTTTTTTAGCTTCAACAAAAGCATTTATTGCGAAGTCTAAATCTTCGAAACTATGTGCTGCTGAAACTTGTGTTCTTATTCTTGCTTTTCCTTTAGGCACAACAGGATAGAAAAAACCTACAGCATATACTCCTTTTTCCAGAAGTTTTTCACCCATTTTTGCTGCTACAATTTCGTCCCCTAACATTATTGGTACTATCGGATGTTCACCTTTTTTAATGTCAAGTCCCGCCTTCTCAATACCTTCTCTAAAGTATTTAGTATTTTCCCTAAGTTTCTTTATGTGTTCATCTGATTCCATAAGCATATCTAACACTTCTACAGAAGCACTAGCTACTGCTGGAGCAAGAGTATTTGAAAACAAATACGGTCTTGAACGCTGTCTTAATAAATCTATTATTTCTTTTTTTCCACTTGTATATCCCCCACTTGCTCCACCTAAAGCTTTACCAAGTGTTCCTGTAATCAAGTCAACTCTATCCATCACATTGTGATGAGAGTGCGTTCCTCTTCCATGATCTCCGATTACTCCTACTGCATGACTATCATCTACAACTACTAATGCATCGTATTTATCTGCTAAATCGCAGATTTCTTTTAAGCTTACTATAGTACCATCCATTGAAAACACACCATCTGTAACTATTAACTTAATTCTTGCATTTGCAGCTACACCTTCTTTTAACTTTTCTTCTAAATCAGCCATATCATTATTTTTATATCTAAGCCTTAGTGCTTTACAAAGACGTACTCCGTCAATAATACTAGCATGGTTAAGTTCATCACTTATTATTGCATCTTCTGGCCCTAAAATAGTTTCAAATAGCCCTGTATTAGCATCAAAACATGATGAGTACAAAATTGTATCTTCTGTACCTAAGAATTTACTGATTTTTTCTTCAAGTTGTTTGTGTACTGATTGAGTACCACATATAAATCTTACTGATGATAATCCATACCCACATGTGTCATAACTTTTTTTAGCAGCTTCTATAACTCTCTTATTATTAGCAAGTCCTAGATAGTTATTTGCACACATATTTAGAAGATTTGTTTTTTCATTTGTATTTACTCTTGATGATTGTGGAGTATTTATTATTCGTTCTTTCTTCCATAACCCCTTTTCTTTAATCTCATCTGTTACTTTTTTTATATGATCAATCCCTGTCCTCATACTTTTCCTCCTTACAATTCCTTATTATTACTTATTCCCACTCTAATATTATTTTCCCTGAGTTTCCACTTTTCATTATCTCAAATCCTTTTTCAAAGTCTGTATACTTAAATTTGTGTGTAATAACTTTGCTAATATCCAAACCAGATTGAAGCATTGCCCCCATTTTGTACCAAGTTTCATACATTTCTCTTCCATAAATTCCTTTTATTTTTAAACTATTAAATATTACTTTTCCCCAATCAATACTTACATCTGAACCATGTATACCCAATAATGCTATGCCTCCACCATTAACCATTGTATTTACCATATCATTAAACGCTAATGGACTACCAGACATTTCAAGCCCAACATCAAATCCTTCTTGCATTCCAAGTTCTTGCATTACATCTTCAAGTTTTTCTGTTCGAACATCTACTACCCTTGTTGCACCCATCTCTTTTGCTAAATTTAAACGATAAGGATTAATATCTGTAACAACAATATTTCTTGCACCAACATGTTTTGCAATCGCAACTGACATAAGACCAATAGGTCCCGCTCCTGTTACAAGCACATCTTCTCCTATTATGTCAAAACTCAATGCTGTATGCACTGCATTTCCTAACGGATCAAAAATACTAAAATATTCTGCTGGTATACTAGGATCACAAATCCAAATATTACTTGCAGGAATTACAGCATACTCTGCAAAGACTCCTGTCATATTAACGCCAATACCTTTTGTATTTTTACATAAGTGTCTACGACCAGCAAGACAGTTTCTACACTTCCCACATATAACATGCCCTTCTCCTGAAACAAGCTGTCCTATTTCAAACCCTTCCACATTGCTGCCTACTTCGGCTATAGTCCCAACAAACTCATGTCCTATTATCATTGGAACTGGTATTGTTTTTTGTGACCATTCGTCCCAATCATAAATATGTACATCCGTTCCGCAAATAGCTGTTTTTTGAATTTTTACAAGCACATCATTCTTCCCTACCTCAGGCATTGGAACATCTATTAGTTCTAAGCCTGGCTCTCTTTTTGTTTTTACAATTGCTTTCAATATTATTCCCTCCCTTGCTTATATATCTATATAACATTCATTATCATATAAACAATAACACTGTCAATTAGTTTTTTAGGTTTTATATATTCCTCTGTATTTTTCTTGCCTTTCTAACAAAAATGATATATGATTTTAAAGGCAAAACACGCAAATTGTTAATTTCACACTCTTTACACTATCTCGTAATGATCTTGTGATGTTTTGGTTATATTATTCAAGAATCAGTAGGAGGTATTTATGACAGAATTAAAAGAGTCCATTTGGACATGTTTAGAAAATAAAGATATGAATGCTCTAAAAGAACTACTTAATAAATCTAGTCAAGTAGATATTTTAGGTGCAATACAAGAATTACCAGCCAACGAGCAAGTTATTGTTTATCGCTTGCTTACAAAGGATAATGCCTTATTTGTATTTGAACAATTAGATACAAGTGCTCAACAACAATTACTTAAATCATTTACTCAAGAAAAAGTTGCTGAGTTGATGAATGAACTAGACCCTGATGACAGAGTTAAGTTGTTAGAAGAGCTTCCAGCAATTGTAGCAAAAAAACTTATTGCTTCTCTATCAAGCGACGAACGTAAAGCTACAAACTTATTAATGGGGTATGAACCCGAAACTGCTGGCCGTGTTATGACACCAGAATATGTTGCTTTAAAAAAGGATATGACTGTAGATGCAAGTTTTAAAAAGATAAAAGAAAATGCTGAAAAAGCAGAAACTATATATACTCTTTATGTAACAAATTCTACTAGAAAACTTGAAGGGGTTTTATCTTTAAAAGACTTAGTTTTAGCAAACCCTAAAGATAAAATTGCAGACATCATGCAAACAGATGTTGTTAGCGTTACTACAGACACAGATCAAGAAGAAGTTGCTATAATGCTACAAAAATTTGACTTGCTAGCTGTTCCAGTAGTTGATAAGGAGAACCGTTTAGTTGGTATCCTTACAGTAGACGACGCAATGGATATCTTACAAGAAGAAATAACAGACGACATCCTTGATAGTGCAGGTATTTCTGACGTGCACACAAAAGAAACTAGTAGAAGTGAAGCATTAATTTTTGGTTCAATATGGCAAATTTGGAGACTAAGATTACCATTCCTCATATTCACCCTTATAGGTGGATTACTAGCAGCACTTGTAATTGATGGTTTTGAAGATACACTAATGTCAGTTGTAGTTTTAGCTGGATTTATCCCTATCATTATGGATATGGGCGGAAATGTAGGTACACAATCTGCAACAGTATTTACTAGAGGGTTATTACTTGGCCACATAAACATGAAGCGTATTGGAAAGAATATGATAAAAGAATTTCTTGTAGGTGCTAGCATGGGAATTCTAATAGGTATTGTTACAGGAGCTATAGCCGCTGTATGGCACGGAATGCCGGAACTAGGAATTGTTGTAGGTTTATCACTAATATTCGTTTCAACTCTAGCTGCAATATTAGGATTTGTCGTTCCATATGTTTTAGTTAAACTAAACGTAGATCAAGCTTCTGGTACAGGCCCAATTATTACATCTATTAAAGATATAACAGGACTACTTGTTTACTTTTATTTAGCAACTCTATTCTTTGGAGAGATAATGTACGAAGCTGCCGAAGAAATTAGTTACTATTGCAGTTATGCATTATAATTTTTAGCATAACTCAAATACAACGAAAACTTGCTTAAAGCAAGTTTTTTTGTTGCCCAAAAGTAACATCACTCTTCTCACTTGAATACACTACAACAAATCAAAATATATTGGAGGTTCATTATGGGTTTAGGTTTTTTAACCATTCAAGCACACACAGGAAATGATGCATTACCAGTTAGCGGCGCTACAGTAATTATTAGAGATAGTACAGGAAAAATTCTTTATGATTTAACTACAAATGAAGTCGGAAGCACAGAGAAAATAAGTCTCTTTGCACCTGCTAAAGCTCATACATTAACTCCGGAAGATACAGGGCCATTCTTTGCTACCTATCAGGTAGATGTTATGCTTCCAGGAAAATTTATCACAGAAATCGTTCATGATGTTCAAATCTTTGACACCATAGAATCTATATTACCAGTAAATATGCTACCACTACCATTAAATTCCGAGCAATTAGTTGACGAAATTGAAATCGCCGCTCCTGCTATTGGATTACCAATTAAAAGAGAACAAGTTGGACCACCAGCAGACCCAGCACCTACTCCTTTTGCACCTTTTGCACTACGTGAAGTAGTTATTCCCGACTTCATAACTGTCCATTTAGGGCATCCAAGTGCTTCAGCAAGAAATGTTAGGGTTAGATTTTCAGATTACATAAAAAATGTTGCTTCTAGCGAAATATATCCTACATGGCCACAAGCAGCACTTGAAGCAAACATACTAGCACAAATAAGCTTTGCTCTAAATAGAGTATTTACCGAATGGTATAGAAGCAGACGGTCATGCTTTTGATATAACAAGCTCCACAGCTGTAGACCAAGCATTTATATATGGCAGAAATATTTTTGCCAATATCAGTGTTATAGTTGATAATATCTTTAACTCATACATTCGCAGACCCGGCAGACTAGAACCTTTTTTTGCACAATATTGCAACGGAACAACTGTGACTTGTCCAGGAATGTCACAATGGGGAACCGTACCACTAGCAAACAGAGGCATGAGTCCTTTAGAAATACTTAGACATTATTATCCTAGGGACATCATAATTGAAACAAGTAATAACATTCGTGGTATAACTGAAAGCTTCCCAGGAACTCCTTTGAGGGAAGGAAATAATAATGATGATGTTAGGTTAATGCAAAGATATCTAAATAGAATAAGAGTAAACTTTCCTCTTATCCCGACTATTCCTACCCCTAACGGATTTTTCGGACCAGAAACCACAAGATCTGTAAGAACATTTCAGCAAGTATTTAATTTACCTCAAACCGGTATAATTGATCGTGCTACATGGTTCAGAATAGTTCAACTATATGTATCCGTTACAGGGCTTGCATCTATGACTGGCGAAGGAGAAATAATTGGTATTGGAGAAACACCTCCTAATGTAGTCCTAAGAGAAGGATCCACAGGCGCTAATGTTACCAAACTACAATTCTTACTCAATTATATTTCTAGGTTCTACTCAACTGTATTGCCTGTCATCCAAGACAATGTGTTCAGAAATACAACCACACAATCAGTTAGAGCTTTCCAAAGCACATTTGGATTAAATGCTGATGGAATTGTAGGTCCTCTTACATGGAATATGTTATACAATGTTTTCAGGGGAATTCAAGCTGATGTAGAAATTCCAGAGACATCTCCTTCAGTACCACCTATTCCACCTCATTGCTATACTACCTACACAGTTGTACTTAATGACACATTATTCCTCATCGCTAATCGTTATGGCACTACTGTTAATGAAATTATGAGACTTAATAATCTAACTAATGCTAATTTAAGTATTGGACAGCAATTACGCATTCCTTCTGATTGTGAATCTCCAATTGAACCATGCTATATTGTTCATACAGTTGCACTTAACGATACACTGTTCCTACTTGCCAGACATTATGGTACTACTGTTGATGAAATTATGAGATTCAACAATTTAACTAATGCTAATTTAAGTATCGGGCAACAATTACGCATTCCTTCTGATTGTGTAGATGATAATGATGCACCACCAGAGTTCATAACTTACACCGTAGTGGCTGGTGATACACTATTCCTTATTGCTAATCGCTATGGCACTACTGTTGATGAAATTATGAGGCTTAATAATTTAACTAATACTAATTTAAGTATTGGACAGCAATTACGCATTCCTTCTTCTAATACAACATCTCCACCAGAGTTCATAACTCACACAGTAGTAGCTGGTGATACTCTATGGATACTTTCTAGAAGATTTGGAGTTACTGTTGAAGAAATCATGAGGATTAACAACTTAACTAGTACTGCTTTAAACTTAGGGCAACAATTGCGTATTCCTATTTCATAAATTACGGTGAAATCGGCTATTCCCGCCTTTAACCTTGTATACACACCTTTCAACATAAACAAAATACCTCTGTTCCCATTTTATGTATTTGAAACAGAGGTATTACTCATATTATATTATCTAAAACTATATATCTTAATGCTTTCAGCATCTCTAGTGCAGCATATCATCATCATCTGTAGCTTCCATTACTTTCTCTTCTGAATGTGCTTCCTCCATAACCTGCATATATTCCTCTTTCCCTGTATCTAAAAATTCTGTAATAGTTTCCCCTGTTTTCAGCACAGCAATATACCAATCATCACTATATTTAAAATCAACTATTTCTTGATACCATTCTGGATCTCTCCAAGGTCTATTATTGTCTTTCTTAGTATCTATTGTATGCATTACTGCCTTAGCTGTAGCAATATCCACATCCTCACCTTCTTCCCTATACCACGCTTCTCTTTCAGCTACATATGAGTATGTTACATCTCCTTCTACTAAATCAATCTCAGGATTTATTCCATCTTCCATTGCTAAAATATAGTGACTCACCCTACTATCTCTTAAGTTGCTATATGCATTATACTGATGCGGCTTGAATCTTTTTTGAAATTGTATACGGTCAGATACGTCTATACTATGAAGGTCAGTAACTAACACTGCTTTTATTCTTTCATCTTCAGTTTCTGCTACTCTACTTTCTTCAATGACTTTTCCCGCAAAATCAGTTAACATTTCCATTACTTTTTGTTCATCATATTCAGTTGAAGCCCACTCTGATTTCATTTTCCTAAACGATTCTACACTATGTACCATAAGCATATTTCCATTTCTAAGCAGTGGTGAAAACATAACTGTTTTACCTTCTTTGTCTTTTATCTCAATTCCTCCACCATACGGACTCGATACACAATATCCTAATAGTTCATTTGCATCACCCCTAGGTCTAAAACAACAGCGGCTTCTTATCCCTCCACTAATGATGTTTCTATCTTGTGGATGATAAGTAAATAGCGTATAATCCCCGAATTTCCATGGATATATCCGGAAACTTTTTTTCTTTACATTCTTCTTGCATCTCACTTAGCTCTCTCGTCCTTGGCTGTAACATAGCGATACTGTCAACAAATTGATTATCTGTACCAACATATTTAAATACGGATGACTTTTTTAGTTTCACATCTGCTATTGTCACTGGTGGAAAATTCCCCATTGTTTTTAACTTCACTACTAAGTCATTTATTTCTTCCATTGAAGACCTTCGTCCTTGTGCACTCAGTCGTCGATTTGCTCTTGCAAGTGCTATTTCATCCAAATGACCAATAATATATCCTAAATTTGAAAGATACTCTGGAATACTTTTACGGTATTTATTATACTCTACCTGTGACTCGGCATACTCTCCCGTCTGCTCATTTCTCTTTCTTCCCCTTACCTTAAGACACTGAGCTAAAACAGAACTTTCTGGTCTTCCGAAGAAGTTCAGTTCTAAAAGCTTTAATTTGTTCTGTAGACTTAAGTTTTCCATCTTTAAATTCGTGGATTCCTGAATCCATGTCAGCACTAATTATCATTCTTATTTGTTCTACAGATATACTTCCATAAGCTCCATCTAGAACTTGTACCGCATCATTTCCAAACACTTGTTCAAAAACCATTGCTGTATATGCTAATTCTCCTTCTTGTAGTTCTGGCTCTCCTTTTTCATTTTTTCTACTTCTTAATTTTTTAATTAATGGTTTTGAAATTTTTAGATCTTTAATGTCTATTGGAAGTGTATTTATACATGTTTTATTTTCAACATTGAAAAGATTTCCATGTTCAATTACAAATTCAGCTTCTCTTTGAGTTTGAATGCTCCTTACACTTTTTATATCTCTTTTCCCAGATATAGCAAGTCCGTTTTACTCTTTCACGTGTTTCATCAGATTCTATGTGTCTTCTTACCAATACATCTATTATCTTATGTTCTGCTTTGTTTTTCAATTCATCTGGCATTTCATCCTCATCTGAAATTTCTTTATATGAGCTAACTATTTCTTCTATTTCTTCCTCAGAATGTTGGAGTTCAATTATTCTCTCAATATTTTCTAACACTCTATTTCTTACTTCTTCTGTAAGCCCATTCTCTCCTGAAACTTTTTTATATAAACTGATTGTACGTACTGCCTCTACCGTGCTTTTAGCATTTTGGGATTTTTCAATTCTTTCTATAAGGTTTTTCAATATTGAATTTTTCAATTCTAGTGATAGTTCACTATCTTTTGGCATGTCTTTTTGCAAAACTGTTTCTATAATAACTTTCAGAATTTTGTCTTTATCTTCTTTTGGAATTTCAATTACTCCTGAAATTTTTTTATAGTTGTCATAAAAATACATTATACCATTTTGCCAGGGTGCATTGAATACTCCTACAAGAACTTTTTGAGCTTTACTTTCCATTTCTTCTGGGAGTTCATCTGTATCTGAAAGATTTTTATAGTATTTAACTAAGTCTAGCATCTGAGCTTCATATGACGTATTCTCAGCTGCTCTTTCGAGCCCTTTCATGACTTTGTCTTTTACTCCTTCCGGAAATTCATCTTCACCAGAAAGTCCTTTATAGTAATCGCTTAAAGATATTATACTATCACTAGACTCGTTTTCAATTGCTCTTTCAGTGCCTCTCAACGCCTTGATTTTTACTTCTTCTGGGAGTTCATTCTCACCTGTAAGTTCTTTATAGTAATCACATAAAGATATTATACTATTGCTAGACTCGTTTTCAATTGCTCTTTCAAGGCCTCTCAACGCCTTGATTTTTACTTCTTCTGGGAGTTCATTCTCAGCTGTAACTTCTCTATAGTATGTAATTAATCTATTTACACCATACTGAGAACTTGATATTTCAAGTTCTCTTGTAATACCTTCCAAGGCTTTGGCTATTATCTCTTCTGGTATATCTCCATCTCCTGAAAGCTCTTTACAGTAGCTCATCAACCCTTTTAAATTTGCCAATCCTTCGCTATCATCAATTCCCTTAGAAATGCTTTCCATTGTCTTTCCTTTAACTTCTATTGGTATCTCTGCTTCACCCGAAATTTCTTTATATAGCTCAATTAACTCTGTCAACTTTCCTTTATCACCTGTTCTTTCAATTCCTTTTACAATACTCTCTAACGCCTTGATTTTTACTTCTTCCAGAACTTCTCCTTCTCCTAAAGTTCTTCTAGATAATTCAATTAGCTTACTTAAGTCATTAGCATAAAGTGTACTATTATCAGTAGTTCTTGAAATCTCAAACATTCGAGCTGCTTCCTCAGCTAGTCTTGTCTTATAAAACATACCTTCTTGATAGAGAAGGTACCCCCCAATTAATTTATCTATATCACTCACATAATATTTACAATCAATTGTTCTTGAAATACTCCTCATGATTTTATTTCTTTGCTCTTCTGTTATTTCATCTACATCTGACATTCCCTCATATAATTTAACTATCTCATCTATTCGTTTTGAAAAATAAACTAAATTATCAATGCTTTCTTTACCTTTTATCTTCTCATCCTCTAATTTATATTCATTATAATAAACCACATGAGCATCTAAAGATTTCACATTAATTTTATGTTTGTTTTGCATTTCCTCAGAAGACATAAGTACTTCCAAATCTTCTGACGACATTTTTGGCGAAATTATAGAATTAAAAATATATATCATATCTTGATTAGTTATTTGTAATTTTTCCACTATAGATTTATCTTGCAATAGTGATATAACTTCATCATATGAAAAAGCATTAAGTGTTTTTAGGATTTTTGGGAAATCGTGCTCTCTCCCCATTTCTGGTCTAAACTCATCGTTACGTAAGTATTCCACTCCTCCAACAAATTCAGTAAAACAATCTCTCATCTCATCTCTTGACATTCCAAGTTTAGTTCCTAATAAGTTAACTATTCCTTTATCAAGTTCACGTGCTTTGCTTAACAAATAAAATGCTTCTCTTTCTGACAAAGCATCAATATTACCATCATTTATCATTTTAGTTACTTCTAATGGTGTAATCCAACTAATCAACAACATTTTTTGTTCTGAATTCAATTTTGGAGAGATTTTTGAATTTGCGAAAACTTCTGGTATTCTTTTCGGTTCAATATTCCTTAACATCATTTCCATTGTATTTTCTTCAAAATCATACTCTTCTAACATTTGCACCAAAAACTCAGAAGGAATTGCTTTCATAGCATACTCAAGATCTGTTTCTGCAAAGTTTTTTAATCTTTCTAAAAATAAAGTTCTATGTTCTTCATTTCTTCCTAAATCCACTCTATCAAATACTCTATCTGTTAAAGGACTGTAGCTTAAGTATGTTTCGTAATTATTATGATATGAGTAACCGGCACTAAACTCATGATCAGCAACAATTTTCTTCGAAAAAGCATCTATTCTTTCTCTCTCTGATAAATTTTCGTATATAAGTTTTATAAATTCTTTTTTGCCACTTACTCCGCGAAAATCATCTGATCCTTCTAATGTTTCTTGACTCAACAACTGACGAACACATTTAAGTAAAGCTACTCTATATTGCTCAAAATAAGGTGATGAATTAATATCAGCATCGTACATTCTCGTTAATTGGTCAAGTCCATTTTCAAGTTGCGGAAGAATCTCAAAGATTTTTTCCACAACACCTTCTGCTTGTTCCTGTTTTATATACTCTGAATAGTGGTACAACTTACCAGTCTGTATTCTTTGAAGAATGTCCTGGTCTCTTATACCTTTGGTAGTCACATGCTGATGAAAGTCACCGTACCCCATAATTTCCGGTAAACTTTCAAAAATTGTTTGTTGTTGCTCTTCTGTCAATTTATCTGTTATTTCCGCTAATGTAGCATTAGGATGTTGCACTTCTCCGAAGTAATAAGTCAAAACATCCGAGGATCACGCATGATGTCATCACTTAATCTAGAATAAACATCTTTAAATCTCATGTTTCTTCCTGAAAGTGAAAGGTCTTTTAATATTCTAATAGCTTTTCTGGGCGTTCTTACTCGCCCTATATATTCATAGAACTTTTCTAATTCACTCTTATCTGCTATTCTTTTTGGAATTCTACCGAATAGTCTATCAAAGAAATTCATATTATCTCCTCTACAAATTAAGACATTATATGTCTATTTTAATATAAATATAATGCCTTGAAGCTTTTTTCTCTAAAATGTAATATGAATTTAATGTGTTTGTAATAAAATTCTTCTATTGGTATATTTTTAAATTGTACACTGGGGAACTATTCCTCTTGCAAATCAAGGACTAAATTCTTTAAAAATACATAAATAGGATAAAAGCGACCTTAAAGTCGCCTTTATCCTATTATTCCTTACTTTGTTTCCTTTTTCGGTTCTATGAGTCCAATAATGCCGCCCCTATAGCACCAGCCATACTTCCTAACGTAGATTTCCTAATTTCAGCTTTTTTACTAAATGACCTTTCTTTAACCTTTCTTACTAACACTTCAAACTCACCCTCTGTTATTAAATGCAAAATACTCCCAAACATAATCATAAGTTTTGGATCTATTCCACTAGCTACATCTGCAAACGCATTAGCTATATTGTCTAGCCATTCATTGTATCTGCTTAAGGCTATTTCTTTTGCATTAGGATTACTTTGAACAATTTCTTTTACAAGCATGTCTTCTACTTCTTTATTCTCTTCTCCTGCTCTAAGCAGTTCTTTCACTTGAAATCCATTAAGCTTACAATCCAACCCAAGATTTTCACTTATTGCTTTAAATAAATAACTCATAGATGTATGAACTTCTATACAGTCTTTATTACCACATCCACAAAGTTTTCCTTCTGATTTTCCTCTTGCAGGTTGATGTCCAAACTCTCCAGAAGCTCCATTAGTTCCTTCAATAATTTTCCCATCTACCATTAAAGCTCCGCCAGTACCTGTGCTAAATCCGAATAGCTACTATAGTTCCTGATTCCCCTTTTGCCGCTCCTATTTTACTCTCTCCACAAAGAGCGCCTCTATAGTCATTTGTTACAGCCATTTTCGGATTGAATTTATATCCTCTTTCGCTTGCTCCATTGATAATCTCTTGCAAAATATCATAATTAGTTAAACCTATATTGATTAATTTCATAACCACATTATTCTGAACAGGTCCTGGTACTACAACTCCTAAAAAACTAATCTGTTCTATCTTTATATTTGCCTCTTCCATGCATTTTTCTAATTGCCCAATCATAACATCTGATATTTTTCTTTTTTTCTCTTCTTCAGAGTCATTCGCTTTGTCTATATTATGAGGGTTTTCTTCCCACTTTATAGGATTTCCATTTGCGTTTAACAGAGGAGTTCCGTCTTCATATTCAGCATATGCTTGTATCTTTGTAGCTCCCAAATCATATCCAAATCTCACTTTTCTATCATCAGCCAACATATATTCCTCCTATAATTATCATTTATTTCATACTATAAGTATGATTCTCTTCATATTATCTTATATTGTACTATTATGTCATTAATTTGTATATAGATAACAAGAAAATCACCACTCTTACCGAGCGGTGACTTTCTTATCAGTTGTTGTACATGCTAGTTCACGTCAGATCAAGCGGCCAATTTCACACTAAAGTCCATCATTTTGTAACTTTCGCGGGAAAGATCTTTGCCTCTACCCACATCAAACCCCGCAGCTTCTAATATTTTTGTTGCTCGCTCAAGGATAGCTTCATAGTTCCACTCATCTTCCTCGTGAAAGTCGAGAAATATTTCAAAGCAGACTCCTTTCTTCTGTTTTTTGCCATCTAAAACCTTCGCCTCACTCAGTTGCCCAGTCAAATGCAGTGGATACCGCACATCTACAAGGCGATGAGAAAAGTCTCGCTCTTCCCAAAACTGTAATGTAGCCTTGAGAAATTCTTCAGGTTTAAGGTTCTCAAAAAGACGCTGAAAAAAATCTTCTGCCGTGTACTTTTTGGAATTATTCTTAAACTTTAACATGCACGTCGCCTCCTTTCTTATTAATATTTTTCAATAAAAAATAGGAGGCGCATTATCCCCCTATCATTACTGATAGTTAAGGGATAACAAATTCTTAACTATGCCCTGATTTTATCACAGGTCAACATAAAAATCAATATATCCCTTTTACTAAATTAAACAATTTTATGAAGAAAGATCACAATCATATAAGAAGACATTAACTTTTTCGTCTCCATCACTATAATGATATGTTAACTCTTTCTCTCCTATTTTCTTGAAACCATTATGTTCATAAAATCCAAAGTTGCATTCATCATCTGTAACAACATACATAGACTTAACATCTTTGTATATGAAATAATCTCTAAGTTTCTTCAATAGTTTCTTTCCTATTCCTAATCCGCGCGCTTCTTCTGAAACAACAAAATGCACAAGAATTCCATCATAAAGCTTTTCCTTACCACTAATTAATTGGTCATAAACAGCATTTAGTTTTGATATGCTTTCATGAACGTCTATACGGTCATCCTCTTTAGCACTCAAAAGAGCTAAAGCATGTACCATTCCATCTTCTTGTAACATCCTGTACTTTGGTTCTTCTCCATTCGCATATCCAAATATTACTCCTACAACTTTACCGGTTCAAAAGCGCTACTCTTCCAAAAGAGCTTTCATATAAAACTTCATTTATGTATAGTCCCATTGTTGCTTCCAGTGCTTTTTTACTCTCCGCTACGTCTGACCATTCCCAAGTTTTGTCTATCATTTTTTTAATAGCAGATAAGTCTTTTGCTTGTACATCTCGAATCGTGACTCGATCCATCAAATATCCTCTCCATTTACATGTATGTGTACCTTAACCTTTAGGCTGATACATTCATATCTTCTATATATTATCATATATTCTTTTGAATGTCAATTACTTCCACTTTAAGAAGCAAAAACACCACCCCTACAGGGTGGCATTTTGCGGCTCATCTTTTCATCGTCTTAATGACTCGAGGGCCGTCAGAATGGTCTTTTGCTTTTGCCAAATCAAATCCAACTTCTTTTAGCATGTTTCTGCATCTTTCCATTACTTCTTCAAGCTTCCATTTCTTTGCTTCTTTGAAATCAATATAGACTTCAAATCCTTCTCCCTTTGCAATCATTTGTCCCATTACAACCTTTTCTTCAGCTGCCTGACCAAATAATTGAAGTGGATAATCCTGCTCAGAAATGGTTTTTGGAAATTTTCGATTTTCCAAAAATCGTGCTGCTGCTTTAGAAAACTCTTCTGGAGCAAAACTTTCCATCAACTCTTTCCAATACTCTTCTGCGGTATACCGGCTAGAGGGATGCTTAAATTTTACCATTCTACCTCCTCCTTCTCTGAGTTATATTTATAGCCGCAAAAATAGGAGGAATTTTATCCCTCCTACTTTTACTCATAGTCAAGGGATAACAACTCTTAACATATAGTAAATTTTACCACAAGTCGACATAAAAATCAATTCTTGCAGGCATCTCTTTACTTTTAAGAAGCAAACTGTGAATTATATAATTCTGAGTAAAAGCCTCCATCTTCTAAAAGTTTTTCATGGTTTCCGCTTTCCACAATGTCTCCTTCTTTCATAACTAGAATCATATCTGCATTTTTTATTGTAGATAATCTATGAGCTATTACAAAGCTTGTGTTTCCTTCCATTAAATGATCCATTGCTTTTTGAATCTTAGCTTCTGTTCTTGTATCTACAGAACTTGTAGCCTCATCCAGTATAAGTAGCGGTGCATTCTTTATCATTGCTCTCGCAATAGTAATTAATTGCTTCTCACCTGCTGATACATTCGTCGATTCGTTCAAAATAGTATCATATCCTTTTGGCAGTGTTTTTATAAGTTTATCTATTCCTGCCATTTTTACTGCATTCTCTAAAACTTCCTTTTCCTTATCCGGATCTAATTTTATATTATATAATAAGTTTTCTTTAACAGTTCCTTCAAATAACCAAGTATCTTGAAGCACCATAGCAAATAGGTCTGAAACATTTTCTCGTTTAAGTTCTTTAATACAGTGTCCATCTATCATAATGTCTCCAGATTGAGGAGTATAGAACTTCATAAGTAAGTTTACCATTGTTGTTTTCCCTGCACCTGTCGGTCCTACAATTGCCACTTTAGAACCTGCAGGTATTTTTGCTGAAAAATTCTTAATTACTGGCTTACCTTCTACATATTCAAACTTAATATCTTTAAACTCCACATCTCCTTTTGCTGTTTCGATATGGTTTTCAATGTGGCTTTCATCTGGTAATTCTTTTTCTTCCACAAAATCAAATACACGATTTGACGCTGCTGCTGTTCTTTGCATAAATCCAAGACATTCTGCTATATTCCCAAGCGGCATAGTAAATAAGTCAATAAAAATCATAAAACTTGCTATAGTACCAAAACTTATACTACCATTAAACACTAGCATTCCACCTACGATACAAACTGCTACAAATCCTAACTGCCCTACAAAAAACATTATAGGCATCATTACACCTTCAAAAAACCTTGCTTTCCAAGTGCTTTGATATAAAGTCTTGTTAAGACCTCCAAAAGCTGCTCTCGCTTCTTCACTTGCATTGTTTTTCTTTATAACTGTATGTCCACCATAATATTCTTCTATATGACTATTTAAATCAGCTAATTTCTTTTGCTCTGCTTCAAAATGCTTCTGACTTTTCGACATAATTAGCATTAACAATACAAATCCAATAATACTTGCAACTATTGCTGTAATAGCTAATCTCCAATCTTCAACAAACATGAATACTATAGCACCTACTACTTGAATAACACTAGATATAAGCTGCACCATTCCAAAACTTAATGTGTCTGAAACTGTAGCCGAATCGTTAGTTATGCGTGATAATGTATCACCTATTTGGTTTTTATCATGATATGCCAAAGGTACACGATTAACTTTTTGTGATATTCTTCTTCGTAACTGAACCACCGCTTTTTGTATAGATCCTGCAATTATATAATTTGAAATAAATGCAAGTACAAAAGATATTCCATATAATACTATAAGTAATACCCCTATAGAAACTACTTGCGAATGAGTATCTTCTCCCATCGCTCCTCTGAAAATATAGTTTACCATATCTCTAATTTGCATTGGTCCAAATAACATTATAACAACAGATGCTGCCGCAAAAAGAGTCGCTATAATTGTTGGTATATACCAAGGTTTGAAGAACTTAACTATCTTACTCCATGCTTTTTTAAAGCTCTCCTTATCCATTGTTACTTCTTGTATTCCTTCTACTCTTTCTTCACTCATGCTAATTCCTCCTTTGAAAGTTGGCTTAGAGCAATTTCTTTATATATTTCACTCGTTTTCATCAATTCTGCATGTGTACCACTTGCAGCAATCGTACCTTTATCAACTACATAGATTATATCAGCCTCTTTTATTGTACCAATTCTTTGAGCTACTATAATAACTGTGCTACCCGCAGTTCTATCTTTTAAATTTTTTCTTACTTTTCTATCTGTAGCATAATCTAAAGCTGAGAAAGTATCATCAAAGATAAATATATCTGGCTTTCTTACCACTGTTCTTGCAATAGACAATCTTTGTTTTTGCCCACCACTCAAATTCTTTCCAGCTTGTGCGATTTCTGATTCAATTCCACCTTCTAATTTCTTTACGAACTCCCATGCTTCGGCTGTTTTAAGAGCCTCTACCACTTCTTCATCCGTAACATCGTGCGAAATCAATTCTCCCTCTCCATTTCTTTTTAATACTTTTCCAAAAGCAATATTGCTTTTTACAGTTCCTGAAAAAACAGTTGCAGTTTGCGGTACATATCCGATAATACTGTTCAATTCATCTTGCTTTATATTCTTTATACATCTATTACCTATTGTCACTTCTCCACTCTTAACATCAAATAGTCTTGTAAGTACTTTAATAATTGATGTCTTACCTGAACCAGTTCCTCCAATGAATGCTACTGTTTTTCCATGTGGTATCTCTAAACTAATATCTGTAAGAACATTTTCTTCAGCATCTGGGTATCCAAAATTCACACCTTTAAAGCATATATCTCTATTACCATTATCATTACTTCCTTTTTTAGGATCTTTTATTGTATTTTTCTTGCTTAATATTTCGTTAATACGACGTCCACTTACAATTGCACTAGGTAAATAAACAAATAGCATAGTAAGCATCATAAATGAACCAACAATCATTGAAGAATATTGAACAAACGCCATCAAATCGCCAAGAAATCCTGGCGGATTATCCACTTGCCCACTACTAAGAAGCCAGCTTCCAACCCAATATAATCCTATAGTTAAACCTGTAAACAGTAACGTTATAAAAGGCATAAAAATCATCATAACACGATTTACAAGAAGATTATCTCTCGCAAGAGCTCTGTTTGTTTTCTCAAACTTATCTTGCTCAAACTCTTGTGCGTTGTATGCATGCACAACACGTATTCCGCTTAAGTTTTCTCTTGCATCTTGATTCAATTTATCAGTTAACTTTTGAATACGTATAAATCTTGGCACAACAAGAATTGTGATAAAAAGCACAACAACTATCATTAGTCCCACAGTTACTGCTGTCACAGTCGAAAGTTCTGGGCTTACATATACAATACGTCTAATTGCCCAAACTGCCAAAATTGGTGAACGAAATAGTAGCATAATTGCAAGTAACGAAAACATATTAACTGCTGTTACATCATTTGTAGTTCTTGTAATTAAACTAGGTACTGAAAATTCGTTCATCTCCGCTGTAGAAAAGTCATTAATTTTTTTATATATCTTGTTTCTAATATTCAGGCTATGCCCCGAAGAAACAACTGCTCCTATCCATGCAACAATCATAATTACAGCCATACTACCAAATGAAAGCAGTAGCATCATGCCACCTAACCTCCAAATATCATCCATTGACCCTGTTTCCGGCATGGTCACTATATTTGTTATTTCTCTTAAATAACCTGGAATCTCTAATTCTATCCAAACTCCTAAGACTGTAAACGCAATCGCAACTACAATTAACAGCCATTCTTTTTTCGTAAATAATGTAAATAATTTTAGCATTTTCTAACTCCTTTATTTCTAATATAACCATTATATTCGCTTAATCTTTCTTTGATTAGTGCCCATAGGTACTTTATTGTGTGACAAAAGTCACATTCAAGTAAGCGCAAGATGTATTTATATCACACTTTTAGCTTGATTTCAAGCTAAAAAACCATACTTCTCAAATCTTCTTGTTTCATTATAACTTCATTTGTTATGTTTGAAAATAAAACATGAATAACCGGTTATTTTTTTAACCTAAGTGGTTACTTTTTTGTAATGTAAATAGCAAACAAAAAAGGTTTGCTGCTATTAGAGTTCTTGCGAAACTTATTTAAATCACAAAGTATGGAAAATAATACCCTTGGATGTTTTATGTATGCTATGTTATGATAAAAATACATTCAGTCTTTTTATCCTCACTTTTGCAGAAGTTTCAAGGCAGCTGAGGAAAATAATTTTTGGGAGGAAATTAAAATGTTAAAGGAAAACGCAACTATCACCAGAGTATACCTTGCTAATCATGACTATGGTGGCAAAACTATCAGGTTCGATAAAACTAACGCATCTGGTGCCATTGGTACTGGTCGGAAAACTACACCTGAACAGATACAGTGTCTATTGAAGATACTTAATGCATCTTCTCTTGAAGAAGTAAAAGATGCATCCTGCGTATTCGCATATCATAATATGTATCTTGTGGCAATTGGCACTTCTGATGAAACTTTATGGTGCGATTTGTCAATGTGCGACTTGATAACAGCTCGCGAATTAGAACAACGCTTTCAATAACATTTTACCAGTTCTCCACTTTTGGAGAACTCTTATTTTTGCTTAAATTGATATATTTAAACAACCAATTACATTTTCGTTTAATACTCTTTTATTTAAAAGTTTCAGAAGAACTCTATTATATCAGAGTGTTTTGACACTTGTATGTCATAATTTAGCTACAATCAAAAAACAGAAACTATGTAAAAAACACATTTCCTGTTTCCTATATCGACCAATATAACTATCTATTTTCTCAAGCCCCTTCACCTTCTACTGAAACCTTGTTCAAGCAAGTCTTAGACCAAACTGCTAGTATTACCAGTGCTAATGCATAGAAGACTCCTAACCATACATATAGCGTACTTAAACTATAATTAGCCATAACAAATGCAGCAAATTGATTTCCTGCCAATCCAGCTACAGCCCACGCACTTAAAAGCAATCCATGTACAGTAGCTAATTGGTTAAATCCATAATTTTGATGCAATATATTAGGCAAGCAACTAAATGCAGCACCAAAGAAAAAGTTTGCTACCCACATCATTAATAGTGTTGCTGGTAATAACTGAACTCCAAATGCAGCTATAAAGCACACACCTAAAGAAAATATTGTCACAAAATAGAAAGGTAGATGTTTACGCTTTTGCTTATCTTGCAAAGAAGCCATTGTCAATCTTCCAATTAAATTTAGCACAGCACTAACACTACAATAAAACACTATTACTGCCATAGATGTTACTCCAAAAAGAGTATAAACTTGTCTCTCTTGACTTATTAACGCAAGTCCACATGCTATCATTAAGAAAAACGCTGTCCAAAGCATTATGAACTTCTTAGTAAATATAATTTCTCTAATCTTGAATGTTTTTTGAAACTCTGCTCTAGTCTCTATCGCTTTAGGTCTATGTATTAACAAGAATGATGCAAATATGAATACACCAAATAATGCAGCTAAAATATAAAACACTTCATAAATAGCAAACCTTTCTAGAAGAAAAGCTATCATAGGATTAGCTATTATACCAGCAAGAGCAAACCCCGCTATAGCCAGCCCTGCTGCAAAACCTTTTTTCTTATCCATCCATACCATCAAAGTCTTAACTGGTGTTAAATAACCAAAACCTATTCCTATACCTTGTATAACACCAAATCCTAAAATTGTGACTATAGGGTCTTTTATTTGAATACCATAACCTGCTACTGCCCATCCTAATGTAACCATCACAAATGTAATAAAATTTGCTACTTTAACATTCTTTTCTACTATCTTGCCACCAAAGGCAGCAGACATTCCTAATACAAATATTGCTAAAGAAAAGCACCACTCTACAATTGGTATATCAAATCCAGTATATGCAAGAATATCGTCCTTAAGTAATGTCCAGCTATATACTGTTCCAATCGAAAAATTTATTAATATTGTTGGTAGTATTCCATTTACGTATTTATTCTTTTTCATCTTCTGTTCTCCGTTTCTCTTTGGTATTATACATCTTCTATTCGCATTAGTCTACCCAAATTATAGACATTATTTCATAGAAAATGCATAGAAGCTATCACCAACGGCAATAGCTTCTATGCTAAGGATAAAAATCTAGTCCTTAATTAAGTGTTTCATACGTCTTTCTTTAAAGCCTCTTTTATAGCCTTCTTAATAGTAGCTGGAAGTTGTCTTCTTTTACTAGACAGCACTCCCATTACTAACATAGATGTGATTCCTGCTAAAAGATACAAAATGTATCCACCAACAAGACTATTTCCCCATCCATATCCTAGTATTCGGCAAAAAACAAACCAGGCTATCCAGCAGGCTAAAGCAATCCGATTTTCATAATTTTTTGGATTGTATCCTACATACGCAATAACTTGCTTTATCGAACCAGCAAAAGCTAAGATAGTGGCACCTAAGATTAAAGAGCCGACTATTGCACTAAACAAAAAAAGCTGACTCCCTATGATGGATTCCAATCCCAAAATCATAGACTCTACCTTCTCACGCCCAGTTACATATAGAAATGCAGCTGAATAAAGAAGGAAGAACAGATTTCCAGTTTTTAGAGGAAATAAAAATTTCAGTTTCCGTCTAATGTAGAACTCAACTCGCAATTCTTTCATTTTACCCTCCTGTGCAGGTTTTGTACCTGCAAGTATTTAGTTTATACTTAATTATACCATAAATTAACATCTTTCCGCAATTTCTCAGTATTCCATACCGAAACATTTGTTTGACATTTCATTTTTTTACTGATATAATTTCAGTACATTTGTTCGGGGGTAGTTTTATGGAAATGTTAGATAAATTAAAAATACTTGCAGATTCTGCTAAATATGATGTTTCATGTAGTTCTAGTGGTAGCAAAAGACAAAACACACAAGGTGGCATCGGTAATGGTGAAGCATGTCGGAATATGTCATAGTTGGAGTGCAGATCGGAAGATGCATTTCTCTTCTTAAGATACTTATGACAAATGCATGCATCTATGATTGTAAGTACTGTATAAACAGAGCTACAAATGATGTTCCAAGAGCTACATTTACGCCTAGAGAAATTGCAGACTTAACTATAAACTTCTATAAAAGAAACTATATAGAAGGGCTATTTTTGAGTTCAGGAGTTATTAAGTCACCAGATTATACAATGGAGCAAATATATCAGGCGGTACTTATCCTAAGAAATGAATATAACTTTAATGGATACATTCACACCAAATCAATTCCTGGAAGCAGCCCTGAAATTATAAATAAATTAGGTCATGTAGTAGATAGAATGAGTATAAATATTGAGCTCCCTTCTGCAGATAGCTTAAAACTACTGGCTCCTGCAAAAGAAAAGCATAGTATATTAGAACCTATGGAATACGTTAGTACGAATATTATTACATCTCAAGCTGAACGTTCTAGGTATAAGGACAAATTTGTTCCAGCTCGGCCAAACCACTCAGCTAATTGTAGGTGCAACTCCTGAAACAGATTTAAAAATACTTAGATTATCTGAAGGATTATATAACAAATATAAATTAAAAAGAGTATACTACTCTGCATATATACCAGTAAATAATGATGAGAATCTTCCTGCTGCAAGCCCTCCTCCACTTCTTAGAGAAAATAGGTTGTATCAAGCAGATTGGCTCCTTAGATTTTATGGGTTCAAATCAGAAGAATTGTTAAATGAAAATCATCAAAACTTTAACAATTTGCTAGATCCAAAATGTGATTGGGCATTAAGGAATTTAGATAAATTTCCTATCGAAATTAACACTGCAGACTATTTTACTCTGCTTAGAATCCCTGGTATAGGAGTTATATCTGCCAAAAGAATTATTAGAGCAAGACGCACGTTTAACCTAAATCATGATGAGCTTAAAAAACTAGGTGTAGTAATGAAAAGAGCCAGATATTTTATTACCTGCGGTGGTAAATATTATGAACACGTTAAGTACTTCAGGGAAGGGTTCATCACTGAAAACCTAGTTTCTTTGGAAAGAAGAAACTATAAATTACCTATAAATCATATACAAATGTCTCTGTTTGATTTATTAACCCCAAGCAAGGAGGATAGAGTAAAATGTTTAACTGGAAGCATATAGATGAAGTATATATATATGATGGAACTTTTTTTGGACTTCTCTCAATTGTATTTGATTCATATGCAAACTTAACTATACCTATCAAAATGTGTACAGAAGATGATTATGAGCATAACATTCTAGATAAACTCACATATATTGAAACAGATGAAGAAAAATCACGAAGAGTATTTGACGGAATAGTAAAGAATGTTTCTTTTAGTACAATGTACACTGCATATACTGCATTTCTGTCAGGACAAAAAAACAAAGAGATAAGCATCTTAAAATATCTAATTGCCGCCTTTAAAACAGGCCCTGAAATTAATAATATGCTTTCAATCGATTATGTATTAGAAACTATGAAATTAAGAAGAAATGCTTCATTTGAAGCTCATAGACTTAAAGGTCTTGTTAAGTTCAGATGTGTCTCTGATAATCAATATTATGCTCCAATACATCCTGATAATAATGTTATAGAAATTGTAGGAAAACATTTTGTTAAAAGATTACCTACTCAAAACTTTATACTACATGATAAAAATAGGAATATCTCTTTTGTATATGACACCAAAGAATTTAGAGTGATGGATGTTCCAAATAGTTTAGAGATACCAGAATACTCAGAAGAAGAAAAGCTATATCAAACCTTATGGAAGACTTTCTTCAAAACCATTGCTATCAAAGAGAGAACTAATAAAAAACTACAAATGCAGTTTATGCCTAAAAAATACTGGAAAGACTTGATTGAAATGGAGTAACTCAAAATTATAATAAATTACAAAAAAATCGGGCCTATCTAAGCGCCCGTTTTCTTGCGTTAAATCTCCAACCCTTGCCTTCCTTCCACAGAATTCCAGTCATCAACTTTACCTTCAAAATGCTCCAAAGCTATAATGGTAAGAAGAATCATTTTATCTTGGGTTCTAACCATTCTCCCTATATTTCTATAAGGGTCTTCTGCTACCGAAAACATATAGTTCGCGCCTTCGCGCATGATTTCTGTCAAAACTGATATGAACTCAGGTCTAGGTTCCCCTATCTCCCAATACATGACTAATCCCAACATCAAAATATCTTCCATAGTCAGAAACGGAACCTCTGGCGGTCCTACCATCGCCATCTGATACACAAGTGTTGCAAACACTTCTTCAAACTCTTGCCATTCGATCAATAGTATCCGTTCAATAGTAAGGTAACTATTGTCATCTGGGTATTCCGCATTATACATAACCCAACCATCTAAATAGTTCAGGTTAGAGACGGGTATAACCACATCCTCTACAACATTGTTCCGTGAACATGCTACCATCAACAGAGCAAGTGCCAAAAGCACCAATACCGCAATTTTTTTCATTTTTTTCCTCCTAATCAGGGTTGTCATATGTTTCTAAGTTTCCTAGCAATATTACTAGTTGAGCCAAGAAAAAACGGTTTGTAACCTCCTATTCTGTTGTGTTTTACTATTATACACTGTTCGACATAATGTTTCAAGCAAAGTACGATATTATCCTCCTACTTCTTCGCCTTCTAATTCATTATCTTTATCAATTAGATCCTCCTCTGCAGAAATTCTTCCTGCTTCTGCTTCCTCTAAATCTAATTTTGCTGCTTTTTCTGATAGCGGTGTACCTGATGAATTTAAGAATTCTGTAACAGCATCACCAACTTCTTCATTTTCTAAAACTTTCACAGGAATATATTTTTTCAGAGTATCAGAATCAATAATATTTTTTCCAGTATCATCTTTACATTCTAAAAGAACAGTATAAAATTCTTCATCTTTCAAGATTCCTAAAAAATGCAAGTCTCTTATTATATTTGATACATTTGGATCATTATACTCAAAATACGTCCCATCATGAAGTTCAATATTTTTCCCATCACTAAATCGTTTCCTGAAGTATTCTTCAAGACCATCGCTTCTTTGAATCCCCTGTAATCTGCTTTCTAACAACTTACCTTTTAGGTCTTCATCAGTAACTAAATCAATCAGTTCATCTTCATGACCAGATATATAATATACAAAAGGAATACGAACAGAGTCTTCTGAGATTACTTCTTCGTCTTCATCATATTCATGATCTTCAATCTCTTCGTCTTCGCCATATTCATAATCTTCATCTTCTTCGTAAGATATCCTCTCAATATGATTTGCCAAATGGTTTTCACCATATAATTCTAATAACTTTTTAAACATCTGTTGTGGATTTTCCTCTTCACCAATATGATGATCTCTTATCAATTTTGATAAAAAATCATCTTTTGCATCTATAAAACTTAATTCTCCACAATCCAGTTGTCCTTCTAGCTCTTCTACTTCTTTCCAGATCTCATTATAAACTTCTTCTCCATATGTATAATATCCATCTACCATAGCCTCATCTAATTCTTTACGTTTTTCAGCAATTATACCTAATTGCTTTTTTATATTTAATAATTCATCTATATTCATACGATTAACCTCCAACTTTTTCATCATTCTCTATATCATATATTTTATCATTTAATTATTTTTTTTGCAATATTTTGCAAAATATCTAAACTGTAATACATAAATTATCTAACTACATTTTCTTACTGTTTTTCTATTCATTAATATCCTAACTTAGAATCATACATAGGTCCATCATATAAGCCTTTTTCAAATAATCTTATGTTTTTTGCAATTATTTTTGCACCCACTTCGGGAGGAATAGAAGCCCCAGAATGACAAGTTATAGTCGAATTCTTTATAGTCCACGCAAATGCATCTGGTGGTAGTGGTTCTGGATATAAGCAATCAAGAAAAGCATGCGATAATAAATCTTCTTGCATCGCTCTTTCTAAGTCCTGTTCATTTAAATGCAGTCCCCTACCTACATTAATTAGGCACCCTCCTTTTTTCATAGACGAAAACAGTTCATAATCAAGTATTCCTTTTGTTTCTTCTGTAAGCGGAATCAGACAAATCAAAACATCACATTTGCTAGCAAATTCACTTAATGAACTTTTTCCTGAATAATATTTATACGGTTCATTCGAACGTGATGAATTTGCCCAAACACAAACATTATATCCAATTTTAGTAAGAAGTTCTGCTACAGCTTTTCCCATTCCGCCATATCCCATAATGCCAACTGTTATATCAGATGCAAGAGGAGATACAAACCTATCCCATCTTTTGCTTTTATTCGCTTCTAAAATAGGAATTAACTGCCTATGCCAAGAAAGCACACACATAGAAGCAAATTCTCTCATTCTCTGAATTAACTCTGGAGCTACTGTTCTAATAACAGGAATTTCGCTTCTTAGCCTATCCAAATTAATAATATGATCTACTCCAGATCCAATAGATACTAGTCCTTTTATGTTTGGAAAGGAATTCACACAATCAGCATCTGGACACCACCCAATCACATAACTAACTTCCTTTTGTTCAATCAATTCTGGCGAGTTGAATGGCAGAATTTTAAATTCTGGTAACAACTCACTCATGCTTAAAACCCATGAGTCTACTATATCCTCTCCGCTCTTAATCACTATTTGTTTCATACTCCATTACTCCTTACATCTATCTTATTCACATTCGCATTGTTTATAAATTATGAAAATATTATAGCACATAGCAAAAACACTTAACAATTATAAACTCAAAGTTCTTATCAAGTTTCTTAGCATATTTTGACACTCGCCATATATTATGTTACCATATAAGAATAGTAGTACAATAACCATGCTAAACTACTTTAGGGAGTGATACAACTATGAAAATCTCAATTGTGAAGTCTTATGATAAAACTACCATGAGAATAAATCTCATTCCAAATGTGCCTGTGTCGGTTTACGGAAAAGAATATCCTGCCAACACTGAAGAAATCGTACTTGAATGGCAGGCAGACAAACCAATTGTCATTCACCATCGTTCGGAAAATCGCCTATATGGTGTACTCTTTCGTTTTGATACGATCAGAGCTTTCCCACGCATACAGATATTAAATGTATACACAGGTGAACAGCTACTTCTTATCCCTGGCAACGAAACCTACGAGGCAGAGGCGACTATACTAAAATAGCAAATAATTTTACGAGGGTTCTAGCATGGTGCCCTCATTTTTATTGTGCGCGACGATTAAACGTCGCGCACAATAAAAACTTACAAACTCTCATGGTTTGTAAGTTTTACTCATGGTGCCTTGTCGCGGAATCGAACCACGGACACAGGGATTTTCAGTCCCTTGCTCTACCAACTGAGCTAACAAGGCATAATATAAGTGAATAGCTAGCTATTCACTTTCTAGGTGTGGCGACCCAGAACGGGCTCGAACCGTCGACCTCTAGCGTGACAGGCTAGCGCTCTAACCAACTGAGCTACTGGGCCGTAAATGGTGGGTGCAATAGGACTTGAACCTATGACCTCCTGCTTGTAAGGCAGATGCTCTACCAGCTGAGCTATGCACCCATGTCTTTACAACGAATTTAATTATACTAGCTTTTAATTGTCCTGTCAAGATTAATTTGACATTTTTTACATTAATTTTTTGAAGCTTAAAACTATTATAAAAACACTGTAGAATACGCGTTTTCGCTCCTACAGTGTTATAAGCAATCTACTATTTAAAACATTCCTTGGAATATTTGTTGTAAGAATCCATCCATGTCAAAAGTTCTTACTAACTCTGGTTCTCTATAACTTATTCCAAAAGTTTCTACTGTTACTCTCCTCATTACTGGTGGGTATATAGGAACAGATGTTGGAGATTCTTCTCCAGTTTCTTCATCCACATGAATTTCTGTTTCCGTTAGTATTAATGCATCTACTATATCCATACCTTCAATAACTCTTCCGAAAGCTGTAAAACGCCCATCAAATGCTGGTTCATCAACTCCCATTATGAAAAATTGTGCAAATCCGGTATTATACCCCGGCCCTATTAAATCAGGTTCATTTAATTCGTGCGCTATACTAGTGAAATCTTGTCTTGCTAATCCAACTACTCCTCTTTCAAATCTTATAGGGTTATTATGGTCATTTGCAGCAAATTCTCCTACTACAGAATAGTCATTTCCTCCTGCTCCTGTTCCTGCCCAATCTCCTCCTTGTATTAGAGTAAGATCTCCATTTTCTATTCTATGAAAATTTAATCCATCATAATATCCGTCTTCAATTAGTGCTATAAAGTTTCTAACTGTTTCAGGTGCTGCTTCTGGGAATAGCTCTATCTTTATTGTTCCATGCCCTTCTATTTCCATAGTAACTATTGGATTTTGTAATTCAAATGTTTCTCTCATATAATATCCATATGCTACATATCCAGCTAGCGCTAACACTATTGCTAACCCTATTAAACTTAAAATTATTTTGTTTCTTTCTTTTTTCATTTTCTTTCTTCCTTTCTTAACTAGGTTCTATTTTTCTTATCTCTAGCATCTATGATGCGTAGAGATAAGTTACCCTTTAGGATTTCTTTTGTTAACTATACTAACATGTTCCCAAACACAAATTGTTCTTGCATTCTTCTTAAAGATTGTTTAATCGTCCTTGCTCTTATCTCTCCAATTCCTTCTACATCATCTAATTCATCAATGTTTGCTAGTAATATATGCTGGAAAGATTTAAAAGTTTTTACCAAGTTATGAACTATATTATTTGGCATTCTTGGTATCTTATTTAAAATCCTATATCCTTTTGGATATACAGCAACTTCTTCATAATTATCAAAGTTTTCATATCCTAAAAGTTTAGCTATTACATCAGAGTCAATAAATTCATTTTGCGCAGATGCTTTTTGAATATTCTCCAATATCTTTTCAGGTATTACCCTTCTGCTTGGCGCAACATAATCTTTAATGATTAAAAGTTCTTCTTCTGGTAAATTTTCTACTAGTTCTTCCAATTGCATTTTTACTAGAAGTCCATCTTCTCCAAGTTCATATATAGCGCTTCTTACTTCTTCCGCTATTCTTCCAGCCATCTCTGCTCTTTGTATGCAGGTTATAACATTATCTAAAGTTACAATGTCATTAAATTCATACTCATTTAATATGTTAAGTTTAGCGTCAAATACTTTCTTATAATTTTCTAATGTTTGAAGAGCCTGATTAGCTTCAGTTATCATCTTTGATGTATCTTTTATAGTATATCTAAAATCTTCTTTAAATACCGTTATTACACTTCTTCTTTGAGATATACTTATAACAAGTTCCCCTGTCTGCTTAGCTGTACGTTCTGCTGTTCTATGTCTTGTTCCAGTCTCCTCAGTTGATATTTTATATGATGGAATAATTTGAGCATTAGCAAAAAGTATTTTCTTAAGATCTTTACTAAGTACAATAGCTCCATCCATTTTTGCTAACTCATATAGTCTCGCCGGGGTATATTCTTCGTCGATTTTAAATCCTCCGTCAACCAATTCTAGCACTTCCTGCGAATCACCTATAACAAGCAGCGCACCAGTTTTAGCCTTTAAAATATTATCTAGTCCATATCTAAGCGGGGTCCCAGGAGCAATCATTTTTAGTATATCTATTTTAATATTATCTTTTTTAGCTTTTTCCAACTTATATGCTCCTTTCCTCCTCGAAAATCCTCTCAAATATTCTACCTTTTACATTCTACATTCTACTTTAATAAAAGTCAATTATTTAAGTCCACAAAATCTCATACTATCAACTATATTTTTTACCCCTATGACCTCAATACTATACTTGTCTTTTAACATCTTTTTATTAACCTCTGGAATTATACAAGTTTTAAATCCTAACTTCTCCGCTTCCTTTACTCTTTTCTCTATTTGGTTAACAGATCTAACTTCTCCTGTTAACCCCACTTCTCCAATAGCTATTGTTCCGAAGCGGAATTGGAATGTTCTTAAAAGAAGATGCTGCTGCTAGTATAACTCCTAAATCTAATGCAGGTTCATTTATCTTAATTCCGCCAGCTATATTCAAATATACATCTTGTGATCCTAATAAAAGTCCTGCTCTTTTCTCTAATACTGCAATAAGTAATGTCAATCTATTATAATCAATTCCAT
>WQVL01000004.1 GCA_009785865.1 Oscillospiraceae bacterium | reverse complement strand
TTGGCAAAATCATCTTTAGTATATCAAAAGGAGGTTTTTTACTGAACGCTATCGCTCTTTGATTTCTCACGTGCATAGCACGTGGTTTTCCTTGCGCGACGTTTAATCGTCGCGCACAATAAAGAAAAAAGCCCTTTAAGTCGGGCTTTTACTGCTTTTGATTTCATTGTCATTTTGACAGCTTGGTGGAGATGGAGGGGGTCGAACCCTCGTCCAACAACCTATCCCTATAAACTTCTACGAGTGTAGTTTGTTAAAAACATTCCCTCAGATTCCCGTTAACAAACAAACTAGAATCTTTAGTAGTCTTTTAATACCCACTATTCCCAAGACATGAAATAGTTTTGTTCCCTACTTTAATTTGACACCTTAATTTATAACAGTAGGCTTCATAAACAAGATGTCGCCGCTCTTAGGCAGCGAATGCTAATTTATTATTATCAGCGTTTAATTTAAATTTTCGCTTTTTTTAAAGTGGCCGAAGCGAACATCCACTACTCGCTATCCATATTTCAAAGTTGCTGTCGAAACCAATTACATCCCCATGTACATAGTATATTATACTATGTTTCAGGCAATTAGACAATAGTAAATCTATGGAAATTATATTTTTCTTAAAAATTCTACTATTAACTTAGAAAAACTATTTGCAATCAAATCTCCGCTTTCCATTACCTCTTCATGTGTCACATCCACAGTATCATCTCTTAATGTATTTGTTATACAAGATAATCCTAGCACCTTTATTCCTGAGTGGCTACATACTATTACTTCAGGAACAGTCGACATTCCAACTGCGTCTCCTCCTAATAATTTTATAACATTTACTTCTGCTGGTGTTTCATATTGTGGTCCTGCCATATAGTAGTATACGCCCTCTTTAATATCCATATTTATTTCATTTGCAGCTTCTCTTACAATATTCATCATTTCAAGATCATACACATTTCTCATGTCTGGAAATCTTGTTCCAAATTCAGGAGTGTTTTTTCCTCTAAGTGGTGTTTCATCAAAAATCTTTATATGGTCTTTTATTATCATTATATCAGTTACCTCAAAATCAGGATGTATACCTCCTGCTGCGTTAGTAACAATAAGTTTATCTATTCCTAATAATGAAAATACTCTGATTGGAAAAGTAACTTCTTGCATTGAATATCCTTCATAATAGTGGAATCTTCCACTCATAACTAGTACTTCTTTTCCTGCTACTCTTCCTACAACTAACTTGCCTGAGTGTCCTTCTACTGTTGATACCGGGAAATTTGGTATGTCTTTATATTCTATTTCCACCTTATCTTCTACAATATCTATAAACTTTCCGAAGTCCACTTCCTAAAATTATACCTATTTTAGGATTCATACCTATTTTGCTTAATATATATTCTTTACTCTCTCTTGCCTTTTCTAATATGTTTTCCATTTTTGCTTCCTCCTAACTATTAATATGATTCATTCTATATGATTTACATTTGCTTTGCAAGAAATTCGTCACTCACCAAAAAAACATAAGTAACTACTTAAATACTATACAACTTCTACTTTATCTCCTTGCACATCTGATACCTCGGTAGTAATTATAAATGCTTTATCATCATGTTTTTTTACCACTTCCAGAAAACGCTCGTGATTTTTTTTACCGGATGTAATAACTCGAAGTTCTTTAATATTTTGATCACTTGCTTTAAATGAAGGGACTATAAATATACCTTTGCTCTCTCCACTTAAAATATCATCTACAATGGATTTATTCATTTCGCTAACAATGTGAACAAGTTGCTTTTTGTTTAATGCCAATTGGGTATAGTGCACTGTAACTGATGCTATGAACATTAGAAATAGAGCAAGGAAAAAAGCTTCTATAGTAAAGACGTATATAGCCAATGCTAATACAGCGGTTTCTGTTAAAAAAAGTCCAATTGAAGTTTTTAACTTAAAATATTTCTTGAATATTAGAGGTGGTACAGTCGTTCCTCCACTCGAAGCACTATTATGATATAGAATAGCAAATCCTATTCCAATTATTAGCCCTCCAATTATTATTGAAAACAATGTATTCTCTATAATCATGTGACGGGGTACAATCCACATGGAGACCGGCAAAAGAAGAGAGCCCAGTACCGTATTAAAAAAGACTTCTTTATCAAGAAATATTAGAGTAATAATGAGGATTAAAATATTACCACCAAGCACCATTACAGCACGATCTAATCCAGTTAATACTTCTATCATTATTGCTAATCCAGTTAATCCTCCACTGATAGTATCATGTGGAGCAACAAACATATTGACACTTATTCCTAAAAGGGCTATTGCAAATACAATATATGCTATTTTCTTTATCCTCGTAATCATAAATTCTCCTTAAATAATTCATTTTATTCTGTGCATTTTAGCACTTCATTACATAGAATATCATACAACGGAAAAAACACAACACCAAAAGTAAAAAAATATTAAGAATAGAAAAAATAAATTAAAGCACTTGCACAAATTACTTATAATATGTATAATATTAAATACAACATAAGATTTAGGGGCATAGTGTTAACGGTAGCACATCGGTCTCCAAAACCGCCTGTGAGGGTTCGAATCCTTCTGCCCCTGCCAATGCCAAAGCTACTCATCATTGAGTGGCTTATATTTTTAGAAAGGATGTACCCATATATGAACCAAACTGATAAAGTAAAAATACAATTAGTTAGAGGAAAACAATATGCAGATTTTTTTAGAAAATATCAAATATATATTAACGATATTCTTGTTGGTGAAATAAAAAGAAATAGCACTGTAGAATTTGAAGTTGCAAACGGGAATCATATGATACAAGCTAAAATCGACGGCTGTACTAGTAACGAATATAGCTTTGAAACAACAAAACCTTTGATAAAACTTGAAGTGTCAAATGTTGGCCAAATAAGAGAAAATATTGCTTTGAATTCACTACATAATAGTACTAATTGGGATGACGCTATTGATGCTGTAATAGAAGATAGGAATAATTATTTATTAATAAGAGAGGTAAGCTAGTTAAACCGGAAGTTGAGGGGCCTATGTTTAATAAAATAAAAGAAGAATTTATGTTAAAGCATATTTATTTGAACATTATTAACGACTGTTGTAATGGTAGTTTAGAATTCCGCGTTGAAAAAAATACTAACAAATTGTTTATTCAATGTAACGACTGTGAAGTTCAATATAATAGTCCAGAAGAAGCTATAGATATAAATAATATAGATAAGGAAATCGAAAGATATAAAGGATATGGCAAAAGCAGGCCCGCTACATTAGAAGAAATTTCTGATGCTGGTTGGAATGAATATATTGAAAAATAACCATATTAAATGTTTTTAAATTATAGAATAATAAAAAAACGTGCAAATCATACTTACACGTTTTTTATTTTTTCTTCTTTCTTGCTTCAAAGAAGCTCTCCATTTTATTAATCTAGTTAATTCCAGTAAATGCTCTTGCCTGTAATATGTATAATTTGCTTCCTTCATAAGCCCATTCAATATCAACTGCATCATAACTTAAATTTTCTTCAATATGTAATGAAACTTTTGCTAACTCTTCTATTTCAGTATCGCTAAGTTTTTTAGCATTTCTTTTATGAAACGGTACATCTTCATATTCATTTTGCTTTAGCATGATCTTTTGAAAACCTATTGAAACATTCTCTATACTCAACATATTTCTATCTACCATATAATTGTCAGGCGTTACCTTTCCGCTTACTAGAGCCTCTCCCAAACCAAAACAAGCTTCTATCACCATTTTTTCATTAGAGTTTGACGTTTTAGTAAAACACACTCCTGCCACTCTTGGAATTACCATTTTCTGTACTACCACTCTCATAGCAACTTGATCATAGTCTATCTCTTTTAACTTACAGTAATCCACAACCCTTTGACCTTTTACAGAGTCTACTACTTCTTTTATTGCCGGAATTAATCCTTCTTTTCGGACATTAAGAATACTATCAAACATTCCTGCAAAACTCGACTCTTCTCCATCTTCAACCGTCGCAGAGCTTCTTACAGATACTAACCCATATTCATTCTCATTATAATAATTCAATATTTGATTTTGTATTATTTCATCATCTATTTCTTGCAAGTCATCAAAACGTATCACAAAAAATTCAGGCACATTGCAGATATCTCTTAATAAATTAAGATGATATCCCTTCCCTCCTAAGTTTTCTAATGTTACTGTTGGGTTTATTTCCATAGCTTTCTCCTATTTCTCCACAATTTCAATTGTTCCTTTTTCAAAATCTATTTTTATTTCATCTCCATTTTTTAATATTCTAGAAGCAAAATTTGTTCCAATAATACACGGTTTTCTCATCTCTCGTGACACAATGGCTGCATGAGAAGTCTGCCCTCCCCAATCAGTTATTATTGTCTTACATTTGTTCATAGCATCCAAATAATCCGGTGTTGTAGATGGCGCAACTAATATTTCACCTTCTTCTAACTTTTCTATTTTTGGATCTTTAATTACTCGAACAACTCCTGATATTGTTGGTTGCTCTTTGTTATAAAATGTCGCAACACCTTTAAGTGTTTCTCTTTCGCCTACACTATGCTTAAGTAAATTTAACCTTACATCTAGCTCACTTATTACATTCTCTACTTCTTTTCCTTCTACTATAAAAGGCTCATTCATAGGACTAACTGTCCAGCTCTCAAGCTCTTCATCATTAGATGGAATTTCTATTAAGTCGTCCTCAAGCGGAAAATCTGACTGAGCTACCATAAAACGCTCTTTCCTAAGTTCAAATCTCTCTTTATATTCTTCAGGACTTTCAATAAAATATTTTAACTCTTGTGGTATTAGCATCTTTATTTCTTCAAGTGACACATCACTTTTTTCCGCCATAGCTTTTAGCAATTTATCAAATGCTGAGTTAGCTGTCATTATTGTAGCTTTTCTTGTATCTCCCATTATTCCTGCCATATTACATAAATCCACAATCCCTTTATAGTATGCTGGCAAATCAGAATAGATTTCCGCTTTCTGTTTTAATAAATCATATCCAGATTCTATCTTTATTTCTCCTAGCTCTTCTAACTCTTTTAGCACATCTCCTAGTGTTATATACTTTGTAGAAAAATAGTTATTATTCTTCCAATAATATTTATTAGAATGCTCTTCGCACTTCGCTAGCAACTCTTTAGAATGGTTACCACTTGATATTTCTTCGAGATGACCTTCTTTAATACTTTTCAAGTCTTCTAATATATCTATCCCAAACGATTGATACTCTGTTGTAAGTAAAGCTTTTAGCACTTCACTTTCATTTTCTTTGAAATTTTCTTTTAGGTATTTGTCTAGAATATGTGTAGACTGCCATTGTAAAGACTCTGTAAACCAAGCATATTTATAGTACTCACAATATACCTTATACAGATCTTCAAAAATATTAACTAATGTTTGAACATCAACTTTTTCAATTTCTGCAGAAAACTCAATTTCCTGTGCTTTTCTTATAAGATTCTTTTTTGCAAGCTCTATTTGTTTGTCAAATGTATTTCTATATGGAGTACACATAAGCATATCCACCATTTTTTGCCCAAGCACTCTCGCTTCCTCATGTCTAAATAGCCATTTACCTTGATAATTTCCTTTTTCATCTGGTTCAAATATAATTAAAGAATTAAAAAAGCAAGAACCTAAATACTTCCTTAGATATGGAAAGCTTGGCTCAAGTGTCATAATCAATAACATTGGGCTTGCATTTTGCTCCCATATAAACCATTCACTTGTATTGAATTCTCTTTTCATTACATTTCCTCCTTGTTTATACCTAACTCCTCCACTCTATTTGAGTCAGGATCAATAAGTTCATAAGAATCTATTACAGTCCATACTAAAGCAATATTGCCAGTAGTTTTTACTAGTTCTAATAATTGGCTGTTATCGTCTTGTTTTCTATTACCATTTATAATGCTCTCCCAGTTTTGTTTATTACTAAATATTTTATAATTATCACCTACTGCATAAAAGCAAAATGATGGTGTGCTTTGATTATTTAAAATACTTAATAATTCTGCCTCATCTACTATTTTAGAATAATCAAACCAATTCTCATTATAGTTATCTAATACTGTAAATATCGTTTCTACCGGTAAACCTAACTCTTCCCATACTTTTTTCGCCCTCATTATATAGTGGGCATAAATACCTAGCGGTTTATATTTTAAGTAATATCCAAATCCAGTTGGATATAAAAAACAATCTAATATATCCACATCCTTCCCAAATTCTTCATATGGATTATCAGACCATATATGCTTATCACTATGGTTATATACTATCTTCAATATATCTTCTTTTTCTTCTTTGCTAAAACCACCTATTTCATCAAGTATTTTTTCTGCTATTGGAGTTCCTGCATGAGCATGATTTTTATATGTACCCGTAGTCATTGGATAAATGTCATGTAATGCCGTACCTGCTACACAAATTTCTTCAGATAAATTTCTTTTCCTAGCTAGTACTCTCGCAAACTGTACTGTATTACTCTGATGTTTCAAGTCAAACACAAGACTACTTTCAGTTGCTTCATCAGCAACATTCAACTCTAGCATTAAATCCATAAGATGTCTTTCTAATCTTGCAATCCTATCACTTTTATCAAGCAAGTCTCTTTTGTAATGATGATAATTTTTTATCTCTTCCACTTATCACACACTCCTAATTTCAATCTTCTATATTTATATCACAATTTTCAATAAATTTCACTTTTACTGTGTTGATTCATTTGCAGTAATGTTACTTAACATAAACTTTTTATAATGCATAGACAAGATCAGTGATATTATGATATACTAATCTTACAGTCTATGTACAAGGAGTGGTAAAATGCGGTGGATATTAGCATATGTAATAATGTCAATCATCGCCGTACTTATTGGTCTTTCGAGGCCAATTGCATTCCCTATTCTCTCTTTCTATCGTTTAATACCAAAGAAAGACGGGAAAAGGGCCGAAAAACTTTGGAAGTTAACAACTTGCAAAGTTTTCACTGCTAATTTCCTAGCAGGTTTTTGGAAAATAGCAGAAGTTTAACAAAGACAGGGGTTCGGAATCAAAATATTTCGACCCCTGTTTTCCTATAAAATAAGGGATACCTAGATTAATTACTCTAGGTATCCCTTATTTTTGTAAATCTTAAATCTTCTTAAAACAAAATTTCATGCAGTTCCAACAAGATCTTGACTACACAATATATCACGAGTCCAAGTGCAGCGGCCTTTGATATGAGCATAGCTATCAGTTCTTTCTTTGAAGAAAATCTTCCCGCCACTTCTTTAAGATGAATAGCAAGATATCTGCTAGCAATAATAATTAGGCAATGAAACACTCCCACCATTATGCCTCCCCATGCATTTGACGTCATGAAAGAGACGGCAAGAGATGTTAGAAAAACCTCCGCAAAAATTGGGAAATGCAGTTTCCAGATCTCTCTATCTGATACCCCTTCGACCAGCGCCTTTACGCCAATCCAAGACAAAACCACAAACGCGACAATACTTATAATATGCTCTGATACTGGCGGGAAAATCACTTCGAATCCCACATAGAGCAATACCCCTGCTATAGAAGCACCAGGTATCGTTAAAAGAATAAGATACCGCAACTTCCGAAATTCTACTTGAACCAAGTTTATGCCCACCGGGAGCATGTCTAGGCTCACTACTAAAGCCATTAGGAACATCTACCTTCTCTCCTCTGATATATTTTCTGAAAGAACTTTCGTTCATTCTGCCTTACATTATATGCTATTTTATGTAAAGTTTCAAGGTGTTAGTTTGAATTAGCTTAGAAATACTATTGCAATTGATATTTAAGTATGCTATTCTAGATGTTAATATTTGGAAATTTTTCCGTTCTTCACCCTGTTTTTATCTTATCTTGGAGGTTCCTATGAATAATCTTTCTTTCTCTAAATCTCTTTCGGTTTTATTCCTTTCGCCTATCCTTCTATTAATAATCTGCTTAATACTTTTTGTCCCTGTATTTTACACATATTCGGATTATATAGACTTTGACTCCTTGCCAGACTTTCATTCAACTGGTTTTTTTATCCTTTCTGATAATTCTAGTTTTCTATGGCCTACTCCTCGGCTTTAATACGATAACCTCTAGATTTGGTTATAGAACTCATCCCGTATCAGGAGGAGTCTCTTTCCATAATGGAATTGATATAGGTGCTCCTACACGGAACTAATATTGTTTCTATATCTGATGGCACAGTCACTTTTATTGGTTTTTCAGGCGCTGGCGGGTATACAATTATTATAAGGTCTGGTAACTTCACCACTATTTATTGTCATGTATGTCCTAATTTTGTAGTATCTATAGGACAGTCTGTACGTAGAGGACAATTAATACGGCCGCGTTGGTCCAACAAATGTATTTAGCATTCCTGACAATCCTTTTAGAGATCGCTTTGGTAATCCTACAAATCGGTTCTACCACACGGTCCTCATCTTCATTTGACCATAAGAAAAGACGGCGAAGCCGTCAATCCTTTAAACTATTTAAGATAATTACATGTCATCATCTTCAGATTCGTGACTTCCACAGCCGCCTCCACTACATCCACAGCCGCCACAGCCTTCATCTTCAGAACCCCAGTCTAATTCTATTATGTTATTACATTCTGGACACTCAACTTCTTCTTTTGACTCTACACCTTCCATAGCAAAATCTTCATTACAATATGGACATGTCAGAGAAAATTCATTGTCTTCCCCATATATATCGTCTTGTATTTCATCTATTTCTTTTTCTACTTTTCTTATTCTTCCTTCTAATCCAACTTGCGCTTCCAATACTGCTGACATTTTA
Source organism: Oscillospiraceae bacterium (assembly GCA_009785865.1). Taxonomy (GTDB): domain Bacteria; phylum Bacillota; class Clostridia; order TANB77; family CAG-508; genus WQVL01. The sequence continues at coordinate 55,210 of WQVL01000004.1, read as the reverse complement.
TCATTCGCCACTTCTTCTAGCTTACTTATTTCTTCAAATAGCAAATTATATATTTCAAATATTTGTACTTTTATATATTCTAGATCTTCTTTATTCTTAATCTTTTCCTCAATCTCTTTAAGAATTTTTTTGAATTTTACATTAATATTAGCCATTGTTATTCTCCTTTAGTCCCCTTTCTAAATTCTTTCCATATATTCATCAGTTCTTGTATCTATTTTTATAACATCACCTGTATTAATGAATAATGGTACATGTATGCTGTGTCCTGTTTCCACTTCAGCCGGTTTTGTTTGTCCCGCTCCTGCTGTATTCCCAGCGAAACCTGGTTCTGTATATGTAACTTCAAGTTCAACAAAGGTAGGAGGTTCTACTGTGAAAACTTTTCCTTTAAAAGAAAGTATAGTCACATCCATATTTTCTTTTAAGTATTTAAGCGTGTCTCCTAAATCTTCTTTGTTTAGTGGAATCTGTTCATATGTTTTATTATCCATAAAGTGATATAGCTCTCCATCATTATATAAATACTGCATATTTTTCTTTTCTATCTCTGCACCTTGTAATTTTTCTGATGGATTAAATGTTTTCTCTAATGCTGAACCTGTTATTACATTCTTTAATTTAGTTCTTACAAAAGCTGCACCTTTTCCTGGTTTTACATGTTGAAATTCTGTTACTCTATATACTGAATTGTCCATTTCAAATGTCGTTCCATTTCTTATATCTCCTGCCATAAATATTTCTGCCATATCTTTACCTCTTCCTTTAATTTTTAACTAATTGTGATTATTTTAGATTTTACTACACCCACTGACTTAAATCAATATTTTATTATATTACAATATAGTTTTTCTCAGAATTTGTTAATTGTATACTTCCATTTTTTGTAACAAGTATTGTGTCTTCTATTCTTATTCCATATCTGCCCGGAAGATATATTCCCGGTTCCATTGTAATTATCATGTTCTCTTTTAATAGTGTTTCATTTTTTAAACTTATAAAGGGTACTTCATGTGTTTCCAATCCTATTCCATGTCCTAATGCATGTATTACTGAAAACTTATTTGCTTCAAATCCATTTTCTACTGCTTTAGCTATCATCTTAATAGTGTTACCTTCTTTTGCATCACCCATAGCTAAAAATTGATTTTTACGAACCAAATCATAAATTGGTTTTATCTCTTCTAGTATACATCCCATAAATATTGTCCTTGTCATATCAGAACAATATCCTTTATATTTACATCCCATATCTATAAGTATTGGATCTGCAGTTTGTACTGCTCTATCTGTTGGCACATGATGTGGCTTACTAGTGTTTTCTCCAAAAGCTACTATTGGGCTAAATGCAACCCCGCTCAGCTCCATTCTTTCTAAAGAACAACTCTATTTCTAGCGCAACTTCCTTCTCAGTCATTCCCTTTCTTATATATTTCACCAAGTGTGAAAAACATTTGTCTGTTATCTCACATGCTTTCTTTATGTATTCTATTTCTTCACTATCTTTAACTGCTCTTTGTTTTTCAATTATTTCTTCTGTTTCAACTAAGTTATGAACCTTATATTTTTGTTTCAATATTTTATAGTTCACATATGTAACATGACTTTCTTCAAAACCTACATTCTCACAGAATAAAAAGAAATTTTCATATTCTTCATTAGTTATTCCTCTGTAGTCCATTACTACTACTTCATCATTGATAGTTAAAACACTATTTATTGCTTCCAAAAACATTGTATGTGTTAAATATATGTTTTCTTTTCTAGTTATAAGGAGAAGTCCTGCTTCCGATTCTATTCCAGTTAAATATCTAATATTAATTGGATTTGACACTATCATTCCCTCTAAATTTCGTCTTCTTAATTTTTCTCTTAAAAATCTTATTCTCTCGTTCATATATCCCTCCTTATTTAACATGCACTTAGCATAAATATTTCAGTATTAAGCGAATATACCTAATGTGAAAATTGTCATCAATATGTTGAATAAAAAGTCAAAAGGTACAAATATTGATATCATTGTAGCAACTACTATGAATGGCCCAAATGGTATGTAATCTTTTGATTTTCTGATTCTAGATGCTATCAAGAATATGCTAACCACCGCTCCTAGCAAAAACGCCATTACTGCTACGACTATAATATTTTCAAATCCTAGAAATAGTCCAAGTGCCCCCATCAATTTTACATCTCCGAAGCCCCATTGCTTCTTTCCCTGCAATTAGCCCTCCTATTAATGTTATAGCTAGGAAAAGCCCTCCTCCTGTCATCATCCCCAGAAGCAAATTTATAGCAATATTTATGTTTGATACTCCACTTATAAAAGCAAGTACTAATCCTATTTGAAGCATCAAAAGATTCAATCTGTTAGGAATAATTTGTGCTTTTAAGTCTACATGGAATGCACAAAATAGCATTGGTATAATTAATGCATATCTAATAAGCTCCATATTACTAATAATTCCTGGCGTTACCCCCAATCTATATAGTAATCCTACATATGACACAATCATTCCTATTACTAATATGTAATTTGGAGCTCCTGTTTCTTTGTACTCGTCGAAAGTTGCTTTACTAAATATCTTTTTCTCAGCAATAAAAGCTTTGCTACAGTAATCTATAACCTGCCCGAAGCATTGCTCCAATTCCTCCAACCAATACGTAATACAATATATGAATATCGTTATAAAACATCTATATAACCCCTTTATCCCTTTTCTTCAAATATCTTCTTACTAACCAATTATCCACTGGTCTTTTTACTTTAGTTATAAGAACATCTCTTTTATCGAGTGGCTTTACTAGTATTGTAAACATTCCTGCTCTGTTCCCTCCCCAAACATCTGTTGAAATTTGGTCTCCAACAACAGCTACGGCTTCAGGTTCTAATCCTAGTTTCCCTCTACCTCTATGAAGACCTTTTGTAGAAGGTTTCTTTGCGAAAGTTATATATGGTACATCTAAAACAGTAGCTACCGCTACCACTTTATCTATCTTATTTGTATTAGATACTAAACATACTTTTATGCCTTCAGCTTTTAATCCTTTGCACCATTCTTCAGCACCCTCTAGTAGTTTCCTATCTACATCAATAAGTGTATTATCAACATCTAATATTAGTCCTTGTATATTATGCTTTTTTAGCATCTCTAAATCTATCTCTTTTACATTTTTTAAGTACAATTTTGGGTGTAAAATCATCTACTCCTCCTTTTTCGCAAGTATATCTTATCAATAAGGAAAAAAATTGTCAAATTTATTGCTTAAAGTTTATTATTCCTATATACTTTTGAATTATGAACGAACAAATGAAAAGGAAAAATAATTTAAAATTATTTCCAATTTATAAGATGATATCATGGGATTTGCTTTTCTATCATCCTATCGTATTCCTTTTTCTTACGATTGAAAAAGGAATCTCTGTACCTGCCCTTTTCTTTGTGTTTGGGTTTTTTCCGCTATTTAGAGCATTATTCCAAATACCTTCTGTTCATATTACTGATACGATTGGCAAAAGGAAAAGCTTGCTTTTAGGAAATACTTTTCTCAGCATTGGTGTTTTTGCCATTATTTTAGGAAATAATCTTTTAACATTAATTATAGCCCATTTATTCATGGCAATAGGTTCTGTATTAAAAGAAATCTGTGAACCTATTATTTTACATGACTCAATACCAGAAACTAAGTCTAAGCCAAAAATCTTTGCTAAATTAGACAGCCAAGGAAGCAGCAATTATTATGTCTTAGGCGCAATAGCTGCGGCTACTACTGGTTTTTTATTCGTATTCAATTACTATTTACCTATTATAATAAGTTTCGTATTTTCTTTGATGGCTATACTAATTTCAGCAAGATTTGAAGAAATAGAAACAATTAATAAGCCTAACAAAAATAGCAGAAGACAAAACATGAGAATATATTTTAGAGACTTGAAACAAGCCTTCAAATTTATTTTCTCTTCTAGAAGATTAAAAAGTTTACTACTATATTCTTCGATAATGGTTTCGCTACTAATAATCTTTAAGACATTTCAAAATGATCTTCTTGCCAACTTGCATGTGCCTGCAGAGTATTTTGGTATAATCCATGCTCTTTCCATGCTTGTTTCTGCGCATGCTTCAAAGAAACAAGCATGGTTTCATACTAAATTTAAGAACAAAACCCTTTCATTGTTTGCCCTTTCATGTTCCTTCTCACTGCTTATCACCGGGTTATTCCTTATAGGTAATTTGAATATATATGTAATCTACATAGTGGCTGCTATGATGATTATACTATTCTCCGTTGTAAGGGCTCCATATTTCACTCTTATAAACAGATATTATAACAGCTTTTCTAATCCAGACATTATCACAAAAATATACTCTGCTAAGTCGTTTATCGAAAACTTAGCTAGAGCTACTATGTTCTTCTTTGCATCTTGGTTAATTGGATTTACTAATATAGCAATTACCTTAACAGTTTTTGGTTGTATACTAGTTATCACATTTATATTCATACTTGACTATATGAAAACAAGAATTGGACTTAAACCTAATGAATACAGAAAAAAAGATATTGAATTTACTTTAATAAAATAGAACAAAACCGAGCATGTATGCTTTACAAACAAATAGAAAAACAGTGTAGTCGCTTATAATTACACTGTTTTTTAATGTTGCTTCTGAATATATTTATTAGAATATTCCTACTATATTTCCGTTCTTATCTATATCAATAGTTTCTGCAGCTGGTACTCTCGGCAAGCCTGGCATAGTAAATATTTTTCCTGTCATTACTACAACAAATCCTGCTCCTGCTTTTAAAACTACATCTCTTACATGAATTTTGAAAGGTCCATCGCATAAAAGATTCTTCGCATCATCTGAGAATGAATATTGCGTTTTAGCTACACATGCTGGTAAATGTCCATATCCATTTTTCTCTATTGTTTGAATAGCACTTAGAGCTTCTTCTGAAAACTCTACTCCTTCGGCGCCATATATCTTTGTAGCTATCTTCTCTATTTTTTCTTGAATACTATCTTCTAATTCATATGCATATTTAAAATCATTTGGCTCTTTGCATAAATCTACAATCTTATCAGCTAAGTCTGTAGCACCTTTTCCACCTTTTGCCCATGCCTCTACTAAGCTCATATGCACATTTTTTTCTTTTAATTTACTTTCCAGATGATTTATTTCTTTATCAGTATCTGTAATATATTTATTTATTGCAACAATTACATTTAATCCAAATCTATCTTTTATATTCTCAACATGCCTCCATAAATTACGAATTCCTTTATCTAAAGCTTCTATATTTTCCTCTTTAATATCAGCAATTGCTTGACCACCACCATATTTTAATGCTTTTAATGTAGCTACTAGCACTACTGCATCTGGCCTTTTTGGTAACAATCTAGACTTGATATCTAAGAATTTTTCTGCTCCTAAGTCTGCTCCAAATCCTGCTTCTGTAATCGTATAATCTGCTAACTTCATTGCTAGCTTAGTTGCGATAATACTGTTACATCCATGTGCAATATTGGCAAACGGTCCACCATGTAATATAGCTGGTGTATTTTCTAAAGTTTGAACCAAATTTGGTTTTATAGCATCTTTTAAAAGAACCGCTAAAGCTCCTTCTGCTTTTAAATCTTTTGCCTTAATTTCTTTCCCATCGAAGTTGTATCCAACAACAATATTACCTATTCTTGTTCTTAAATCTTCTAAATCTTCAGCTAAACAAAATATTGCCATTATTTCTGATGCAACTGTAATGTCAAATCCATCCTCCCTTGGAACTGCATTTTTTTCACCTGATAGACCTACTTCTACCTTTCTAAGTGTTCTATCATTTAAGTCTACACATCTTTTCCATATTACTTTGTCAAAACCTAATTCATTTCCAAAGAATATGTGATTATCTATTATAGCTGATAATAGATTATTAGCTGAAGTTATTGCATGAATGTCTCCTGTGAAATGAAGATTGATTTCTTCCATAGGTGCTACTTGTACATATCCTCCACCTGTCGCTCCACCTTTTATTCCAAATACTGGACCTAAAGAAGGTTCTCTAAGTGCTAAGATTGATTTTTCGCCTATCTCCTGCAATCCATCTGCTAATCCAATTGAAATAGTAGTTTTCCCTTCTCCTAATGGTGTTGGATTAATAGCAGTAACAAGTATTAACTTCCCATCTTCTTTCTCTTTCAGATCCTGATATACTTCATCTGAAATCTTTGCCTTATATTTTCCATAAAGTTCAAGATGATCATCATCTATCCCTATCTTCTCCGCAATTTTTTTAATTTTCTTTAGTTTTGCATTTCTTGCTATTTCAATATCTTGCATTTCCTTCTCCCCTTACTTTAATTTTATATGATCAGTTAGTATAAACTAATTGAAGTTTTCCTCTTTTACTTCACCATTCCCGTCTTGCACAAGTAGTGTAATTTTCTTTTCTGCTTTTTCTAAGTGCTGACTACACTCTTTAGAAATTTTCATTCCTTCCTCAAATTTTTTCATTGAATCATCTAGATTTAGTTTTCCGCTCTCTAGCTCTTGCACTATGGTTTCTAGTTGCTTCATACTTTCTTCAAAATTAATGTTTTGCTCCATTCTCTTTCTCTCCTTTTTTATTAAGAATCTTTATGATTGCTATTACTGCTACTAGACTCCACACGATTTGTAATGTAAAAGAAAACCATACACCTCTTGTAAAAAGCCCTATTCCCATACATATTCCCCCTAATAAATTAAGGGCGTGATACAATTTACCATTTTTTATTTTATTTGTAGATATTAGAGCATAAGCAACTAACACCAGAATCATTCCAATCCAACCAAGCACATCAAAAATCATTATTTTATTCCTCTATGGATGAACAGCTAACAGTCGCCCCTACAATACCATCAGCAAACTGTAATTTTATTTCATCACCCTTCTTCAATTCTTTACTACTCTTAATTGTCTTTCCTTCATGCTCAGTTATACAATATCCTCTTGTTAATGTTTTTAATGGTGAAATGGCATCTAGTTTAGAAATCAGCTTTTGACTATGTAACTTACTACTTTCAATCTTAGATGTCATATGTTTTTCTAATTCTTTTATCTTTATATCTATTAACATGTAATATTCATTTATCTTATTTTTCGGATCTGTAAATACTCTAGATTTCATAAGCTTTTCATATTGCAGTCTTACATTTTCTAGTTTCTTCTTCAGCAACATTTTATATCTACTATTGTACATATCTAACTTTGCATTAACTTCTTCTATATCTGCTATAGCTATCTCAGCAGCAGCCGAAGGAGTTGGGGCTCTTAAATCCGCTACAAAGTCACTTATTGTGAAATCTGTTTCATGTCCTACAGCAGATATTATTGGAATCTTAGAATTATATATTGCTCTTGCGGTAACTTCTTCATTAAATGGCCATAAATCTTCTATTGACCCTCCACCTCTAGCTAATATTAAAACATCAGCTAATTTTTTTTCATTCATTATACTTATTGCCTCAGCAATTTTTACTTCTGCGCCGCTTCCCTTGAACTGGTATTGGAAATACTCTTATTTGAACATTTGGATTTCTTCTCGTTCCGTACATTTATTATATCCTGTATAACTGATCCAGTTTGTGATGTAAGTACACCTACTACTTTAGGCATATATGGTATCTTGAGTTTATGTGCATTATCAAAATACCCTTCTTTTTCTAGTTTTAACTTTAGTTCCTCATATTCTTTATATAAGTCTCCTATGCCCTCTTCTTTCATCGCCTTGCAATATATCTGATATATTCCGTCTCTCTCAAACACTGCAACCGTACCTAATATTACAACTTTTTTTCCATTGTCTGGCACAAAATTCAAAGTAGCCGTAGATTGTTTAAACATTATGCACTTTATTAAAGAATTCTCATCTTTCAATGTAAAATACATATGCCCTGTATAATGATGCTTGAAATTGGATATCTCTCCTTTAACAAACACATTGTTTAGGTGCTCATCCTCTGCTATTTTTGATTTTATATATTTATTTAAATCTGATACACTAATCGGCTCTGGTTTCAAATTTTGGACCTCCAGAAAAATAATAATTACAGAAAACTTTAGACTTTCTATATGAAAATGTTAAGGACTACTTTCTTGGACTTCTTTAACTATACTTGCTAAAACTCCATTTATAAAGGCTGGTGATGTGTCCTCACCATACTTTTTAGCTAGCTCGATTACTTCATTAATAGCCACTTTGTATGGAATTTGTCTATATAAAATTTCAAATATAGATAATTTTAAAAGAGCCATATTCATTTTGGATATTCTATCCATTTCCCAATCTTTTTTTATGTTTTTAGAGATAGCTAAATATATATTGTCTCTTTCTTTTTGTACTCCATATACAACATCTCTAATGTATTCTTTTGCTTCATTAGAAAGCAACATTTCGTCCGCACAAACATAGTCAAAGAATAATTCTATATCTTCATCATCTAAGTTTTTTTGTACTTCTACTTGATATAATAGCTTAAATGCCATTTCTCTTGTCCTAGTCCTATTCATTTTCTTCCTTCCTTTATTACGGCTAGACCCCACTCGAGATCGCTTATAGTAACAATCTTTATGGAATCTTCGGGGTAATTCTACGCTTACAATTTGTCTATAAAAAGTTTTATTCTTTCTTTAACATATTCTTTATTGTTCTGTACGTAGTTGCCGAGCAAAAATCCCAAAACCTATAACTGCTACCCAAAGCACTACTAAATGCAACCTTAGTACAAGCATTAATATTCCAATTAATCCTCCTATAATTGCTCCTCTGTACTTTATAAAAAATTCTTTTGATTCTTCCACTCCACATCAACTCCTATCCTTTAAAGTCAAAATACTACTTCATATTTAATTTAAGTCTTTTTCTTTCTCTTTTTCTTTCACTACTGGTTCTTTTTTCACTGCAATATCTTTTACTCTTATTGTTATGTCTTTAACATCTACATTCAATGATTTTTTCATAGTTTCTTTTATATCTTTTTGTAATTTGCTTGTTAAATCTTTTATTATAGCTTCCGGATGTGTAAATAGCGTAATCATAATCCTTACATTAGATTCTTTATCTACATCTACTTTTGCTGATATGTTTTCTACACTTTCAAATCCTTTAACTACTAGACCTATCAGGTTTTCTATTGCATCTCTTGAAACTACTAGCTTCCCATAATCATTTTCTAATGTAATTCCTGATTTATTCTTTACTTCTGCTCTTGAAATCGAGTTGAAAAATATACACTTTATTGCAAGTAACATTAACACTATTAATGTTCCCAACAAAATATTTGTACTTGCATTTCCTTGTAGTGCCATCTCGATTACTTCTGTTACATCCTCTAGTTCTATCCACTCAAAAATCACTGTGCATAATGTCAATGATATTAATAAAACTATTGTTGAAAATATTATTAACCCTAGCCTGTCCAAAATTTTCATCTTACATTTCTCCTTTTATTACACTAATTTTTCATTTACTCTTCTCTATTTTTCTTCTTCATGTTCTTCAATAACTTCTAAACTTTTTCCTTCTTCAGTATTAACTCCTTGAACATGGATGTTAACTCCTACAACATTTAATCCTGTCATACTTTCAACAGCTTTCTTTACTCTGTTTTGTATCTCAAAAGCTACATCTGGTATTCTTACACCATATTCTATAACAATACTAACATCTATTCTAACTTCTTTTTCTCCAACTTCTGTTTTTATTCCTTTAGATAAGTTTTTCTTACCACTCAAAACTTCTGAAAGTCCTCCTGCTATTCCTCCTGCCATTCCATATACTCCTGCAACTTCTGCAACAGCAACTCCAGCAATAACAGAAACTACTTCATTCGATATTCTCACTCCGTCGTTATCTGCACCTTCACCTTCATCAAGAACCTCTACAACAGGCAACAATTCTTCTTTTTTTGTTTCGGTTTTTGCCTTTGCTTTTCCTTTCGTCTCTCCCATAATTCTACCCCCTCAATAAAAAACAAATATAAGATTTTCTAAATATCATAGCTATTAATAAAATCTAATTTTTGCATAATCATCTTCTATGTCAAGTTCTACGAACTTTCCTAGAATATAAAAAAAATTGATACACTTATTTTTTCAAATATAGTATATCAATTTATCGTTTATATTACAACTGTTTTCTATTGTTTTTTCATCATAAACACTACTATTCCTATAAGAACAACAATACCTACACCTGCTACAATAAATAATACTGTATTGTTCGTTTCATCTTCATCAGTTGCCTCTTCCGTTTCATTTATTTCTGGCATTTCTGGTGTTATTCCCTCTAGTTCTTCATCAGAAATATACAACATCTCATCTTCAGCTGATATCGCTTGTATTCCTGAACCTTCTAATTCCGGAACCTCCACTGGTTCTGGCTGCGCGAAAACTGCAGTTCCGAGCATCATGCATAGAACTATTACTAAAGCAAATATGATTTTAACTTTGTTTGTTTTCATCTTAATTTCCTCCTTATTCTCTCATTTAAATATATAGATAACATATACTATTCATTTTAAAAAATCAATACTTTTTTTCCAATTTATTTATACCCATATTTAGTGTTTTCATACATATTAGGTGCCGAAAATGTAATAATAGTCTTACAAAAATGATATGCTATTCCAAACACAGCATATCACTTTAAATTATATATATTAATTTAAATTAGCTCTTACTTTTCTTCATGAAATACGTTGCTATTACTACAAGGGCTATAAATCCTATTCCCGAACCAACTAGTACCCAAACATTAAACCCGTCATCATTTGCAGCAATTACTATATCTCTTTCTCCTGCATCTCTCGCAAACTGTCTGCGATCTGGTCCGTTTTCTTCCTCTTCATAACTTATGTCCTCAGGTATTCCGATTATCTCTATTCCACCTTCTCCAATAAACTGCCTATCACCTTCAGGATATTCATCATAAATAAGCATTCCGGGTTCTAATTCAGCTGATATTGCTTGTATTCCTAGTTCCTCTAGCCCTGGAACATATACTGGTTCTACTTCTGCAAACACAACTGTTCCAATCATCATGCATAAAACTATTACTAAAGCAAACACTAATTTAATTTTGTCTGTTTTCATTCTATTTCCTCCTTAATTTTTCTTAGTTCTAGCATTTCTAATGCGTAGAAACAAGTTATACTTTTGTGCTTTTGTTCAATATGTACACAATATATACTATACCTATCTTACCCACGGAACTGGATCTACTACACTTCCATTTACTATAACTTCAAAGTGCAAGTGTGGTCCTGTAGATACTCCTGTTGTACCTACTGTCATTATACTTTGTCCTCTAGTTACTGATTGTCCGCTACTTACAAGTATACTAGAACCATGTGCATACAAAGTAACAATTCCTCCTCCATGATTTATCATTACTGTATTCCCATAACCGCCCATCCATCCTGCAAAAGTAACTATTCCGTCATTTGCTGCAACTACATTTGCACCACTTATTCCAGGTCCTGCGATATCAATTCCTGTATGCATTCTACTTTGATGAAGAACAGGATGCCATCTCATACCAAACGGAGAAGTTATGGTATTAAACCCTGGCACTGGCCAAGCAAATTGACCTTCTGCCACATTAGGTGGAACCAAATTGTTATTATTCTGATTATTATTTTGTCTTGCCGCTTCTTCTTGTCTTTGAATTTCTGCTATCTGATTTCTTACTTGTGCTTGAGCTCTTTCATATTCTTCTAATTGTTGTTTTAATTCCCTTTCAGTTACAGTGAGTTCATTCACATGTTCTTGCATTGTATTTTGTGAAGTTTGAAGTGAATTTCTTGTTGTTTCTACACTGTTTCTTGCAACTTCTATCTGCTCTCTATTTTGTTCTAATATTGCTCTTGCTTCTATTATCTCATTTTTACTTCTCTCTATTTGATTCAGTAACTCTGTATCATGTGCTGCTATCTCAGAAACTAAGAAGAAAGAAGATATAAAATCTACTAATCCTTGTGCACTAAGAAGCACATCTAAAAAGCTAGTTTCTCCTGCCATATACATAGCTACTAAACGATTTCTAAACATTTCTTCTTGGTGCGCAAATCTTGCTTCTGCTTCGTTTAACATTCTTTCCTGTTCGTCAATTTGGCTTTCTAAGTCACTTACTTCATAATTAAGACCAGTGAGTCTTGACTCATACTCTACAATTTGTGAAGTTAAGGCATGCACTTGTCTCATCGATTCTGACAGTTGCGCTGTAAGTTTGTCTAATTCCTCTTGTGTTTGTTGCATACTTTGACCTAACTCGTTCTCCCTATTTTGCAAGTCTGTTCTAGATGCGAAAGTTATTGCAACACTTCCCCATAACAACAAGACGACTATTGATATAACTAATAAAATTTTACTCTTTCTCATTTTCTTTTCCCCCATCGTATCCTACTTATATATCCCCACTTTAACCAATGCTTTATATGCTTTTGGCCCAAGGGGCATCATATGAAGTTCATCTTTAGATATGCTTTTTGTAATTAATATTGCTAATCCATATATAATTGCACCTGTAAGTATCGCCACTAATGTAGAAACTGTATTTCCTACACCTGCTTGGCTGTACAACAAATAATATGCTCCCCATACTCCGGCTCCCATAATTCCAGCGCTTATTACTGGCTTAAATATATGATTTTTAAAATTAATATCCAACTTAATTTCCTTGTTAAGCTTATTATAACATATTGCAAAAACAATTGCTTGGCATACTATTGAACTTATTGCCGCTCCATATATATTAATATCTGGATTGCTAATTAATAATATATTTAATCCTAATTTAATTAAGCTTCCTATCACTAAAGCTATAACAGGAGTCATTACTTTTCCTGTTCCATATAGCCCTCCATTTACTACAAAGATTAGTGATACAAATATCATTGTAATAGTGTTAAGAGCTAGTACTCCAGCACCTTCTGGTGCTAATGGAAATAATAGTCTGAGTATTGGTCCACTAATTACTGCTAATCCGAACCGCAAACGGAATTATAATAAGTATAGTAGCAAAAAACGAAACTGTCAATTTTTTCTTTGCTTCTTCTATATTATTTTTTGCTATTAATGATGATATCTTTGGAACAAGTGCTATACAAAATGCTCCAACTATTGCCATTGGCATACGCGTAACAATTTCTATCTTAGATAATATCCCGCGCTAATCTCATTGCTTCTAGTCTTAAAGCCTCTGTACAGCCATCAAATAAATGAGTATAAAAAGCTTGTACACTATGACTTATTGTTATTGTATCGATCATCTCATTTACAATTGCTACTAATGATCCTAGAGTTATTGGTATAGAAATCGCCATTATAGTTTTCATCAAAGTCCATGTTTTTTCTTTTCTTTCTGAAACTTTAGAAGCAGTAATCTCTGCTTTTATTGCTTTTCTTCTTCTCCCATAAAACATTACTAAATAGCTAAAAGATAATATCACTGCAAGTGTTGTTGCTAAATTCGCACTTGCTGCCATTATATAAGGTTCTCTTCCTATAAAAGCATATATAATTGCTATTGTAAGTACACACTTGAAAAACTGCTCTAGAGTTCTTGAAACACTTGCTGCTTTCTGGCTTCCTAATCCTGCAAAGTATCCCCTAAATACTGCTGATACTGCAACAAATACTATTGATGGCGAAAGAGCCATTAATACATATTGCACATCAGGTATATTAAGCACTACTACTGCAACTTGCTGAGCAAAAACAAACAAGGCGACCGAAAAACTCAAACCTAGTGCTCCAAACATTGCTAAGGAAATTTTAAATATCCTATGTGCAGCTTGTAAGTCTCCTTTACTTGCTTTTTCTGCTACTAGCTTAGATACAACAGTTGGTATTCCAACAGACGAAATCGTAAGAAGTAATACATATATTTGGAATCCTGCATTGTAAAATCCATTACCTATGTCCCCAAATCCATCTACATGCATCATAACTAGTCTATATACAAATCCCAGTATCTTAATTAGTACTTGAGAAAGCATTAGCATTGCTACATTATTCATAAAGGAAGTGCTATTTTCTTTTCTCATTTTATTTTCCGCGTTCATAAAATATTTATATCATATAACACATTAGAAATCCATAATAAGCTCACAAATTTCGCCCTAAACTTTCTTTATTCGCTCTAAGGTCTTAGAAAATTAAAAGTATTAAGCAGATTCAAGCTTCCATATCCCCACTGATAGCTTGGATACTCTATATTAGGATCTCTTGTACAACCTTTTACTAAAAATGTTCTTATTCTATATGTATTTAATGTTACATCATGTCCTTGTACAACTCCCCACTCAAGCATTAGTGCGCACGCTCCTGCACAAATAGCTGCGCTAGTGCTAGTTCCAGTCATTATTCCTTTGTTTCTTGGGTATGTGCCTAAAATATCTACACCTGGTGCTACTAAATCAATTCCAATGGTAGGAACTCTTGTAGGTCCCCATGATGAGTTTATATATAATCCATTAGTCTTAGTATTATATGCTCCGCAAGTAATAGTTCCGGAGTGCAGTTGCTGGTGTTACCACTGTATTATCTGGTGTAGAAAGTAAAAACTCTACCCCCTCTGTAACATTCCCCGTAATTGGAAGCCATGCATCATATGTTCCGTCTAATAGTATGTCACCATTCAATGTAATTGTCCAAATTCCTGGTGTTGGGTCCCAAATTTTTACTATCGACAACTGACTGCCACTACCACTTGTCGGAAAGAAGTAACTCACCTCTACGACTGATCTTTCTAAAATTAATTTCGACACTAGGCGTGTTCCTGTTTTCGCCGGAACACGTGCTATGACTTCTCCAGCAGGTGACCTTACAGATAAAGAAAATCGATCCGTAGGATTATTCCATATGTATACAGGAAAACCATGGCTATTTTCTGGAACTCTAATCTCAATATCATCCATATCCTTTTCAAAATTTAATCTTCCAGATGTATGATGCCCTGCATGACTTTCATTTCCGTGCAGCATTACATACACATACTCCTGCCATATTAGAGATGATGCTCATATATCTTTCTATTTCAGTAAACCCATCATGTCCCCCATGATTTGTTCCGGAGTCCAATGCAAATAACCACAGGCATGTTTAAACTTCTTGCTCTTTCTATAACATACTCTATTCCAAGCATCAAGTCAGTTGTTTGATATATATTTTCATTTTCCTCAGGGATAAGAAATCTTTCATAGTAATATTCTCTTGCTTTTTTTAATTTTACTGCAATAATCTCAGCTTCTGGAGCAGCACTCAAAAATTCTTCATCTCCTCTTCCGACAAGCAATTGAAGCTAAAAACGTGCCGTGCCCAACCACATCTTGGTGTGGAACAATGTTACGTGGAATTTCTGATTTTAATGCATCATTTATTTGTTCATTCGTGTACTCTGTTCCAAAATGGTAACCTTTTGGTCCACTACCGTTAGCCGATTGATCCCATATATATTTAATTTTGCTACTACCATCTTCATTTAAAAATACCTTATTTGTATAATCTATCCCTGTATCTATGAATCCTATTAATACCCCTTTTCCTTTTAAGCCTAACTCCATTTGTGTCTCTAAAATGTTAGACTCCTTCATGCTTTCCGTACCAAGCAACCCTAGCGGTAACGCAAGGTGCTCTAAGTGCTTTTGTCCAAAAAACCTTAACACATCATCAATCTTATTTCTCCTAACATATATAACTGTATTATTTCCACTCACAACCTTCCCCATACGAACATATTCTCTGCCTCTCAAAAATGACAGCAGCTCCTCATCATTCTTCGCATGCAAATCAACTACATCTGGTTGTCTTATAAACTCCTCTAGTGACAATTCGTTTGCCATAACTACTCCTCCTTACTTACGGTCTAAGCAAATTAAATGTATTTAGCAAATTCAACTTGCCATACCCCCACTGATCACTTGGGTACGATATATGTAGCTCTCGCGAGCAACCTCTAATTAAAAAGGCTTTTATTCTATCTGTGTTTAGTTCAATAGAATTTCCATTAACAATTCCCCATTGTAACATTAGTGCACATGCTCCTGTCGTAATTCCTGCTGCCACACTAGTTCCTGTCATATTTCCGAGCTTCTCATTTGGAAAAACTCCCGTTACATTTACTCCAGGCGCTGCTAAATCTGGCTTATTAGCTAGTATTCTAGTCGGCCCCCATGATGATGAATCATATAACGTACCAGTTACATTATTATATGCCGAGCAAGTAATATTTCCTGCCGAAATCCCTGGTGTAACAATTGTAAATCTCGGAGTTGAGTTTACAAACTCAACTCCCGGTGTAACCAGCCCTGTTATTGGTAACCATGCATTATATGTTCCATTTACTATAAGTTCTCCATGGACTGTTATAGTCCATATTCCTGGTATTGGATTTACTAATATAACTCTTGTTATGTTGCTTCCGATACCTGATAACAAATGACTATACTCTACTTTGACCGTGCAATTACATTTTTCTAGGTACACTTCAAATGATGTTTCTGGTCTTTCTGGTATCTTCTCTACCTCTTCACCAGAGGGACTTTTTAAGGATACTGCTATTCTATCTGGGCTACTTGTCACGATAAACGCACAAAAACTACTACTATTTTCTGGAACTATTACTTCAAGATTCCTAGTCTCTCCTTCATTATTTAGTTTATTATGTGTATGATGCCTAGCAGTCGCCTCATTTCCGTGCCGCCGCACAAATGCATACACCTCTAATAGCACCAACACTACTTATATATTCTTCCACTATTAAAAAACCATCATGCCCTCCCTGATTTGTTCCCACTCCAATACATATTGCTACAGGCATATCTAAACTTCTAGCTTTCTCTATAATATATTCTATTCCAAGCATTATATCTGTTACTTCATATGCATTTTCTACATCTTCCGGTATAGGATACATCTCGTCATGGTAGGTCTTGGCTCTTCGTAATTTTACTGCAATAATTTCGCTATCGGGTGCAGCTCCAATATATTCACCACTTAATCTGCTTGCCACAGTAGAGGCCAAAAACGTCCCATGCCCTACAGTATCTTCATGGTTCACAACTCCAAGAGGATTTTCTGATTTTAATGCATCATTTATCTGTTCATTTGTGTATTCTGTTCCAAAATAATACCCTTTCGGATTATTCATATCAGTGGTTTGATCCCATATATATTTAATTTTGCTAGTACCATCTTCATATTGGAATCCTGAGTTTCTGTAGTCTATTCCTGTATCTATAAAACCGGACTAGCACACCTCTTCCTTTTAAATCTAGAAATGGTTGATTTTGAACTTGTGTAATACCTGAAGCTTCCAAGCTCGCTCTACCAAGCAAGGTGAAAAATATAGGCACCCTAAACACTTGTGGGAAGCCTAAATCTGCAATTACTTCTCTTATCTTATCTTCTGCTATATGCAGAATTGCAAAGTCTCCGAAAAGTACTTTTCCTATTTGCACATAGTCTTTTCCGCAATACATAGTTCGCTAGTTTTTCGTCATAGCGTACCGGTATATCAAGCGTGTCTGGCAAAGCAGCCAACTCTTTTACTGTCATGGTTTGCCTCCTGTTCCGTTTCTATATCAATAAACTGTAAGGGCTGACGTTCTGGGCAGTCCTGCTTCGTAGCAGGGTCACCGAGGATGTCGGCCCCTACAAATTATATTTCTCTAACAAATCCAATGTATCTTTAATACATAGAAAACCATATCCCCATCTTTGGTTAGGATATTCTTCATTATTTACTCTTATCGCTCCTTTTCGTAAAAAACTTTTTAACCTTTGCCCGTATAAGAAAGGGTCATTTTCGTTTATAATCCCCCACTCTAACAGAAGCGCACTTACTCCTGCTACAAATGGCGTAGCAAAACTTGTGCCCGTGAATGTGTCATATCCTCCCCCAGTCTTTGAAGTTGTTATTCCTACCCCTGGCGCTACCAAGTCTGGTTTTATATATACATTGCTTCTTGTATATCCTCTTCCCGAAAAATCGGCTATAGCATTTATTCTGGAGTTGTATGCGCCGACCGTAATTACTTTTTTAGCTGTAGAAGGTAATGTTAGTGTAGTATTTATAGTTGGAATTTTGAATGAGGTAACTCTACCAACTTCTTCTGTTGTTGGTAGCCAAATATTAAACGTTCCTGTCACAATGTATATCCCTCTTATTCTTATTTTCCATATTCCTTCTAGTACTCCGAATGTTCATTCCACTGGGTTTCAATAAAAAAAAGTTTTCTTGTTCTTCGTTATATGGCACTGGCTGTGTATTGAGAAAAAATACAGATGTACCTCCTATAATTGTATTCCTGTTCTTTTCATTTGGTAGCAATGGCCCCATACTTTCTCCATTTGGGGCAACTAATGTTACTTCAAAGTCATCTGCAAAGTCTTTCCAAAGTGTTAAATAGAGTGATTGCAATCCGCCCCTTACTGCAAACTCTACTTCCAATATTTCTCCTTGCTTAACCAGTCCTTCATAATGATGTCCTCCAAATCCTTCATTACCGTGTTGCCACATTAATCACAGTTTTCCATTTAGAAGACATCTCATCTATGTATGTTTCAAATAAAGATGCTCCATTATGCGCTCCGTTATTAGTTCCAAAACTCAAATTAATTGAAATTGGCTTTTTTAAAATTTGGGCTTTATCAATTACATATTTTATAGCTCTCATTATTTCTGTTGTCCTTGCAAACGATTCTTGCCCTCTTCTCCCCAATTTGACGGCTATAATATCCGCACCGACTGGCAATTCCTCTTTGCATTCCGATTGCTTGCTCTTCCATTCCCGAACAGCGACTCCAGCAACTGCTGTTCCATGTCCGATTAGTATCTCTTTGAGAAACTACACTATATGGATTATTGCTTTTTAATGCTTCATTTATCTGTTCATTTGTATACTCTGCTCCTTCTTTAAATCCAGATGGTGGACTTCCGCTTCCTGATTGATCCCAGATAAACAAAATTCTACTTGTACTATCTTCGTTAATAAAATCTGGATGTGTAAAATCTATACCAGAGTCTATAATTGCAACTATTGTTCCCTTGCCGGTCAAGTCATATGTGCTGTTTTCTATTGTAGGTAAACATACTGCACTTAACTCTTGTTCTAAATTGAATGTAATTATTTTTGGTATCTCTATATATTCTATTTCCACATTATTATATAACTCTCTTATTTGTCCTGGTTTCAAAGTAATAATTGCATAGTTAAAATCCAGGAGTTCAACTTCTACTCTCAATTCCTCTTCTAATTTTTTTATATCTCCATTATATTTAACAATTACTTCTACATTGTTTTGTTCATCTATAGGCACCGTCAAATCTAATAGCTTTTCCGTATTTTCATGCGTTCTATTTGCCATAACTCCTCCTATTAATATGTATTAAAATATAAGATGCTTTATGATATTTTTATATTTCAATCTTTGCATAAAAGGCAATTTCCTCACCCTTTATTTCCTTTCTTCATATACTAAATAAAAAACAACGTTAATATTTCGTTAGAGAAAGGATGGAATTTTCAAAATGCAATATCCATATTATCCATATAATTTTTATACACGTACATCAGACACTGAACTTACAGCAGATGGTCAACTACAAGTAAGTGTTTTTGACACTAATCAAGGAAGACCTATTGAAAATGCTGAAGTCAAAATTACTCCTAGAGGAGATAACTCAAAAATACTTAATAGTGAAATCACTGATATGTCTGGAGAAACTGCTTCAATTAATTTAGCTGCTCCTGCACTCTCCTTTTCTCAAACTTCTGAAAGCGAAGTACGCCCATATAGTGAATATGACCTCATAGTGACCGCCCCTAACCATAGAGATGTTCTAATAGAAGGAGTACAGATATTACCTGATTGTATAGCACAGCAAAACGTACTTATGCATAGCAATAAAGAAAATAACGAATTTGAAACAATCATTATAGAGGACAACACACTTTGGGGACATTTCCCTCCTAAAATAGCTGAAGATGAAATAAAAGAACTTCCTCCTACGTCGGGTTTTGTTGTTCTTCCTGAAGTTGTAATTCCAGAATTCATTGTTGTACATATGGGACGCCCTACAGATACTACTGCTCCTAACCATTATGTTCCTTTTAAAGATTATATAAAAAGTGTAGCTAGCTCAGAAATCTATGCAAACTGGCCTGAAGAAACATTAAAAGCTAACATTCTTGCTATTATATCTTTTACTCTAAATAGAGTATTTACAGAATGGTATAGAGGGAAGCGGTCATGATTTCACCATAACAAATTCAACAGCATTTGATCAGGCATATAATCATGGACGTAATATTTATACAGAAATTTCTAATGTCGTAGATAATATATTTAGTTCGTACATTACTAGACCTAATATTAGGCAACCTCTCTTCGCTCAGTACTGTGATGGGAAACGAGTAAATTGTCCTAATTGGCTCAGTCAGTGGGGTTCTAAATACTTAGGAGACCAAGGAAATGATGCTGTAAGTATTTTAAGAAATTATTATGGATCAGATATTTATTTGATGAGTGCAAATAAAGTATCTGGTGTTCCATCATCATTCCCAGGCACGACTCTTCAAACAGGTTCTTCAGGACCTAATGTTAGAACTATTCAAGAACAGCTAAATGCTATTTCTAACAATTTTCCTGCGATTCCAAAAGTACGAGTAGATGGAGATTTTGGAGAAGAGACAAGAAATGCAGTAACAAAATTCCAAGGAATATTTAATATGCCACAATCAGGAATTGTAGACTTCCCTACTTGGTATAGAATTTCTGATATTTATGTAGCTGTAGAACAACTTGCTGCTCTATAAAATCCAGTATTTTATAATTTCTATATATAGGAGGTAAAGAAATGGCTAGAATTTTAGTATTCAATAATGATACAAACAGGATGGAAACATATTTTAGAGGAGACAATGAGAGGATGCCATATAACGCAGGTGGAACTCTCAGTGTAAGAGAATTTAGAGCTCGAAGCGCCTCTCGTACTCTTTGGACAGAGAAAAGAGCTATGCAAGCTTGGAATAGCTTTAGAACTCTATTCGGAAGACCTATCGATGTAGGTGCTGCTTTTAGAAGACCTTGGGAAGGGCGTCATGCTCCACAAAGTCAGCATTATGCAGGGCTTGCTTTTGATGTCCGGCCAAAGAATGTCTACTACCCAAAGAAATCAACTAAGAAACCTTGCAATGCGCTCAGGTATTTGGACCCGTGTGGATCCAATTCATCTAACTCCAACCTGGGTTCATATGGATAGACGCCGCCGGAATCCCTGCTTGTGGCACAGCAGGTTATCCATTAATTAGAGAAGGTGATAGAGGCTCTTATGTACTAATTGCACAAGACATATTAAACACACTTGGATTTCCTACTGGAGGTTTGACTGGAATCTTTGGACCTAATACAAGAACAGCAACAATCGCTTTTCAAAGAAGAGTTGGCCTAAATCCAGATGGAGTTATAGGCTGTAATACTTGGAGAGAATTAACTACTCGCGGCATAGGAATAGGCAGATCTCGTACTACTATAGATTAATTAAAAAATGTAAAAAAATCGTGGTATCTATTAAAATACCGCGACTTTTTATTTTTCATTTCTAGCTTCTACAATGTGCCATATTTATGTAGTCTAGTCTTTGAAGTTTTGCTTTGTAGCGTTAACTACTTTGAAGATTACATATGCTGCAATCGAGATTGATCCCAACATCACTGCAACTACATATATCATAATGTTTGTTCCATCAGCTGTTCTTACTACAGTTCCTGTTCCTTTATTGTTATTCTGATTGTTTTCTTGATTGTCATTGTCCTTTTGGTTATCATTCTTGCTATCACTTTCATTATTGCTACTATTATTGTTGTTACCACTTTCACTATTATTACTATTGTTGCTTCCATCATTATTATTGTTATTACTGTTGTTATTTCCGCTGTCACTTCCGATTATTGTTGTTGTTATTCGCCCCTGAAGCACTCTCAAAAGTAAAGGCTTGTGACACATATTTTACAGTGTGTCCTAAAATGTCTTCTGCATATATCCATAAATACCAATCACCATTTACATCCGTTTTTGTTATTTCTTCACCATTGACAAATGTATTCACGAAACTACTATTTGATGGCTCTGAACTGCCATTTTGTGTCCACACATATCTTAAATTGTTCTCTCTAATTGGTAATCCTTCAGGTCCAACCCTAACTACTGTAGCATGCTCTTCAGATTCAACATTGTTTCCATCAGTTTCAAATACTACTGTTAGAATTGCGTCCATTGCTACTATAAATTGACTCTCTTCTGTATTATATAAATCAAAATCCTCTTCAGATACTTCCATATCGAAAAGAAATACATGTGTTTGTGTTGTATTTCCAAAAAATCTTTGCTCTATTGTATCTGGTGTAAAAAACAATCGTGGTGTCTGCCCATTAGTCATTCTAACATTTCTCATTATAATATATTCTGAAAATCTATATTGATAATCATTCGGTGTTCCAGGAAAATCATAAATTGGTATTAGCGACATTTGCGGACGGTTTGGACGATCATTAATAACTAAATTATCTACAATAAGGTTGGGAAAATAAGTATCGTACCCAAAATTCCATGTTCCATCATTATCAAATGCAACAATTCTCGGAGCTCCTGGCACAGGAATATTATTAGTAATTACATTAAAAACAGAATCTCTAATAGTTATAGTTCCGTTCCAAGTAGACCCATAGTCACTTCTCAAACTTATCATGTGTCTGCTTCCATCAAATATAACATTTTCAGCTAGTAATTCTCCACTTCCTATTACCGTTATTCCATGTACCCCAACAGTTGAGTCTCTAACTGTAAGATTATGAATACCTCTATGAGCATCTATCCTATTTAGCTTTGAATTCTTTATAAGCATATCCTTATTATAATTAGAAGCCATTATACCCCACCTGTCCCAAACTTCTCCGTCTTGGGTAACATGCCTTACATAACAATCTTCGCAATCTCCATCATTACCACATATACACGAAAAACTAACATTATCTAATATCGTATGTAGTGTTTGATTTATTGATATACCATATGTTCCAATAAAATTTTCATGCTGACGTGGTTGAAATCTTGAATTTTGAATAGTCAAATATGCTATAGATCTCGTATTTATAAAGCCTATGTATCGATTACCTTGAGGATTTGGTCTAGACGCATCTGTAGATTCATGAATAGATTCATCTACTATATGTATTAAATTATCTACTATAACATTGGACCTTCTAATCATAATATTTCGATGATGATATCTGCTTACATCATCATTATTACTATAATTAATAAAGACTCCATTCTCGATGGTTAATGGAATTTCGTCCACAGGATAAAGAACGATTCCAGTTATCTCTTCATAATCCCAAATAATATCGTTTAGTACTTCTCCAATGCTAGTATTTATTAATATAAACTCTCTTTGAGCTGAACTTTCATTATGTGTCGTTCTTATGAAGCGTCTTCGATTTGTATTTTGCACTTCAATAATCATTTCATCAAATTGCAATAAGTTTTGAATATTTCTATTTATAGTCTCTTGATTAGCCCAACCGTACTCCTCCTCCAGCTTCTAAATCTGCTTGTGTTAAAACTCTTAAATATTCAATCAAATTATATAAATTTGTAGTATTAGTATTTATTTCAATTGGCTCTATTCCGGGTTTAGTCTGAGGTATACCAATATTAAACCCCCATCCCTGAAAATTAAATATAGAATCGACAATAAACACATTTTGCAATGTGTTCACACTATTTTCACCATTACCATCATCTATAAAATCATCTATTATGAATGTTGCACCTCTCCAGTTAACATTCGTTTGAATTACTATCGGAGCATCTAATTCTCCAATATAATATATCATTCCAGGTGTTCCATATACAGTTAAAAGATTATTATTACTCCTAAGTTCATTATTTGCAAACTCATGTGCTCTTCTAATTGCCTCCGCGTCATTTGTTTGCCCGTCTCCTACTGCCCCAAACAACTCGTAAGTTAACTGAATCTCCCCATTTCTAATCTCATTTTGCACTTCATAATATGGTAACGGTACAGCTGTAGATTGATATAATAATCCATATATAAATAACATTGCCACAAAAATTGTAATTGACAATATAAACTTTCTTTTCATTCCTATTTCCTCTCTAAAGTGACTTTTATCCCCTCTATTTTACTATTTTTTCATTGTTATGTCAAAAAACATTTACTATTATGTCTACTTTAGATAACAAAACATTAGCTTTGCTATCCAAAAAAACAATTACAAACCCCTACAAATCTACTCAAATTCATTTCATTTTTTTGCCAAATGTGATATAATATGTGTGGTGATGAAATGGATAAAAATAACATATTAGCTACCTTAAAAGAACAAAAAGAAATGCGGACTAAAAGGCAATTTGTATCATGCAACTCAGATAATGTTCGCATATAATTCTAACCGTATAGAAGGCAGTACTCTATCAGAAGATCAAACTAGATATATTTATGAGACAAATACTTTGATGGTAGAAGATAGTAATTCTGCCACAAAAGTAGATGACATTATAGAAACTTCTAACCATTTTAAAGCAGTAGATCATATGATAGATATTGCACACGAAATGCTTAGCGAAAGTATAATAAAAGATTTTCATGTTATACTAAAAACCGGAACTTCTGATGATAGAAAATCTTGGTTCAATGTTGGAGAATATAAGTCTTTACCAAATGAAGTTGGAGGAATGGATACCTCTAGTCCAGAAAATGTATCAAATGATATGCAAAAATTATTGAAATGGTATAATTCATTAGATGTTGTTGTGTTTGAAGATATTATAAAATTTCATTCAGACTTTGAAAAGATTCACCCTTTCCAAGATCGGCAACCGGTAGAGTTGGTCGTGTAATTATGTTTAAAGAGTGTTTGAAAAATAATATAGTTCCATTTATTATTTTAGATAAAGATAAAATGTTTTATTATAAAGGATTAAAAGAATATCAAGCTGGTGGAGAAAAAGGTTATTTGACAGATACTTGTTTAAACGCACAAGATCAATATAAAGTTTTAATTGATAAACTATTGAATTAATAATTAGTATATTTATAGTTACAGAAAAAATGTTAAGGGTCAGTTTAAACTGCCCCTTAACATTTTTTAATCTTTCTTTCTTATTTTCTTCAAATACATAGCAAGACCTACTGACATTATTAAAATGAATACTGCTAAATAATATAGCACACTTACACCATGTGTAGATATTACAGCATAAACAAGAAATAATGATCCTAGTAGCGCTAGCACTGGTGCAATATATCTATTAAATACATTGAAATCTTTTTCTTTAATTAGCACATAAATATATATTGGTATTAAGAGCCCTTGTAATGTAATCGGTATATATCCAGCTAAATCAAAGAAAAAATCTCCATACCATCCCATAAAGTTTGCTGCATAAACAAGCATCCATATAGCAACTAATAAGATAGATAAACCGGCCAGCATTATGAGGTGCATTCGTTGATTCATCTACTTGACCTAAAACCTTACTTTTGCTTCTTACCGCTAAGGAGTATAAAGCACGTTGTCCTCCCATAACAAGACCATTCAATGTTCCTAAACAAGAAATTACTATAAAAACAAACAGCACTGTACCACCAACATTAGTAAATACATTTACAAACGCAGCTAATACTCCTTCACCTCCAGCTATTTCTTCAACCGGCGCAGCACTAAATACCCCTACAAAATACATAACATATATTGTTATTACAATTAATAAACCAACAGTTAGTGCAATCGGCAAATTCCTTTTAGAATTTTTAATCTCAGCATTCATAGTCATTGCTGTCTCCCATCCTAAATAGGCGAATACTGTAGCAACTAGCGCTACTAAAAAAGG
Source organism: Oscillospiraceae bacterium (assembly GCA_009785865.1). Taxonomy (GTDB): domain Bacteria; phylum Bacillota; class Clostridia; order TANB77; family CAG-508; genus WQVL01. Next base: position 29,248 of record WQVL01000004.1, on the reverse strand, counting down.
ATTTCCTGTTTGCGTAGTAACATAATCAGAACTAAGATTAGCAACCGTCGTCCCATTACTAAGTCCTACAATCGTCCCAATTATCCCCATAGCTACAAGGGGAATGATTTTTAGAAAAGTAGTTGATACTTGAAATTTACCTGCTAATTTAGGACTTAATAAGTTTAAAACATATATTGCTATTAAATATAGTAAAGCAAAAACATATGTATGACCACTAAACATCGGATTTGCATCCCAGCCAAATAGTATAACAGTAAAACGCGCTGATACCCATGCCAAAATTCCAGTTAAGGCTGGAAAAAATATAGTAACCAAAAACCAACCAAAGATATATCCATAACCTTTTCCAATCAAAGCATCAGAATAATCTAACAGTCCTCCTGTCTTCTCATATTTTGTAGCTAAAACTGCAAAAACATAAGCTGCAGATAGTGCAATTAGGCCTCCTAAAGTCCAAGCGGCAACACCAATCCACATCCTTCCGCCTATAGCAGCTAGTATCGTTTCATTACGGAAGAAGATACCACTCCCAATTACTGTTCCAACAACCATACAAATCGCTGTTAAAAGTCCATATTTTTTTGTTAATTTGTTCTCCATATCTGTATTTTTCCTCCTTCTAATCTCTGATATTTATTTAGTCTTGGTGTTTCCCCTCCTCTCTTTTACTAGTAAGTTCAAAAATATAAAAAAACAGAACCCCTATATTTTTCATATAAGGATTCTGTTTAATTACATATTTTATATATTTCTATTTACTAGTAACCACAACATTTTTCTTGTCTGGAGACTTTTAAATATGCAAACAAATCCTTATTTTGTAATTGAATAAAGACAAATAAAGATAGCATCAGCATTATAAATAGATTAATTACCAAAACGTTTTGCATATAAGTTCTCCTTTCTCGAATTTCAAAAATTATATCACACATTTTCCCAATGTCAATAGCAATTTTTATGTTTTCCGAATTTATTTGTAGGTTTACAATAGGTATGTCACCGTAAGAAAGGAAACTAAAAAAGATCACAGTTTTATTTCCATGATCTCTTTCTTCCTATTTATTCAAACATATCTATAACTTGCACCTTGTTCCCTCTTAGAAAATCAGTTATATGCATTCTCTTACTATTCTCTGCTTGTACTTCTAATATCACTACTAGTTTGTCTTTTGCTTTTACATATAGGCCTTCCTTTTCATCTACATACATTATAGTTCCCGGCTCTATATCTTTAAATCTATATTCATAATCTTCAAATTCTGCATATTTGTTTATAAATTCTGGTACTGATATTACATCTGTTTTCCAGATCTTAATTTTCTTTCCATTTAGGTGCGAATATGTTCCCATAATTGGATCTAATCCTCTTGCTAAGTTTCTAATTTCTAAAGATGTTTGCTTTGCCCAATCTATTTTTGACATTTCTTTCTTAATCATTGGAGCTAATGTATACTCTTCTCCTTGCTTTATTCTTGGAGCTGTACCGTCTGATATTTTCTCTAGGGTTTCCACTAAAAGCTTTGCGCCAATTCCCGATGTTCTACTCCATAGTTCTCCTGTAGTTTCATCAGTTCCAATCCTAACTTCTTTTTGTAAAATTATATCTCCCGCATCCATTTTCGTATCTAAATACATTGTAGTTACACCAGTTTTTCTATCTCCATTTATTATCGCATATTGTATCGGGCTAGACCCTCTATATTGTGGGAGAAGTGATGGATGAACATTTATGGCCCCATATTTAGGTATATCTAATATTTCTTTAGGCAGTATCATTCCATATGCTACAACACATATTATATCTGGATCTAATTCTCTTATTTCATTAATCATCTCTTCATTTTTCTTTAGTCTCTCCGGTTGATATATTTTGAAATCATTTTCCAAGCTATATTCTTTCACAGGAGATAAAATCATTTTCATTCCTCTCCCCTTCGGCCTATCCGGCACGGTAAATACTCCGAAGTATATTATGCTTTGCTTTTACAATAGCCTCTAAAGACTCTTTTGCAAAATCTGGCGTCCCCATGAATACTATGTTCATTCGTAATCCCCCCTTCTAAATATTTTCAAATATATAACTATCACCATATTTTTTGGCTTCCTCCAACTCTTCATTTGAGGTGATAGTCCATACCAAAATAGGAGTACCTTTTCTCCTATATTTCTCCACTCTTTTATTTGGAAGTGCTTTTAGTCCATATGCTATAAAATCTGGTTTAGTTATAAAGTTTAGAAGCATATTTTTCATTACAAACTTTTTTAGAAAATTTAATTTTTCTCCTTTAAAATTAGAACTCAATTGACCTCTTAAAAAACTTGGTCTGTTCTTTCTAAACCAATTTACACTATATGGGTTAAAAGATTTAACTATAAACTCTCCCTTATAGTTATCCAAATATTCACATGCTTTTGATTCTAAATCGCCTGCCGGAATATCATACTTAAACTCTACATCAAGCAATACTTTCCCACTCACTAATTCTAAGACATCTTTGAGTAGTGGTATTGTTTCATTTGTAGCTAAAAGCTTTAGGTTTTTTATCTCATCATATGTACACTTTTTTAATACTCTCTTAACCCCTGTCATTCTTCTTAAATCATCATCATGGAAAACAACTACATTACCATCTTTTAGTAAGTGCAAATCTAATTCTATATCAGTACCTTTTTTGACTGCTTTTTCAAATGCTAACATTGAATTTTCTGGTATACCTTTATCTATATCATGTAGACCTCTATGAGCAAAAAGTCTACCTTTTAGCTTTTCGATTTCTAACATATAGCCTCCTCTACCTAAAAACTCTTTTTATCATAATTAACCTTGCTGTTTTCTTCTATCTTCTAGTTTATTCTCTCTATCCTTTTCTGTGATTACTTCTAAGGTCCCTGGAATTATTTTATCTATAAATACTTCTCCATTTAAGTGATCTATCTCATGGCAAATAGCTTGAGCTAATAGGCCCTTGCATTTCAGCTTTTCTCTCTTCCCATTTATATCTAAATAAGTTACTGTAATCTCTTTAGGTCTTATAAGCTTAGCAAATTGATTAGGAAAGCTAAGGCATCCTTCTTCTACTTCATGTTCTCCTTTAGTCTGGGTTATCTCTGCATTTATTAATACAAGTGGTTCTTTCCCTTCTTCATATAAGTCCACTATAAACACTCTTTTGAGTACACCAACTTGTACTGCCGCTAGCCCTACTCCATTATTTTTATGAGCAGTTTCAATCATGTCTTTCACAAGCTCTTTTATTTTATCATCTATTACTTCTACTACTCTTGATTTCTTCTTTAATATTTCATCATTCTCTTCTCTTATCATTCTAATTGCCATATTTGCCCCCACTTTAACCGAATATTATATCTATTTATAATATTTGATTTATTATACACCAAAATTATGATTAATGCTACATAAATACTTACTATTGCATTTAAAAAGGTAGTAAACTTAAATACTACCTCTCTATTTTACTTAGATCCTTACTTGTTATTCCTAATTCACTTTATTTGTAGGTGTATCGTTAAAGTAATTTATAATGTTATCCACAAATATTTCTTGCATTAATACTTTTGATTCATCTGTTATATATCCAATAGGTGGATACATAATACAATTTTCATATTTCGATAACTGCGTAGCCTGTTCTTCAGTTAGTTCGTCAGAATGGTCTAGTATAAATGTAATATCTCCCACTTGCAATCTTTTTGAAAGGGCTTCAAAGTCAATTAGTTCCATTGGCGAAAGATTGATTACGATTGCACCAGGTTTTATTTCATTCATTAACTCTTTGTTAATAAATTTTTCTGTCTCATTATTATATGCTAAATTCAAAGAAAGAAAATCACTTTCTTGAACAAGAGTTTTAACATCTCCTTGATATACTAACTTGTCATTCTCTTTATCTGCTTTTCTATTTCTTGAGTAATACATTACATCTGCGTTAAAACCATTTGATGCAATTTCAGCAATTCTAGTTCCTATACTTCCTAATCCAATTATTCCAAACTTTTTATTAGCAATTTCTGTTCCTTTGAACGTTGCTTCAGAATAATTGCCATTTTTAGCTTGCACTTTTGCCCTCGAAACATCTCTGATGTTCTCTAAGATTAAAGCAAATGCTAGCTCAGCAACTCCTTGCGTACTATATCCTGCTATATTGCAAACAGTAATTCCTTTGCTAGTTGCATACTCCGTATCTATTCGACCATACCCTGTACTAAATGCACCAATATATTTTAAATTTGGTGCTTTATCCATCATATCTTTATCAACAGTTGCACCTAATGTAACTAATATGCAATCAGTATTAGCTAAATTAGTATCAACTTCACTACTCTCCTGTTCCACTACTATTATTTCTTTGCATAAATTATTAAGATTTTGCCATGTTTCCTTAAAAAGAAAATCCTTATCAATTCCTATTATCAATATTTTTTCAAATTTCATAAATCATCAATCTCCTTCATAATCTTTCTTATTATACCTTCTTGCTTCTTAGAATGGTCATCTATAGCATTGTCATAACTAGCTATATAAGATGATAACAAATATTTTTTACATTAAACTACCTGGATTCACATCTACTATAACTGTAACATTCTTATGTTTTGATTTATAGAATTCCTGTAAGCTGCTATTTATCCAATCAACGGTACTACCACTTAATTTACACTTTGCAATCATCCTCCACCTATGCTTATTCTTTATTTTATTTACCGGTGCAGGTGCTGGACCAAATATATTTATATCATCATTCTTAAGTATACTATATAACTTCTTCGATGCTTTAACAACCTCTTCTTCGTCAAGTCCGCTAATTCCAAACATCACTATGTCACAAAACGGCGGATAATTTAGCCCTTTCCTTATTGCAATCTCTGTATTGTAAAAATTATCATAATCTTGTTCTTTTGCATGTTCTATACAAAAGTTCTCTGGATTATATGTTTGTATGATTACTCTTCCGCTTCTCTTTCTCTCTCCCCGCTCTTCCTGCCACTTGTACAAGCATTCCAAAAGTTCTTTCATTGCTTCTAAAGTCTTCAATGTTTAGACTGCTATCTGCAGCAACAACTCCGAACTAAAGTTACATTTGGAAAATGATGACCTTTAACAACCATTTGTGTTCCTATGAGTATATCTATTCCTTCATTCTGAAATTGATTTAAGATTTTTTCATGAGAATTCTTCTTCCCTACTGTATCAACATCCATTCTAATTGTGCTAGCTTCTGGGAATATCTTTTTAATTTCTGTCTCAAGTTTTTGAGTCCCTGATCCAAAATGTTTTATATTTTTACTAGTACACTCTGGGCATACTGTAACTAAATCTGAACCATACCCACAATAGTGACATTTCAATCTGTCCTCACTTCTATGATATGTTAATGAAATATTACATTTTGTACACTTAACCGTATATCCACAATCCCTGCACATTACAAATGTAGAAAATCCTCTTCTATTCAAAAACAATATGGTTTGTTTCTTATTCTTAATATTCTTTGATATAGCTTCATATAGCTTTCTACTTATTGGACTACGATTTCCATTTGCCAATTCTTGTCTTAGGTCTACTACTTCTACCTCTGGCAAACTCGCTTCATTTGCTCTTGCACATAACCTTACTAATTCCATCTCTCCAGATTCTGCTTTCTTAAATGAACTTATGCTAGGTGTTGCACTTCCAAACACAATTGGGATATTATTTTGTTTCGCAAGATACTTTGCTATGTCTTTTGCATTATATCTTGGAGTCATATCTGATTTGTATGATTCATCATGTTCTTCATCTATAATTATTATTCCTAAATTGCTTATTGGTGCAAATATCCCTGACCTTGCCCCAATAACTATTTTTACTTTTCCGACTCCTATCTTATTCCATTCATCATATCTTTCGCCTACTGATAATTTGCTATGCAGTACCGCTACACTACTCTCTCCGAATCTTGCCAAAAACCTATCTACCATCTGTGGTGTTAAAGATATTTCTGGCACCAAAACAATAGCTGTCTTTCCTTCTTCTATTTTCTTTTCAATCAGTTGTAAATATATTTCTGTTTTGCCGAGCTCCAGTTACTCCAAATAGCAAAAATTCTTTAAACTCATTGATATTAATTTGATCAAAAGCTTGTTTTTGCTCTTCTGTTAAAACGTGACACATATCTCTCTTTATTTTCTTATGTACAAATGGATTCCTCTCTACTTTTTTTTCTACAATTCCTACATATCCATTCTTCTCTAATGTCTTAATTACTGCTTTTGTCACATCTGCAAGCGCTTCTAAATCTGCTATATATATTCCATCATTCTGCTCTAGAGCTTCCAATACACGCTTTTGTTTTTCGGTAATTTTAGTACCTTCAGCCCCTATAGCTTTTAGATATACAAAATTACCTGTTTTGTCTTTAACTCTATTTTCTATCTTCTTTTTTGCATCTCCTGGTGGTAGCATGAGCTTAACCGAATCAGAGATATTGCAAAAATACCTTCTTGCCATCAGTTTAGCAAGAGTAATATTCTCTTCAGTTAATATATTGTCTGCAACTTTTATAATTTCCTTGTTTGCGAATGTAGAACTTTCTTTAAACCCAATAATATATGCTTCTTCTACTTTCTTATTTCCAAATGGCACAAAAACTCTAGAGCCAATTCTCACCTCTTCTTTTAAAGAGTCTGGCACTATATAATCAAATACTCTATTTAATTCTTTTGCTATAGAATTTATTATAACTTCTGCTACCATTTATATCTCCTTGTTTTCAGTATAAGTATAACATAAATTTATATGTTATAGCTGTTTTGCACAGTAATTTGCTCCTAAACTTCATATTATGACTTTGTATAATACCACAAAGGTCCTAGTGATTTAACATCACTAGGACCTTTGTTTCTTACGTTAGAGAGATATTATCTTAAATTACTTGAGTAGCAAGTGTAATGCATACCCGCCATATTCGGCATTGAGATATATTGCTTTCAGCCGGCCATTTTCATACTTGGCCGTGTCCATATTGAAGGTAGCACCTTGCTGTTCCAAATAGTACATTGCGCGCTCAACACTATTTGTCTTAATCGCCAAATGTCCATGTTCGCCCAAGTATGGTTCTTTCATGACCTCCATCTTGCTTCCCACGAAGATAGATGAATTGCCTGACTTCGTGGGCGCCCCAAATAAATTGGCAATAGTGTCTGCACAGGCTGTTGCTTCTTCTGCGTTGGGCATATTGATTCCAAGATGCCCAATTTGATAACCGAGCATAATAGCAATAGCCTCTTGAGTCCGCCTCGTTATTTCATCCCAATCATCATTGTTGATTAGGCTTTCGTCAACCATCCAGCTACCACCGCAAGCAAGGACTCTGTCCGAGGCAAGATAACTTGGTAAGTTGTTTGGATTTATTCCGCCTGTGGGAACAAATTTCATTCTTTTGTATGGTCCGCCAATCGCCTTGATAGTGCCTAATCCGCCGAAGGATTCTGCTGGGAAGAATTTCACTACTTCCAGTCCCATCATGTTTGCCGAATCTACTTCGGTAGGTGTAATGCACCCTGGCAATATTGGGATTTCATTGTCCACACAATACTCCACCACTTCAGGGTTGAAACAAGGGGCCACTATAAATTTTGCACCCGCTTCTTTCGCTTCGACGACCTGCTCGACCGTTAAAACTGTTCCTGCGCCTACCAGCATTTCTGGTTTTGTTTCAAGCATAAGCTTAATAGCCTGAGCTGCGCCTTCCACCCTAAATGTTACCTCTGCACATCTTAGTCCTCCAGCCCATAAGGCTTCGGCTAATAACGGAGCTTTGCTCGGGTCCTGAATTGTGATTACTGGGATTAGACCCAGCAATCCAAGTTGTTTTAAGACATCCATGGAATGTCCTCCTTGTAATTTTTTTGTCTTGCATCGTTACTACTAACTTGATAAATAATAGTACTCATTCATCTAGCCGTACGTTCTGTCCTTGCAAACTAAAATTACTCACAGCGACATTCTCCTCTCTTATTATTTTCTGAGTCTCACAATGACGTCACTAGACCGTCATCGCTTAAACTTAGATTTGTCTTATATTTTACAACATTTAACCAATTATGTCAACATTCCATTCTTGCTTTCGTTGCACTAAAAAAGAATATCAGACTAACTTGATACTCTTTTATTATTCTATAACTTTACTATTAAGCTTCTAGTCTTTCACTACATTTGTATTCACTCTCTATTATAGTCATTATTATCTGCACAGTTTTTTCTAAATCATCATTCTTTAAAACATAGTCATACAAACCAATTTTAGACTCTTCATAATCAAATCTGTTTAACCTTAGTTCTATTTCCTTTATTTTCTCCTTACCTTCTCTGTTTTCTAGTCTCTCTCTTAGTTCTTCTCTAGGCACTCTTAAGAAAATAGTAACTATTTTTAAATCATCATCTAATACTTTTAAAAGATTCTCTGTTCCATTCACATCTATATCTTTTACAATAATTTTTCCACTGTTTACTCTCTCATTTAACACTTTTCTTGATGTCCCATAAAAATGCTCATGATGTACTGAGTATTCATAGAATTCTTCTTCTTTAATTTTTTGTTCAAACTCTTCAGTCGTTACAAAATTATATACATTTGCTTCTACTTCACCTGCTCTTGGTGCTCTGTCTGTGTATGATGGCATAGTTGCAAGACATTCCATTCTTTTCATCAATTCTTTTTTTATGGTATCTTTTCCTGAACCAGAAACTCCAGATAACAATACTAGCATTTTACTACCCTTCCTTCTGCAATTTCGTTTGCAGCAAGTGTAACACTAGACTCCTCTTGAACTTTTGTTAAAGACTTGCTTCCGGCTGTAATCTGTCTTGCCCTTTTTGCTGTAACTATTACTAATTCAAATCTGTTTTCCATTACTTCTAATAACTCTGTAACTGTTGGTTTTATTATCATCTCTATAACTCCTTTATTCTTGAGGCCCTCTTATGGGTGGGCTTATTTTTTCTTTTCTTCTATTTCTGTTTTGTCTACCCTTCCTGCTACTGTTTCAGGTTGCACTGCTGACAATATTATATGGCCTGAATCCATGATAAGTACTGCTCTAGTACGTCTTCCAGATGTTGCATCTACTGCTGTCTTATTATCCTTTGCTTCTTGTATAATTCTTTTGATAGGTGCAGAGTCTGGACTGACAATTGATATGATTCTATTTGCATTTACTATATTCCCAAATCCAATATTTATAAACTCCATGTCCTCACCATTCCTTTACCTCATAATAATACTATATATTCTTCTACAAGTCCAGTAGAAATTATTCAACGTTCTGAACTTGTTCACGGATATTCTCCATTTCAGCCTTAATATCAACTACTAAATTTGTTATTTCTAAGCTATTAGCTTTTGACCCAATAGTATTTATTTCTCTATTAATCTCTTGTATTAAAAAGTCTAGTTTTTTACCCACCCCAGCATCTGCATTCAGTAACTCTACAAATTGCGAAATATGACTTCTAAACCTTGTTAATTCTTCTTCTATTGAACACTTATCTGAATATATAACTACCTCTTGCGCCAATCTTGTTTCATCAATTACAGTATTTTGTAACATTTCATTTATTCTCTTCTCTAGTTTAGCTATATACTCTTCTACAAGTCCTCCAGAAATTTCACTTATTCTTTCTACCTTTTCTGTAATTACTTTTACTCTACTTTCGATATCTTCTTTAATTTTTTGTCCTTCCACTTCCCTCATCTGTATAAAGTTTTCTATAGCCGTATTTAAACATACCGATACTTCTTCCCAGATTATTTCTTCATCATCATCTTCTGTCCTTATAGTGAAAACTTCTGGAAGTTTAGATATCTCCATTATACTAATGTCATTTGAAATATCCTCTTTAGACAATTTCTTTAATTCACTTATATATGCTTTTGCAAGTTCTTCATTTAGAGTAATCTTCTTACCCTTCTCGCTGTTATTTACCATTCCAACATATATATCTATTTTCCCTCTAGATACACTATTTGTAATAACTTTCTTAACCTTTTCTTCTAAGTAGCTTATTACTCTCGACATTTTGATATTAACATCATTATACCTGTTGTTAACTGATTTAATCTCAACTAAATATTCTCTTGAGTTAGTTTCATACTTGCTTCTTCCAAACCCTGTCATGCTTTTAATCATTTGACAACTCCGCCTTTCCTGTATCTTTTTTCTTTCTTTTTGGCTCTTTCTTGATTATCTCTGTTATATCGCTCACTGCTCTTTCATATTCTCTTACTCTATACTTATATACAAAAATAGATTTTGTAATACAATAATACACTACCACAAATATCGCTAAAAGCATTATATTAGTCGCAGCTCGTCCAGCTAGTTCTTTTAAAATATGCGGTATAAACAAAGTAAATGTTGCTATTCCCATTAACTCAATACCATACATAGCTAGTCTTCCACTGCCATTGCTTTGAGCTGACTTCTCAGAGTCTTCTCCCGTCATTTTTAACTTCAATTCATTCTTTCTATATGAAATTTCAAATGCAGTTATAGCTAAAGCTAAAATTGTAAATGTTGATACCCTACTAATAACCTCAAACACACTTTGCACTAGAAACATACTAGCTAATATAATATATATAAAGTATATTAACGTTATAATTCCCACTGCATAGTCAATATATATTTTCTTACATATTGATTTGCTAGCTTCTGCTGGCAATCTCTTTCTCTTTTGAATTTCTTCAATTTTTGCAGGAAGTTCCTTATTCATTTTCTCTCCTCATATATCTTAATTTTCTAAATCATACAATATATTAGCTGACATTACTAATCCGAGCAGTTTCGGTTCTAAGTATTCTTTTTCCTAAAGAAACTGACTTTACCCCAGCTTCTTTTAACATTTCCACTTCAGATTCCTCTAGTCCGCCTTCCGGTCCTATTATGACTGCAATGCGTAAACTCTCAGTTTCTCTATTCCTAAATTGTTTCAACGCTTCTTTTAATTGAACTGATTTTTCATCTTCATATGCTAGCAAAACTATATCATAATTTCCAGTCAAATTACAAATGTCTTTTATATCTATAATGTCTTTTACTTCCGGCACATAGTCTCTCCCACTTTGCTTTGCTGCTGATAACGCTATTTGCTTCCATCTGTCTATCTTCTTAGTTGCACTTTTATCATCTAATTTAACAATACATCTTTTCATTTTTACTGGTGTTATTTCATTTACACCTATTTCCACATTTTTTTGTATGATATACTCCATTTTATCTGCTTTAGGTAACCCCTGAAATATATTTATATGTATGTTTGACTCTACATCTGATTCTAATTTCTCCACTATTTTGCATTTAAGAGCAATCGAATCGTTAGTAGCACTAATATCACTCACATCTCCAATCATTGCCACATAATTAGTTTTAGAGTTAATATCGCATATATTAACTCTATCTCCTTCATTCATTCTCAAAACGTTTATTATGTGATTCACATCTTGACCAATTATGGTTATCTCTTCACCACTAATTTGATCTCCTTTTACAAAAAACTTTGGCATAATTACCTCCGCATTTAAATCATATCTTTTCGTATATTATATTGCGCGAACACACCTTAATTTAGTATAAATATTTAGCTATATAACTGGGCACAAATGCGCCCAAAGTGTATTAATTGTGGTTAGCCCATTTGTGATTAGCTAACTTTTTTACACTATCATCAAGGTTGTTCACTTCGTCAAAGAAAACTCTCTCAAGCTTCCCTTTATCCAAATATACCTTTTTTCTTAACTGGTGGTTGCTCATTCATAGTTTGTGCAAGTTTCGCTATTAGCTCTCTTTGTTCTGGTGTTAATTTTTTTGGGGTTTGAACAACAACAGTAAATATGAAATCACCTTTCCAATTTCCATTAACGCTACTAAATCCTTTGTTTTTAATAACAAACCTTGTTCCTGTCTGCGTTGCTTCTGATATTTTATATGTCTCATTTTCTCCATTTACCATAGGTATTTTAAGTTCTGCTCCTAGTGTAGCTTGTGTAAATGTAATTGGTATATCACATACCACATTATCATTTTTCCTTGAAAATACTTTATGTTTCTTGACACTAACTACGATATATAGATCTCCTCTTGTTCCGCCCTTTTCTCCTACTTCCCCTTCATTTCTAAGTACTACTGTTTGATTATCATCAATTCCAGGAGGAATACTAACCGATATCTTTACTTCTTTTCTTACTCTCCCTTTTCCTCTACATACTCCGCATTTTTCTGCTATAACTTTACCTTCTCCACCACATGTACCACATGATCTCGTTGTTTGCATATGTCCTAATATAGTTGATACCGTCTGTCTAATTGTTCCTGTTCCTTGACAAGAAGAACATGTATCTACTTTTGTTCCTGGCTTAGCTTTAGTCCCATTGCATGTTCCACAAGCTTCTTCTCTATGTATCGAAATATCTCTTTTAATTCCTAAATATGAATCTTCAAAAGTAATTTCCATGTTATATTTTAAGTCTTTACCTTTTCTAGGGCCAGTTCTTTGTCTGCTGGTTCTTCCTCCAAATCCAGATCCACCGAAAATAGAGGAAAATATATCTCCTACATCTCCAAAATCACCAAACCCATCAAAACCTGATGAAGAATACGAGTAATATCCTCCACCTCCTGGGTTGCCTCCTCCAAATCCTTGAGGTCCGTCATGCCCGGAATCGGTCATACGACTGACGTTTTTGGCTATCTGACAGCACTTCATACGCTTCAGAAACTTCTTTAAATTTTGCTTCTGCAGCTTCTTTATTATCAGTATTTGCATCCGGATGATGTTCCTTTGCTAATTTTCTATATGCTTTTTTGAGTTCATCATCTGTTACATCTTTACCTACACCTAATATATCATAATAGTCTCTTTTATTTGCCATTGTTCTCTCCTTGTAAAACTAAAATATTCATTTTGCCATCCTTAATTTTTGCTATCCTTAATATATCCCGAATGTTCTGGGCTGCATTAAGCATAACAAAACATGCTACTAAAAAATTACTTTCTTGATTAATGAAAATCGGGTTAGGCAGGATCGCCCAACCCTATATCATCATATTATTAATTTTCTTCTGAAGTATTCGCTTCTTCTGTTGCTGACTCTTCTTCTACTGATTCTTCTTCTACTTGATAATCTGCTTCATGTACAGTACCATCATTTGCTGCCCCATCTTCTGGGTTTCCTTCTGCTCCCTGGTTAGTTTCTTGACTCTGCTTGTATAATTTTTCAGATATTTCATAGAATACTGCTGTTAATTTTTCTGTTGCTTGTTTAATATTTTCAGTATCATTTGTTTCTAATGCTTTTTTAACATTATCGATTTCTGTTTCAACTTTAGCTTTTTCTTCTCCGCTTAATTTATCCCCTAACTCATCTATTGTTTTTTGACTGCTATATACTAAGCTTTCCGCATTGTTTCTAGTCTCAACTTCTTCTTTTTTCTTCTTGTCTTCAGATGCATGCATTTCAGCATCTTTTACAGCTTTATTAATATCTTCTTCTGTTAAATTAGAGCTTGCTGTAATCGCAACATTTTGAACGTTCCCTGTAGCTTGATCTTTAGCTGTTACATTTACTATACCATTTGCATCTATATCAAATGTAACTTCAACTTGCGGAATTCCTCTTGGTGCTGGTGGTATTCCTGTTAATTGGAATCTTCCTAACGTTTTATTATATGTTGCCATTTCACGCTCACCTTGTAGAACATGAACTTCAACACTCGTCTGACCATCTGCTGCTGTTGAGAACACTTGAGATTTTTTAGTTGGTATTGTTGTATTTCTATCTATCAATTTAGTAAATACTCCACCATATGTTTCTATACCTAATGATAGTGGTGTAACATCTAATAGTACTAAATCTTTAACATCTCCAGATAGTACTCCACCTTGAATAGCTGCACCAATCGCAACACATTCATCTGGGTTTATACCTTTGTTTGGCTCTTTATTTACTATTTTCTTAACAGCTTCTTGTACTGCAGGAACTCTTGTAGAACCTCCAACTAATAGAACTTGATCAATTTGGTCTGATGATAATCCTGAATCTTTTAATGCCCCAGTAACTGGTCCAGTTGTAGCTTCTATCAAGTCTGCTATTAATTCTTCAAACTTTGCTCTTGTTAATGTAACATCTAAATGTTTTGGTCCACTGCTATCTGCTGTTATAAATGGCAAGTTAACGTTTGTTTGACCCACTCCTGATAATTCTATTTTAGCTTTTTCTGCTGCTTCTTTTAATCTTTGCATAGCCATTTTATCTGCTTTTAAGTCTATCCCTTGATCCTTTTTGAACTCATCTACTAAGTAGTCCATAACTCTATCATCAAAGTCGTCTCCACCTAATTTATTATTTCCACTTGTTGCTAGAACTTCAAAAACTCCGTCTCCTATATCTAATACAGATACGTCAAAAGTTCCTCCTCCTAAGTCATATACCATGATTTTTTGGTCTTTATCATTTTTGTCCATACCATAAGCTAAAGCTGCTGCTGTTGGCTCATTAATAATTCTTAGAACTTCTAGTCCTGCTATTTTTCCTGCATCTTTTGTTGCTTGCCTTTGGCTATCACTAAAGTATGCTGGAACTGTAATAACTGCTTGAGTTACTTTTTGTCCTAAATAGTTTTCAGCGTCTGTTTTTAATTTTTGAAGAGTCATTGCTGATATTTCTGGTGCTGTAAATTCATCCCCTTCAATCTTTACTTTCTTGTTTGTCCCCATGTCTCTTTTTATAGACATAACTGTGTTGTCAGGGTTAGTAACCGCTTGACGTTTTGCTATTTGTCCTACTAATCTTTCTCCATTTTTTGAGAAAGCCACTACTGATGGTGTAGTTCTGTTACCTTCTGGGTTTGGAATTACAACTGCTTCTCCACCCTCCATAACTGCTACACATGAATTTGTTGTACCTAAGTCGATACCTATGATTTTACTCATAATCTTTTCCTCCTAAATTTTAAAATTTTGTTTTTTTATATTTTTTTGATACGCAGAATCGCTATCGCTCTTTGCGTAAGATATCTGTAACTCTCTTTGGTCGAACAGCTATCTTAAATTAATAACTATTTTAGTTAGCCACACTAACCATAGCGTGTCTAATTACTTTTGAACCTACTTTATATCCTTTTCTTAGTTCAGCGTTTATCTCTTTTTCACCAAGTGTTTCGTCTTGCACACTGCTTACTGCTTCGTGCACTTCTGGGTCAAATGTTTTCCCTACAGTTTCTATTTGTTCTACTCCAAAAGATTTTAAAACATCTAAGAACTGCTTTAGTACTAATCCTACACCTTGCTTATATCCTTCATCTTCTGTATTCGTATTAGTTGCATGTTCTAAGTTATCTATCACAGGCAGTAAAGAACTTACTATATCTGATATTACTGTTTTGTGTAACATCTCTTTTTCCTTCGCTTCCCTCTTCTTATAGTTTTCAAACTCTGCCATTACTCTTTTCAATCTATCTGTTGTTTCTTCTAACTCTTTTTCCACTTGTGTTGTCTCGGTTTGTGAACATTCGCAAGATTCATTCTCGCATCCACAGCCACATCCACATTCAGCATTTTCTAATTTTCCTTCTATATTTTCCACACTATCATCCTTCTTTCGTTTATATATTTTTTGTACTTTCCATAACTAAAAGTTAAACTCATTCATCTAAATTTTCATTTAGTTTTTTGCTTATATATTTCATAACTGAAATAACTTTAGAATAGTCCATTCTCTTGGGGCCTATTATCCCTATCGTTCCACAATCTTTCTCTCCGGACCATATGCTTAAAGGTAATTACACTTAAGTCTTTGAGTTCTTCATCATTATTTTCCTCACCAATATATACATTAATTTCGCTAGCAAACCCTGTATTTAAAAGTTCCATCATTCGGTCTTTTGCATCTAATATGCTTAAGAAATTTTTAGCTGTATCTATCTTTTTAAACTCCGGAAAATCAAATACTCTATTTGCACCTTTTAAATAAACCTTTGCTTCTTCTTCAATTGCTTTATTCATTTGACTTAATATCGGCTTTATAACATTAGCTTGCTCACACATAGCTGACATTATATATTCTTCCATTGAGCCAGTTATCTTCTCAAGCGGCTTTCCTCTTAGTCTATTATTGAAGATATAATTTAATCCATCAACTTGCGATCCTGAAATGTCATCATCAAACTTTATGATCGTTTCTTTAATAGCTCCACTATCTGTCAAAATAGCTGCCATCAAAATTCTATTTCCTAATAGCACGAACTTTATATCCTCTATTATATGTTTGCTAGAATCAGGCCCTATAGAAACTGTAGTATAGTGAGTTATTTCAGATAGCGTATTTGTTGCAATTTTAGCTAAATCTTCAATTTCATTTACTTTTGTTTCTAAACTGCTTTTGATATATTGAATTTCGTCTAAGCTAATCTTCTCATCATTCAAAAGTTCATCCACATAAAATCGATAACCTTTTGCTGACGGAATTCTTCCTGCAGATGTATGAGGTTTCTCTAAAAAACCTAATTGCTCTAATTCAACCATATTATTTCTAATTGTAGCCGTACTATATTCTAATCCGTATTGTTCCACTATAGTTGATGAACTAACCGGTTCCGCAGTGTTTATATACTCTTCAATTATTGCTTGTAGTACACGTTTCCCTCTTTCACTGAGCACTTCATCACCCCTTTTAGCAAACTTTGTTCTCGACTGCTAACATACTATAATACATTTTAGCACTTGTCAACCCCTTTTGCTAAAAAAATTTAATAGAAAAAACGACTGCTGTATTTACAGTAGCCGTAAAGAATATTTCACATGCATATGAAGTCTATCATTTATTTCTCCATTTAAAGTACATTATCCACACAGAGATACATGATGAAAGGAATATCACAACAAATATTCTATCTTCTATAAATAGCGCCGTAAAACTAAACAACATTAGAATAATAAACTCTGTAAAACAAAGCACCATCTCTTTAGAGGTAGTAAAAATAATTGGATCTACTTGTTCTTTAGTAGCTCTTTGCGTTAACACTCCAAAAACATTTTGGTGAACTTTATTTGTTATCTTAAAAAAAGTTTGCATTATATATAAAAGAAATGTTGTGAAATTCAAAAAAATTAGAGACAATGAAACCAACGAACGTAATGATGTGGCAACAAAAAAGGTTTTTTTGCTTGATCTATCTGTTACTTTTCCAAAAACATAGATTATTATCATTTCAATTACGCTTGCAACTATAATTATTGAACTTAAAACTATTATATCTCCAACTAACACATAAACAAAAAGTGCTATAAGACTTCTTTCAATAATTGGAAAAGATTGCATTGAAAACGTTGGAATATACTGTCTAAAAGAACTACTGAATATATGTTTAAAAGGTTCCTTTATACTATATTTTCTTTCATGCTTTTCATTTTTAACCAATATTTTATATGGTATTAATGAAATAAATAGAGTAGTTATTATGAAAATGTACAGTATAATAGCATTATTCAAAAATAGTCCTACAATAGCAATAGATATAATAGCAGTAGCTCTTTGTATAATAGTAACAATCCCATTTATCTTTCCACGTTGCTCTGGGTTTATATATAGTGCAGAAATCATATGTTCAATAGGATTATTAATCGCACCAGCTATTGAAAAAAAGATAAAAGTTAATAAGAAATAATTTGATACATTATCTTGGTTCATGATCAGCAGCAAACTTCCAACTATTAATGAAATTATACTTATAGCATTGCTTTTTACAATTCCAATTCTTGAAACCGAATATGGACTAAATGGAGATAACAATCCCATAGTTCCAAACTTTAATCCAAAAAATAGTATGATTTGAGCAAAATCAAAACCCATTCTATATAACAAAACTGCAGAAAAAACTTCTGCTACAGTAGAACCTAACTCGTAGAAGATATTGTATAGGTATATTAACTTATGATTCTTATTACTCATTTTACACCTGCTATCTAGTTGTCTTATGCTACACTTGCCTTATAAGAAGCTGCCCCAAACTTGATTAGCTAAGTCTATTCCTTTATTGGTTAGCTTAATCTTCTCATCATCCATCTCTATAAGTCCTTTTGCTACTAAGATGTTTAGCTCATCTCTATATAACAAATTTGGATCTTCCTCAAATCTATCCTTGAATTCTAAAATCTTTATTCCTTCTATCTTTCTTAATCCCAGCAACATATACTCTTTCATCTTAGATTCCTTGTCTTGGGTCTCATGAATAGTTTTTTGCTTACCCTCTGACCATATATATTCATTTAAATCTGACGTGTTTGAATATCTCCTATCATCTATATATGAATGTGCTCCTAATCCAAACCCTATATATTCTTTTTGATACCAACAATCTAAATTGTGTTTTGATTCATGACCTTCTAAACAGTAATTAGATATTTCATAATGCTTATACCCCGCTTCTTCTACTCTCTTTTTTGTACTCCAATACAGTTTCCTTTCCTCATTATCATCTGGCAAAAGATGCTCTGATATCTCCTCATATAGTTTTGTTCCTTCTTCCAATATTAATGAATATACAGATATATGTTTCGGCTTTAATGAGATAACTTTATCTATCGTTATTTGCAAACTCTTCGTAGTCTGATTTGGAAGCCCAAGAATTATATCTACATTTATATTCTCAAATCCTGCCTCCTCACTTAATTTATACGCTTCTAAAAAGTCTTCATATGTATGGCTCCTATCAATTATCTTTAACTCTTCATTATTTGCTGATTGAAGCCCTATACTTAATCTATTTATCCCCAAATCTCTATACGCTTTTAGCTTGTCCTTATCTACAGTCCCTGGATTCATTTCTAAAGTTATTTCTGCATCTTGATCCACATTCCATCTTAGTTTTAGAACACTTAGAACTTCTTTTATATGTCTGCTTTCTAGATACGAAGGCGTTCCACCTCCTATGTATATTGTTCTTACTTTATATTGCATTGGATCATAATTAATATAGGTAGAGCTATTCACCCCTACTCTATCTATTTCTCTTTTTAGTGAAGCTATATACTCGTCTATCTTTGCTTCTCTATTATCAAAAGAAATAAAGTCACAATAACTACACTTCTTTATACAAAATGGTATATGTATATATATCCCTATTTCCTTCATCACTTATACTCCCTCGCAATTTCAGAAATCTTACTCAAGCGATGGCTCACTCCTGACTTGCTAATCGGCTCTTCTAGCATTTTTCCTAGCTCTTCATATGAACTATCTGGGTTCTCTACTCTTAATATAGCTATTTCTTTTAAACTCTCCTTTAACTCTTCAAATACACCTTTGCTCTTCAAAAGTTCTATATCTTGTATTTGTTCTACTGATGCGTCTATTGTTTTATTAAGATTTGCTGTTTCACAATTTACTATCCTATTAATATTATTCCTCATGTCTTTCTCAACTCGTATTTCTTCAAATCTAATTACTGCCCCATTTGCCCCTATTAAAGCTAAAAAGTTGGATATCTCTTCCCCTTCTTTTATATACACCATAAAGTCACTACCTTTATTGGTTATCTTACTATTAACACCAAAGGAATCTAGTATGTTTTTTAATTCTTCTGCTTTCTCCTTTTCTTTAAACAAGACTTCTAAATGGTATTCTTTTGTAGGATCATTTAAAAAGCCTGATTTAATAAAGGCTTCTCTAATGTATAGCCTTGCTAATTGTTCATCTTGATTTAAATTGCTATTATTGTCCCACATTTTTAAAGATATTATTTCTTCTCTTAACTCTGATAAAAAAGACATGCTACTTCCTCCTACACACTACAATCCTATCGTTACCTGCCAAATCTTTCTTTGAATATATGTCAGTATATTTTTCGCTTTCATTGATTACTCTAATCACATCATCTCTTTGATTATATCCTATTTCCAAACACAAATAGCCATTTGGTCTTAAGTATGCATATGCTTCAGATATGATTTTTCTATAGAAATCTAATCCATCTACCCCTGCCTCTAGTGCTAACATTGGTTCTCTCTTAACTTCAACATCTAGCTTCTCTATCTCCCCTTTTGCTATATATGGCGGATTCGACACAATCAAATCAAATTCCTCAAATATGTCTTCAAACAAATCCGAACTGGCAAATTCTATTCTACTGATATCCATATAATTATTAATTTCATTTATCCTTGCTACTTTAAGGGCTTCTTCACTAACATCCGTAGCCAAAACCTTTATATTTGATACAGAATTAACAATTGATATCGCAATCGCTCCACTTCCTGTACATAAATCTAAAACAGTCAAATCATCTATGCTAGTTCCATTTTGCATACTGCTAAGGATTTCTACTACTTCTTCTACCAATATCTCTGTATCAGGTCTTGGGATCAGCACATCTTTATTCACTACAAAATCCATTCCCATAAACTCTTGCTTCCCTGTTATATGCTGCAAAGGTTCACCTTTTACTAATCTATTAATTGCTTCTTCAAACTTTTCAATTTCATCTTGACTTAGTTCTTTGTCTTGATTTATGACTAAATATTCTTTGCTCTCACCAATAACAAAAGCTAGTATTACTCTACCTTTTATAACTGGATCTAAAATTTCACTTTGTCTTAGTTTTTCAACTCCCTTTTTTAGGTTCTCTCCAATAGTCATACTCTCTACCTCGCATTTATTGTAACATATTAATAGGCAAAAACACAAACTCATTCCTAGGAAAGCCCCCCCAGAAGAAGGTTGTGTAACAACTGACAAAGCACTCTTAGTAGCATTACTAAGAGTGCTTTCATTTTATTTAAATCAATTCTTTAATTTGATACTTAACTAATTTTATTTCATATATTAAAAAAGCCCCACCTTAGCCGTCGCTAGTGAAATTTTAAGGACCTGTTCTCAACAGGTGGGTGCTTTCCTAAAATGCTCCTGGGCTTCTTACGACTGTTACAGAAGTAAGCATGCACGCCACATTCAGAGTTCGGCTCCCGTTCCTTATTCATTGGTTCTAAAATTTCATTCGCCCTCGTACTATGTAGGGTTTTTATTTAACTTTTATTTAAGTCTCACTCAATCTCTTCTTGCTCTTTTCCTGCTTTAATAGTGTTTCTAATCATAACTACACTTACTACTGCCAATCCAATCCCTATTAATATAAATACATATGCTGTAATAGTTAATTCTTGTGCAACAAATTCTACTCTGTTTTCTTCTCCTGCTACGAGTTCCCATGTTAGTGTTCTCCCATTTCCGGATACAGTTGTAGCATTATTAGCTCCCGCTCTTGTTGGCAAAGTTATAGAATAATCTACAATACCTCCATATTGTGCCATAACTTCTATAGCGCTTAAATCTATAACTGCTTGCTGCGAATATGTTCTTAAAAACATTCCTCTTTCTATCACTATATTATTATCAGCTAGTTCTCTAACATTATCTTCTCCAAATATATTAGCTAACGAAACTACTTCAGTTATATCATCCATTTCCTTTGTTGCTCTAAACCCCTCAAATCTATCACTAAAATAGTCTTCAACCGTAAATCCTGCCGCCACTGCCTTGTCTTTCATTTCCGAAACTATATACTCAGCATCTCTTTGTTGCTGCTCTAAAACAGTTCTATCCATCACATATGTATACACTATTTTCCCCGAACCATCTCTATTTACAGTCACTTGATAATCTATTTGTGCACATCCTGTTAAGACAATTGCCATTATCATTAGTAGCATCATTGACTTCAACAATTTCTTCATCTAATTGCTCCCTTTATTACTCTACTTAAAATATATCATTTCTATAATCAAACTGCAATACTTTAAAGACATTTTACAAAAACTTACATTTTTTCCGCACAAAAAAAGCCCCCCACTTAATCGTCGCTAGTGAAATTTTAAGGACCTGTGCTCTCACAGGTGGGTGTCTTCCCAAACGCTACTGGGCTTCTTACAACTGCTCTGGAAGTAAGCATGCACGCCGCATTCGGAGTAGTGACTCCCCTTCCTTAAATGTTGGTTCTAAAATTTCATTCGCATCGTACTATGTAGGGAAACTTATTATATATATTATACCATTTTTTTCAAGAAAATTCAAGATATTTTGGAAAAAACTTAAGCTTTTTCTTGCTTTTTTATTTTTCATATTTTGATTTTTATTTCATTTTTTCTTTTATTTTTACCAAACTGTTAAGAGCATCTATTGGAGTTAGCTCATCTAAATTTATTTTATCTAATTCATGTGCTATTTCAGCTAATTTATAGTTGTACATATCTAATTGCCCTTCTTGCTTCTTACCCTTCTTACTTGTGTCCTCTTCAACATTTACCCCTGCTCTTCTCTCGATTGTTCTAAGAATCTGATTGGCTCTTGTTACAACAGTTTTCGGCACACCTGCTAATTTTGCTACATGTATACCATAACTTTCATCTGTTCCGGACTGGCACAATCTTTCTTAAGAAAATTATATCTTCTCCTTTTTCTTTTACAGCTACAGAGTAGTTTTTTACACCTTCTAGTTTGTTTTCTAATTCTGTTAGTTCATGATAATGCGTAGCAAATAAAGTTTTGGCTCCGCACTTTTCATCATCTTGCATATACTCTGCAACTGCCCATGCAATCGAAAGCCCATCATATGTCGATGTTCCTCTACCAATTTCATCTAATATTATTAAACTTTTTTCTGTAGCATTTTTAAGTATGTTTGCCACTTCTATCATTTCTACCATGAAAGTACTTTGTCCCATACTTAAGTCATCTGATGCACCCACTCTTGTGAATATCTTATCTACAACACCAATCTTTGCTGATTCGGCTGGTACAAAACTACCAATTTGAGCCATAAGTGTTATTAACGCTACTTGCCTCATGTATGTGGACTTACCTGCCATGTTAGGTCCTGTGATTATCCCTAATCTCGATTCTTTACTTAAATGTGTATCGTTTTGAACAAAGCTTCCAGCAGGCAACATTTTCTCTATAACCGGATGCCTTCCATTTTTTATCTCTATCTCATAATTAGTCGTCATTTCTGGAAAAGAATATTCCATATCCTCTGCAACAACCCCGAAAAGAACCAAGCACATCTAATACACTAACTACATTGCTAGATTGTTGTAATCTTTTTAAATTTCTGGCAATTTCATCTCTTAGTTCAATAAACAGCTTGTACTCTAAGTCCACTACCTTCTCTTCTGCACCTAGTATCTTGCTTTCAATCTCATTTAGTTCTTCAGTAATATATCTCTCACAATTTGCTAATGTTTGCTTTCTAACAAATCTATCTGGAACATTACCTAAATTTGATTTAGTTACTTCAATAAAATATCCAAATATTTTATTGAACCCTATTTTCAAGTTTTTAATCCCAGTAAGTTCTTTCTCTTTTATTTCTAATTCTAGTAGCCACTGCTTACCTTCTGCTCCAGCTTTTTTGTATTCATCGACTTGCTCGTTATATCCTAACTTTATTATCCCACCCTCTTTAATCGTTATAGGTGGTTCATCTACTATTGCTTTTTCTATACGCTCATATATATCTTCACATGTATCTAACTGTGAATATAGTGCTTGTAAAAGGTCACTCTTTGTGGTCTTAAGTAGCTCCTTTATTCCTGGCAATTGCTTTAAAGAATTCTTAAGCGAAACCATATCTCTTGCATTGCTATTACCATATGATATCTTTCCTACAAGTCTTTCTATATCATAAACACACTTTAATGCTTCCCTTATATCATCTCTAAACATAGGATTTTGTTTTAATTCTTTTACTGCATTTAACCTTTCATTTATCTCGTCTACATCTAGTAACGGTTCATTAATCCATTTTCGTATAAGCCTACCACCCATTGATGTAGCAGTTTTATCTAAAACCCATAGCAATGTACCTTTTTTACTTTTGTCACTCATTCTTTCTGTTAGCTCTAAATTCTTTCTAGCTGTAATATCTAATGTCATATATTTTGATACATTATATATTCTTATATTATTGATATGCTCTAATTTGATTTTCTGCGTTTGTGATAGATACTCGAGCAATCCATTAATAGCTGATACTTCAAATAGATAATTTTGGAGTTTAGGATCTTCATTGATATCCACTCCCATAATAGAATAGTTTCGAAGTAATGCTTCTGTCTCTTCCTTAAAAAGAGATTCATCAAACCCGAGTTATATAGCTGTTAAATCTCACTCTGATTTCGTCCATTTGTTCTTTACAGTCAAATATCATTTTATTACATATTATTTCTGCCGGATTATATTTTGAAATTTCATCTAGTAGCAGAGCAAAATTATTCGTTTCTGTAAGTTTCGTTGCTAAGAATTCTCCTGTAGTAACATCACAAAAACTTATCCCAAAGTACATTCCTTTTTTAAATATACTCATTATATAGTTGTTCTTCTTCTCATCCAGCATATTGGTTTCGATAACTGTACCTGGAGTTACTACTCTTACAACATCTCTTGCAACTATTCCTTTGGCATCTTTAGCGTCTTCTAATTGCTCACATATAGCAACTTTATATCCTTTTTCAATAAGTCTTGCTATATATCCTTCTGCTGCATGAAAAGGCACTCCACACATTGGAGCTTTGTCTGCTTTACCACAATCTCTTGCTGTTAAGGTTATTTCTAATTCTCTTGAAGCAGTAAGCGCATCATCAAAAAACATTTCATAGAAATCTCCTAATCTATAAAAGATTATGCAATCTTTGTACTGCTCTTTTAAGTTCAGATAATGCTTCATCATAGGTGAATACTCTGCCATAATTATTTCTCCTCTTTACTTGGTACGTTTGGTATTCCATTTTGTGTTCTTGTATTGCTATTTCCCTCTCCATTTGCTGAATCAGTAGTTGCTTTTGGATCTAACTTAACAGTCATTTGACTTGTAAATAGCTCTCTTGTTACTTTATCTTCTGTTATTATATATTTATCCGGTAATGGATATCTTTCATATAAATCCTCGTATGTTAATCCATCATAATTTAGAAAAAGCGCTTGTCTTCCTATAAGTATATTAGAGGCGCTTGTTGCCTCAAAATGGTCATCCGAATCAAATCTATATTCTTTTGCAAACATAGTAAGCGCATATATCGTTTCTGGTGATGGAATAAATGCTTTTGGATTTTTAATAAATTTATCTAGCATCTTAAAATCTTTCATTATTTTAACTTGGCTTATGGTTCTTTCTACTCCTTGTGTAAGAATTCCAGGATATCGACTCGCAATACGATTTGCATTATCTGCTCCAATCCCTGGAACACTATCTAAATACTTAAACACAGTCTCTTTTTTATCTTCACTTGGAGATAGAGCTCCTGGATTCTCAAAAAGCATACATAAAATTTTATCTTCATCAAAATTGTTTCTTTGGCCAGCTACAAGGTTATTTCTTTTACTTGTAAAATAGTCTATAAATCGCATGATATCTTGTCTCGATCCTTCTTCAGTCCTAATGTTAGCATCTTCAGTCTTCATTTGTCTTGTATTATATCTATGTATAATCCATTTTATCTTTTCTTCTTTATTAAGCATAAGAAAATCTTCTCTTTTAAATCTTCCTTTACTTTCCCTTATAGAATCTCTTCGTTCATTTTTTTCTTTATGCTTTCGAGTAAACTTTCCTCCCAGTCTGCTGTTTACACCTTTTATTGTCTGATAATCTTGAAGAGCAGCTTTATCATCTTTATATATTTCCTCAATCAAACTTCCTAAAGTCATCTGATCTATTCCTAATTCTGCCGCCAAAGCTTTCTTCGTAATTTTTCCAGCAACTATGTTCTTAAAATTTCTTTTAATTGCTTTTGTGTATAACTCTAAATACTTTGCTCTAAGATGGTTCACTTTATCTTCATTCCCTGCTGGCTCTATTGCTTCATATTCTTTCAGTTTGTCAGAATCATCTTAATAAATTTCCTGAACTAATTTATCTAAAGTTCTTTCATCTATATCTAAATCTTCTGCTAATTTCACTTTAGCCATCTTACCTGAAAGAATTTTAGGTAAATTCTTTTTTATTGAAGCTTCATATTTCTTTCTATATCTCTCTGCTATTGCTGATCCGCCAGGAGCTGTTAATTTTTCAAACTCTTCAAGCTTTTTTGGGTCAGATATAAGTTTCTTCATGTTTCTTGAAACAGTTGCCCTTTCTGCATTTATCATAGTTGCTATTTCTGTTATAGTGATTTTCCCTGCAAGAAACCCATCAATATTGTCTTCAATTGTTTTAAGTTGCTCTGGAGTCAATGTATGAGCAGTTAATCTTTCGAATGCCGCCAATCTTGTCGAATCATTTTCAAGTCCTTGTTTCATATACTTTGATACAACAGCTCTTCCTGTTCCTGCTAGTTTTCCTATCTTTGTTAGAGAAATCTGACCCGCAAGAAATTTATCAGTGTTATCTTCAATTATTTTAATTTTGTCATCTGGTAATTTTGGTATGTCGTCATCCCCTCTCATGCTATCTAAACTATTACTTCACTACGTCACCTTTCAAATACCATTTATGATCTGATACTATCTTTATTTCTACAACCTGACCAATAATAGTTTCTTCTCCTTGAAATACCACAACTTTATTAGAATCTGTTCTTCCAGTTAACATCTCCTCATTATTTTTGCTATATCCCTCTACTAGTATTTTGTGCACCGTCCCTATATATTTCTTGTTATTCGCCTCAACCTGATTATCAACTAGTTTTTTAAGCCTGTTAAACCTTTCATGCTTTACTTTCTCCTCTACTTGACACTCTCTTTCCGCAGCAGGCGTCCCTACTCTTTTAGAATATATGAACATATATACTTGTTCATAATTAACTTTTCGAACTACATCTAATGTATCTTCAAAGTCTTCTTCTGTCTCTCCAGGAAAACCAACTATAATGTCTGTTGAAAATGAAACTTCTGGTATCCTTGCTTTAATCTTACTTATTAGTTCTAAATATTGTTCTTTCGAGTACTTTCTGTTCATCTCCTCTAATACTTTTGTACTTCCAGATTGAACAGGTATGTGTATTATCTTTGAAATCTTACTACTCTTTGCTATTACTTCTATTACATCATCTTTAAAATCTTTTGGATGTGGAGATATAAATTTAATTATCTCTATCCCTTCTACTTTATCTATTTCTTCTAATAGTCCCGCAAAATTTATTGTTTTAGCAGTCTCTCCTTCTGCTCCAGTTCCCACATATGAATTTACATTTTGACCAAGAAGTAGTATCTCTTTATATCCTTCTGATGCAAGCTCCTTTACTTCATTCAATATATCTTCTGGCTTTCTACTTCTTTCTCTACCTCTTACATAAGGAACTATACAATATGAACAAAAATTATTACATCCATTCATTATTGTCACTGAAGCTTTTTTACCATCTTCTCTTTTTACTGGTAATCCTTCATATATCTTTCCATCTATATCTATTACATTTCTAACTTTTTCTTTATTCGTTAAAACTTTATATAAGTCTTCGGCAAACTGATGCAAGGTATGTGTTCCAAAAATGACATCTATATATGGATAACTTTTATTTAACTTTTCTATAACATGTGGTTCTTGCATCATGCATCCACCAACTGCAATTATAGAACCTGATTTCTCCTTTGACCTTTTCAGCTCTCCTATCTTCCCAAAAACTTTCTCTTCTGCATTTTGCCTAACACAACAAGTATTAATTATGTATAAATCCGCAGAACCTATCTCTTCTGTTTTTTTGTATCCCATCTCTTCTGCCATTCCAGAAAGTTTCTCAGAATCATTTTCATTAAGCTTACATCCCATTGTTAAGATACAATAATATAGCTCTTTATCTTTATTGATTTCACTTATCTCTTTTATTACGCGAACTCTCTCCCTATGTTCAGCATCAGGAACAAGCTTTGAGGATTCTATTTTGGAATTCTCTTCACTTATATGTTTTTTTTGTTCTTTAATTACTTCTGTCTCCATTTTTCCTCCAAATATGTTCTATTGTAATATATTTTGCTAGGGTTTTCAAGTAGTGCAAATTGTAAATAAAAGAATTCTCCTACGAAAAAGCCATGCTCGATTTACAAATCGAGCATGGCTAAAGTCTTATTGCTTTGTTACTTAATAGTTAGGAGATGTCTATTCGATGCCATATACTTTGAGTATATCTATCATTTGGCCTCGTCACTATAAACACATAATATCTTCCAGGAAGTAATCCTGTGAAAGTATGTGATGTTGTGCCAGGTACTCTGTTCGCATGATGACGTATATCATTCCAGCTCCACGGTTCTTGGATAATATATATATCATAACTTGCTACTCCAGGAACACTATTCCAGTTCACTGTCACATTTCTTCCACTAACATTTACTCCTGTTATTACTGCTCTTGCTGGTGGTCTTACTTCAAATGTCCGCCAAACACTTTGGATATATCTATTGTTTGGCTGAGTCACTATGAAGACATTATATTCTCCATTAGCTACTCCTGTAAAAGTGTGACTTGTAGTTCCTGGAGGCCTTATTGCTTGATGACGTATGTCATTCCAGCTCCATGGATATTGGATAATATATATCCTGTATCCTTCTCCTCCAGGGACACTATTCCAATTTACTGTCACTCTTCCATAACTTGTAGCATTAACAGATGTTATTACTGCTCTGTCTGATGTGACTACTTCAAATGTGTACCAAACACTTTGAATATATCTATTGTTCGGCTCAGTCACTATGAAGACATTATATGCTCCACTTGCTACTCCTGTAAAAGTGTGACTTGTAGTTCCCGGGGGCCTCACTGCTTGGTGACGTATGTCATACCAACTCCATGGATATTGTAATATATATATCCTATACCCTGCTCCTCCGGGAACACTATTCCAATTTACTGTTACTTCTCCAGTATTTGTAGTATTTACAGATGTTATTACTGCTCTATCTGATATTAGTACTTCAAAAGGATAGGCATTACTTTGAATATCATCTGCATTGGGTCGTGCAACTATAAATGCTCTATATGCTCCACTTGCTACACCGCTGAAAGTATGGCTTGTAGTTCCTGCTGGACGATTTACATGATGTCTTACATCACTCCAAGTCCAGGGGTGCTGGATCAGATAGATATCATAATTTGTTGCATTTCCAGAGCTAGTCCAATTTACTGTTACTCTTCCATTGTTTGTAGTAGTTACAGATGTTATTGTAGCTCTTCCTACTGGCCTCCATACTGCATATAGATGATGGCTAGC
>WQVL01000003.1 GCA_009785865.1 Oscillospiraceae bacterium | reverse complement strand
TAACTGGCTTATCAACTGCATCTACAACTGCTCTTACAATTTCTCCTGCTAAATCTAAATTCTGCAATAATCTGCTTCCATCTCCGTTTTTTACGATTTTAGGCGCGGGGCATCCCATATTTATATCGATTATATCTGCTTCATTTTCTATTTCTTTTGCTGCTTTTGCCATAACTTCTGGTGTGCTTCCAAATATCTGAAAGGTAATTGGTCTGTCTTCTCCCTCTGTATTTAATAGCCTACCCGTTTTCCCATCTTCGTAGTATATTCCTCTGCTGCTTACCATCTCTGTATAAACTAATCCAGGATTACCATATTTTTTGCACATAATTCTAAAAGGCAGGTCTGTTACTCCTGCCATTGGTGCAAGTAATATATTATTACTTAATTTTACGTATCCTATTTCTAATTCCTTAATATATGCCATTCTCTTCAACCTTACTCTTTAGTTTTGTCATCCTCATTTTCTTCTGAATCAGTAGACTCTTCCCCCTCTGAATTTTCTTCATTTGAGTCTTCCTCTTCTGAAGCTTTCTCTATCTCCTCAATTATTTCTTCTACTACTTCATCTTTATTTTTTTCAGCATCCTCTTTCTCTTCTTTTTCTATTTTTTCATCAGCTTTCTTTGTTTCTTTGTCTTCTGCTTCTTTTTTCTCAGTTCCTTCCTTCTCTTCTTCTTTCTTAATACTAGTCAGTTCAGCTTCTTTCTTCATTTCATTTCTAATATTAAGTACTGGTATATTTGCATAAAGAAATGGAGCTCCATGTGTTCCATCTTCTTCAACTTTATTTTTCAACCTAACATCTATTTCTTCTTCTTGTACTTCTATATACTTTTTAATAACTTCTATTATCTCTTGTTTCATTAATTCTAAGAAATCAGCAGACACATTAGCTCTGTCCTGCATTAACACTAAATGTAGTCTTTCTTTTGCTGCATCTTTACTATTTGTTACTTCTTCTTCTCTATTAGCTAATTTCTTAAAAAATCTTGCTATGTTATCAAACATGCTCTCCCCCCCGCTTCCATTAATGTATTTTAACTTATTAAATTATCTTCTAAACCAGCTCTTAATTTTTTCAAGTAATCCTCTGTCTCTTCCTGGGATTGATACTTCTATAGTTTCGCCAAGTATCCTTCTTGCTATCTCCACATATGCTTTCCCTGACGGTGCTTTTTTATTGCTTATAACTGGCTCACCTTTATTAGTTCCAGTTATTATGTACTCATCATCTGGCACAACACCAATTAAGTCTATCGAAAGCAAATCTACTATGTCTTCAACATCCATCATTTCGCCTTTTTTAACCATCGCTGGTCTTAGTCTATTTATTACTAACTCTGGATTTTTTATTTCTTCTGCCTCTAATAATCCTATTATTCTATCAGCATCTCTAATAGCTGAAATTTCTGCAGTAGTAATAACTATAGCTCTATCTGCACCAGCTATAGCATTTTTAAACCCTTGCTCAATTCCTGCAGGGCAGTCTATTATTATAAAGTCAAACTCTTCTTTTAATTTTTGTGTTAACTCCTTCATCTGTTCTTCATTTATTGCTGACTTATCTCTTGTTTGAGCTGCAGGTAAAAGAAACAGCTCGTCAAATCTCTTATCTTTTATTAGAGCTTGTCTTAATTTGCATTTTTCTTCTACTACATCTACTATGTCATAAACTATTCTATTTTCTAATCCCATAACCACATCAAGGTTTCTAAGACCTATATCTGTGTCTACAAGAACTATTTTTTTACCAAATTGTGCAATTGCTGCACCCAAGTTTGCAGTGGTCGTTGTCTTTCCTACTCCACCTTTTCCTGATGTAATTACTATTACTTCTCCCATAAAATTTTTCCTCCTAAACATGGACCATAAAAAATAGCTGTTACTCATTTTTTTGTTACAGCTATTCTATAATTTTTTTGAGTAAAAGTCAATTAGTTTATTCTACAATAGATTTCATCTTCTTCTACGGAATTTGTATTTTCAAGTCTCTCCCCATTCTCATAAAAATCTATTTTTCGATAATTTTCTTCTTGTTCTCTTTTACTTTCTTGTTTTCATCCAAACAATTCTCTCTTGATGAAGTTTGCTTTTAAATCTTTCACCATCTGCAATATTATGATTGTATTTTTGCTTCATATACTCCCCATTGATTGTTTTCATCATCTTCTTACCTACATCTGCAAAATTATATTTCGGATCTATGAGCTCTCCTCCTCGCCTACACCTGTCTGAATATACAACAATTTGCAATCCATCTATCCCGAGCAAACTCTTGTCAACTCTTTCAATAAATCCTACTTGTTTGGCCACGGACATTTCAAAGAATTTCCCTCCACGCATATGCTCTTTACATGATGTAACTCCTGCCTTAATCCATCTCCTAGGAAGTCCTACTCTTTTTCCCAAAGCCTTAACTAAATCCACTCCCGTATTTTCATGTCCATAATGGTGAGGCATCATATGCTTAGGGGTTAACCCTTTTCCTAGGTCATGCACTAATGTCCCAAACCTTATTTCTTCATTATCTGTTAACTCACAGCTATTATCTAATGCCAACATAGTATGATTATAGCTATCTCCTTCTGGATGATGCTTAATCGGTTGCTCTGATCCAATCAGATCATATATCTCTTTAAAATGTATATCTAGCACATTTGCATCTTTTAATACATTAAAGAAAATCGAAGGTTTGTCCGCCTTCAAAGCTTTTCTAATCTCAGTAAATACTCTTTCTTTTGAAAGTGTATCTAGTTCACCTTTTAAGCTTTCCATCATTTCTAATGTTTTCTTTTCTACTTCAAAGTTAAGTTTAGCTGCAAATCTAGCTACTCTATATACTCTAAGTGGATCTTCTGCAAAACTCCTCCCATTAGCTCTTATAATTTTCCTCTCAATATCTTCTTGCCCATTAAATGGATCTATAATTTCTCCTGTTAGTACCTCTTTAGCTATAGAGTTTATTGTTATATCTCTTCTTTCTAAATCCTCTTCGATGGTTATCTCCGGTCCAGTTATAATTTCAAATCCTTTATGTCCCGCACCTTTTTTCACATCTCTTCTAGCCAAAGCAAATTCTTTGCCCTCTAAGTCATATACTTCAAAAGATTTACCTCTACTTATAGCAGTCGTAAATAGTTCCTGAAACTTGTCCGCAGTCACCCCTGTAACGCAATAATCCTCGTCAAAAACGCTCTCTCCTAAAGCTTCGTCTCTAATCGCTCCTCCAACTAGGTAGAGATTACCTCCAGCATTTTTTATTAAATTCGCAATGTCTTTTATTTGCATAATTTCTCCCTAAATTTAGTCTACCCATATTTATGAAATGTTTTCCTCTTATTTTAAAAATAACGGCAATCTAGATTGCCGCTATCATTTAATTATCTTTAAGCACGAAGTTCTGCTTCAAAAGCTTTGTTCAATCGTTTCACAACAGTCCTTGTATAACTTTCCACTTCTTCTGATGTCAGTGTCTTTTTAAGAGATCCAATTACTAATCTGAAAGTAATAGATTTTTTGCCTTCAGGAACTTGCTTCCCTCTATATTCATCTACAAAAGATACAGATCTAAGTAAATCTTCTGAATCTTTTTTATTTGTTATATTCTCTAAAATATCTTCCCACTTAACCGATGAATCAACCAGAAGAGATATGTCATAATCTATCATTGGATATTCAGGTAAGCTTACAAATTTATTCGTTCTAGATGGCAATACTTTAAGTGAATCTATATCTATCTCAAATATCATTACATAACGGCTTTTGATTCCACAATCAAGCGATGCTTTTTTTGATAAAAGTGCTAAATTCCCTATTATTTTACCATCATGATTAATATTTAGCCATACTGTTTGATCAGCCCACATAGGCTTCTCTACTCTTTCAAATGTTATTCCCTCTATATGCATGTAACGAGGAAGAGATTCTATTACTCCTTTTACTTTTCTGAAAAGCTCTTCTATGTTTTTCTCTTCTTGAACATACGCTCCAGCAACATGTTTACGTTGAAGAGGTAGTACTTCATTTGGATCATATGGTGCCTTAAATTCTTTATTAAAGAACACTTCCGCAGACTCAAATATAGCAAACTCATTTATATAGCGCAAATTGTCAGACACCGCTTTACAAAGATTCGGAACAAGAGAGGAACGTATAAATCGTTCATTCGGTGATGGTGGACTAGACAACGAAAGCATATCATCATTATTCTCAAATAGCGCCTCAATATATTCATCACTAACCCAAGGATAAGTAAATATTTCTTGCATCCCACATCTAAATGCTAAATACTCTCTAATCTTGCGGTCCAAGTCAACACCAAGCTGATTTATACTACCTGTAAACGTCGTTTTAATCGGAGTCGCCTCAAAGTTTTCAAATCCATGCATTCTTGCTATTTCCTCTAGAATATCATCTGGTATAGAAATGTCTCCTGTCGATCTCCAAGTTGGAACAATAATATGTACAGTTTCGTTTTCGAACTTAACTTCAAAACCAAGACGTGTAAGGGTATCAGAAATCACATTATTTGGAATCGCCTTGCCAAGACGTTTTGTAAGCCAATCTAGCGAAATCTCAATCTCATTCCTTTCAAGTTCTTTTGGATAATTATCACAAAATCCTGTTACTTTCATGCTTGGGAAAAGCTCTTTCATCATCGTCATTGTAAGTGAAAGAGTAATATCACATCTATCTGGATCAATTCCCTTCTCATGCCTAGTTGCACCTTCTGTACGAGCTTCATGCTCCATCGCTGTACGTCTAATATTAATAGGTTCGAAATTAGCAATTTCAAATATTACATTTGTTGTTTCCGGTAATATAGATTTTTTCTCTCCACCCATAATCCCTGCTAAAGCACCTGGAGCTTCATCATCTGCAATTACTAAATTTTCTTTTGAGAGTGTCAGCTCAGTACTATTTAAAAGCATTAATTTTTCCTTGTCTTTGGCCAAACGTACTGTTATATCTCCTTTTATATTGTCTGAATCAAAAGCATGAGTTGGCTGTCCAGTTGCTAGCATAACATAGTTTGTTATATCCACGATACCGCTTATCGGTCTAGTCCCCACACTCCAAATACGTTTTTGTATTTCAAATGGTGAAGGGCTAACCGAAACGCCTTCCATTCTAACACCAATATATCTGCGACACAATTCTGGGTTCTCTATATTAACTTTAAAATCTGATGATTCATAAGAGGCGCTAAATGGCTTGATCTCATTAAATGGCAAATTGTATAAAGCTGAAATTTCTCGAGCAATCCCATAATGTCCCCAAAGATCTGGACGATTAGTTAACGACTTATTGTCAATTTCTAAAATTACATCATCCAACCCTAACGCTTCAGCAAGCGGAGTACCAGCATCTATATTATCAAATGCTGATAAATCCATTATTTCTGTTTCTCCTTCTGGAAATAGATCAAACAGCCCTATTTCTACTGCTGCACAAATCATCCCATAGCTTTCTATTCCACGTATTTTAGCTTTCCCAAGTTCTATTAGGTCACCTTCTCCATGCCAGCGAACCATACATCCTGGTAATCCTACAACCACTCGCATATTTTCTTTTAAGTTAGTACCACCACAAACTATTTCACGAATATCTCCGTCTCCAATATCAGTTTTACACACTTTAAGCTTATCGGCATTAGGGTGAGTAGCTACTTCTTTTACAATCCCTACAACCATCTTATCAAACTTGCTCGCTAACTCCGTAGTTCCTTCTACTTCTACAGTCGCCATAGTCAAATCATAAACCAGCTTTGATAATTCTAAATCTGATGGTATTTCTACATAATCTCTTATCCAGTTTAAAGATACTTTCATTTTCTTCCTCCTACTTAAATTGACTCAAAAATCTAAGATCTGCACTATGGAATAGTCTTACATCATTAACTCCATAACGCATCATAACTAGTCGATCTAAACCAATATTCACATAAAAACCTGTATATTCTTCTGGGTCTAATCCCGCAGCTCTTAGCACATTTGGATGAGGTGTTCCACCTGGCATTATTTCTATCCATCCAACATTTTTGCAAACACTACAGCCTTTCCCTTCACATACCAAACATCTCATATCAATCTCAAATCCTGGTTCAACAAATGGGAAGAATCCGTACACGCATTCTAACAGGAACGTCGCGTCCAAATACTTTTGATAGAATACTTTGAATCATTATTTTTCCTGAAGAAAAAGTAAAATCCTTATCAACAATTAATGCTTCATATTGAAAGAATGCTCTTTCATGTCTTGCATCCGTCGATTCATTACGATATACCCTACCAGGATATACGAAACGATACGGAGGTTTATGTGTTTGAAGATATCTCACACTTGCTCCTGTAAGATGTGGTCTAAGACAAAGTCTTTCTCCACCGTTTCCTTCATCATGACCTTCTATCCAAAAAGTATCCATGCTTTCACGGGCAGGATGATCAGGAGAAAAATTCAAATGATCAAAAGCATATAATTCGCTTGTTATATCATTTTCATCAAATATCTCAAATCCCATTGTTCTGAAAGTATCATTAAGGTCATAGCACATCTGAGTAATTGGATGTAAACCTCCACTTGTTGGCAATATGCCCGGAACAGATACATCAAAGTCTGAAGATATTTCTGATTCTTTAAGATTAATTTCTTCCTCTCTCGCCTCAATCAATGCTGTAAAACGATTCTTCAGTTCGTTTGCAGCACGACCTATTTCAGAACGCATACTTCCATCTAACTTCGGAATTTCTTTTAATATATCCGAAAGTGAACCTTGTTTACCAAGTAAAGATGCCTTTATATTCTGTAATTCTGCTCGAGTTTTTGCATCTGCAATTTTCTTCTCTCCATCTATTAAGATTTCATTTATTTTCTCTTTCATCCTATCCTCCCAATTCTAATCATTTATCAAATATATCATATAAGTATATACATTTCAACATATGCTGTGTACTACTATTGCTTGTTTTCATCCTTTTAATGTGCTTTGCAAAGATACAAAGATATATGAAAAAAGTAGAACCCATCTTTTAATGAGTTCTACTTTGATATATCTCTATCTTTGTTTATCAAAACACTTTACTCATTAAAAGCTAATTCATATGCAAATTGACCGTAGCTAAAAAAGAAGCTAAAGTTAAAAAAGAAATTGAAATTTGCATGATTATTTTTAATTTTCAAAACATTTCCTCCACGTAATAAATACTTTATTATTTGATTTGAAATATATTACCATCTTTTAAAAAGAATGTCAATATAATTACATATTCTTCAGTTGTTCTTTTAATATGTATGCAATAGTAAATATATATGAAAAATCAAAAAAGAAAACAGCGAACGGTTCGGAAATAACTCCCAACCCGTTCGCTTTAATATTAGTTTAGTACCTAATAGTGCCTCCCGCTTTCCTCATCTCTAACAATGAATTATAGCGGAAACTCTGCTACTGATTACAGATATTAATTTAAGACAAATAATTGTCTTCCACTTTCAGCACCTCTGATGATCAGATATGCCGGAAGCTCTGCATCAATTACAGAGTAATATCGGTAATGTCGAAAAAATTGTTCGGCTTCGTTATTGGGGTCAATGGATACATTTTCAGCCCATTCTACCCAAACGAAGTGCCCTTCTCGGATTCTGAAAGTACCGTCAATGAAAGAAAACCTTCCCGGGTCTTCTTCTGTGACAACGGTAATGGGGTCTTCCCACCATCCGTGGTGCAGAAACCAGTAGATTTCTTCATACAGCTCCTCCGGCAATGTGCCGGTTAGCTCGCGAAGTACATTAAAATGTGCTTGCAATTCTATGAAATCCGATAGAAGTTCGTCAGAGATACTTTCTATCTCAATGGGTTCCCAACCACCGAGAAGCTGGCCTCTTTCAAACGACAACTCGTTATATTGGCCCCAAAACTCTTCTAAGTTTTGAAGTTGGCCACTTACTTCAAACACCGGAATTTGGATCCGGTGAGAGCCGTAGGCTTCTTCAACATCATTACCGGCATTTCTGCCGCCGCATGCTGCCAGGGCAATCATAATTGCGATGCCCACTACTACTAAACCAAATTTTTTCATGAGTAGACCTCCTTTTTTTCCGATTATACGGGGAGGCTACTCGGCTCCCCAATCGGGAAACCCTTTCTGTAAGGTTTCTTTATCTATATATTATACCATATTTTTTCAAAATATGCAATTTTAGCAAGCCTTCCCCTGTTTTAAAACTAAAAAAATCTAAGGAATTTTGTAATATACTTACTAAAATTCCTTAGATGATTTCCATCTCTATATTTCATTTTATGTCATATCTTTCAAGTACTTTTCTTAACATATCTGTATCTAATCCTACTACTGCACTATAGTTCCCCTGTACTTTTTCGATATATTTAGACGCTATTCCCTGAACTGCATAACCTCCCGCTTTATCAAACGGTTCTCCGGTAGCTATATACTCTAATATATCTTCTTTAGACATGTCCTTCATTGTTACAACAGATCTATTGCTATAAACTTCCTCGTGAGTTTCATTCCCTATTCTTATCATTACACTAAGCCCTGTATATACTTCGTTTTCTCTTCCTTCTAATCTACTTAGCATATTAAAAGCATCATCCTCATTTTTAGGCTTCCCCATAATTTCTCCGCTCTAAATATACTACTGTATCTCCACCAATTACAATTAAATCACCTTCATTGACGCTCTCTTTATCAAAAATGTCCTTTGCCTTAACAATTGACAATTTTTCTACTAGTTCAAAAGGCTCTTTAACCAATTCCTTAATCTTTGAGGTCTCTTCCGCCTCACTTGGAATAATCTCAAAACCTTCAACAAGAGTAGCTAACAAGTCTTTTCTTCTTGGTGAATTGGATGCTAAAATAATTTTCATCTCTGCAATCGCCTCGCAACTTTATTTCATATTTTCGTTTTCTATTTCTGATATTAAATTTACTCTAGTAGCATGTCTTCCACCATCAAACTTTGTTGCTATCCATGTTCTTAAAATTCTAACCGCTTCATTTTCTGAAACATAATCAGCCGGAAGAACTAATACATTTGAATCATTATGAAGCTTAGAAAACTTTGCCGCTTCTTCCACATACGCTGGTATTGCACGTATTCCTTTAAACTTATTTGCTGCTATAGACATTCCATAACCTGACCTGCAAATTAGGATACCTCTATCACATTCCTCTGACCCGAACTTTT
Source organism: Oscillospiraceae bacterium (assembly GCA_009785865.1). Lineage (GTDB taxonomy): Bacteria > Bacillota > Clostridia > TANB77 > CAG-508 > WQVL01. The sequence continues at coordinate 72,313 of WQVL01000003.1, read as the reverse complement.
AAACTAACTTTCTTTGCAATATCCGGATAATCTACACTGTCCTCTGAATGTGTCCCCACATCATCATATGCAATCTCCAGTTCGTCTAAATATCTTTTTAACTGCTCTTTTAACTTATATCCTCCATGATCACTACCTATTGCTATCATTATGGTCCTCCTTAAATTTAATTATTACTTACTAATGATATCACTACCTATTTTATATTTCAATACATTTAAAAACAAAAAGACATCTTAGATTTTTTTCTAAAATGTCTTTTGCTTTACCCTTCAACTATTTTGGGCCTCTAAACATATTTTTCCCGCTTTTCATTGCTATTGTTACATTGTTAAATTCTTCTCTTCCTGTTATCTCTTCTAGATTATCAAATCCTTGTGGCAAAACAGGTTTATCCTTAAGTTCAGTTGTTGCTTTTGATTCTACTATGGCTTTCCCTGCCGGCAAGCCAGGATATTCCTCGTCATATATATCCACTACAAAGAATTCTTGTCCTTGAACAAATGAATGTCTTGTTTTTCTAATAGGCCTTCTTGTTGGGTCTGCAGATTCCTCTAAAAGAGTATAGTATTTTTCCATACTAATAATGTCTCTACCTCTTAGCTCTCTTTCTTTTCCTTTACCTTTTTTCTCAACATATTCATAAGTTGCATCAGGTCCTTCACCAATCTTTCTAATTCTACGTTCACTTCCATTTTTGCTTATTAAATATACTTGTTCAATTTTTTGTGAATTAGTAACTTCCAGAGGTGTTAAATCTTCTGGAATATCTACTAAATATCTTTCATCCCTCTTAATTGTTGGCACTTTTCCTAATAATCCCTGAGCCGCATTTATTATTGCCGTTTCCTTCGGCTTCAATCCCTTTTCATTATTTCCGAAAAAATAAATATTATCATGCTGACCACTCCATGCTTTTTTTGTGTTATCTTCAACGCTTCTACCGTCTTCTACTGTCTTTTCGGCTCTAGTAGGATCTTTTTCTACTTCCCTTAGAAATACTTCTTCTGCTCCATAAGCCGTTGATTCAATATAAAAAACAGCGTCAGCCGAAGTAGGAATAGCTTTAAGACTTGTTCCTCTTTCATTCATTATTACTTCAAGTGTTGTGTCAGGAGAATATGCTCTATTATCTGCTAGACCTCTGTCAGCAATTATAAGCACATCATATCCTTGTATTCTATATTCTTCTGCAATTGCTCTCCAGTTTTTAAATTCAGTTAGCATAGTATTAACTAACGAAGATTGAAACACATAATTTGGCAATTCCCAAGGCTTTGCTCCACCTTCTATAGCATCTCTTGCCGCTTCTCTAATAAGAAGCACCTTCGTATCTCCAGTTCTTTCAAGTTCAATCTTCAAACCTGCTGTAATTGTACTCTTTCCTGCTACAGGTCCACCAGTCATATCAGCTTTTACTACTTTATTTCCAATTGGTGACCCATATCTAGCTATATTCACATTTTTAAATGCAGAATCGTTAGTAACCTCCTTTGAATACCAACAAGGAGCTTCATACGCATTTGCTTCTTCTATAGTGTCAAACTCAACTTCAACCGTAACTAAGTCTAAACCATCTTCGTACTCATCTATATGATGAGTAATCCCATCCAATGTTACACTATGTCTAGTCTTATGAACAACAGCTTTGTTTTCTGGATCATAAAGACTATTAAACTCTTCTTCTGTTATTTCTTCCTCTGGACTATCGCCCGATTCATCTCTAACCATTCCTTGATTTTCATCATATGATTTCGTAGTCTTATAGTACTTTGTCTCACCATTACTTATGCTTCTTCTTACTCTTATTTCTTGTGGATTTTCTTCTGTTGGAAATTGTACATACTGTTGCATGATTTTTTCTTTGTTATACTCACCTTTTTTCAATGTTTCCCAAGGAAGAACAAAACGATTTAATACCCACTTTCTTTCAATTTCTTGTTTCTTCACTTCTCCCGTTTTCATAATATACCTCCATAATATTTTTTCAGAATATGTTATCTTTAGTGAATATCAGGCATAGCATATCATATATTATCACAAAACACAACATTATGTCCCCAGCTGTTTTCGAAAAGTTCTATTTCCTAAACATATTTCAATTTCATTTTATTCACATATTCCTGTTAAATATTGTTAATACTACTATTAGGTGAGCTGTCTTATGAAAAATCCAGAACTGTTTCAAGGAAAAAATAGATTAAGATATTATAAAAATTATTTTGAAGGTTGGTATTTTAAGCATTCAAATAATGATTTAAGCATTTCATTTATTCCTGGTATTAGTATCAAAAATGGCAATGAACAAGCTTTTATTCAAGTCATAACAAAAGATACTTCGTATTGTGTTTTTTATGATTTTGATGAATTTACATTCTCTGCCTCTCCCTTTTTTATTCAAATTGGAAAAAGTCTCTTCTCTAAAGATAAGATTGAATTAGATATTAATGATGAAAAACAAAATCTTAGCATCTATGGGACTATACTCTATTCCAATATTCAAGAAATACAAAAGACACGTATGTCACCTAATATTATGGGACCTTTTTCTCATGTTCCTTTTATGGAATGTAACCATGGAATACTTAGTATGAAGCATAAGATAGATGGCAAAATAACTGTAAATGAAGATATATATAATTTCAATAATGGGCACGGATATATAGAAAAAGATTGGGGAACCTCTTTCCCAAAAACATACTTATGGTGTCAGGCAAATAGTTTTAAAGAATCAGATTGTAGCCTATCTTTTGCCACAGCTAACATTCCTTTTGGATTGTTTTCCTTCAGAGGTCTTATTTGCTCGTGTATTGTAAAGGGCAAGGAATATAGGTTTGCTACATATAACAATAGCAAACTTGTAAAATATGAAATCACAGACAATACTATAGGCATTCTACTTAAAAAAGGCACGTACTCATTGAGCATCAAGTGTGATAATGTGAAAGGCTTTAAGCTTCTATCTCCTGTTAAAGGAGATATGAAAAAACCTATTTTTGAAACTATCAATTCAGTTATAGATATGACTTTAAAAAAACAAGGTAAGGTCATACATTCTGATACTAGCATTAATGCTGGGTTGGAAATTGTACGATAACTATTTCAATTAAATTTTAAAAATCAACTATTAGGAGGAAAAATTATGAATAATTCTTATTGGATCGAATCTACAAAAGATATAGAGCTAGACTCCGGTAAGCTAAGTGAAAATATCGAAACCGATGTGTGTATTATAGGAAGCCGGTATAACCGGAATCAGTACAGCTTATGAACTGACAAAAGCTGGTTTAAATGTTGTAGTTGTAGATAGAGAACCTACTGTTTGCAATCGTACAACATCAAATACTACTGCCAAAATCACTAGCATGCATGATCTATTCTATAAATATCTAATAGATTCATTTTCTGAAGATCTGGCAAAACAATATTTATATGCTAATCAAGAGGCTATTACCAATATTAAATCAATTATTGAAGACGAACATATTGATTGTGACTTTGAAATAAAAGATAATTATATATTCACCGAATCGCTTGATGAAGTGCAAAAGATAAAGGAAGAAGTATCCGCCATATCTTCTTTAGGTATTGATGCAGAATTTGTAACTGAATCCGGATTACCTCTTGATATTTTGCGGAGCTATAAGGCTAAAAAACCAGGCACAATTTCATCCAAGAAAATATGTATTAGGCTTATGCAATTCCATAATTAAAAATAATGGAAAGATCTATACAAACACCAAAATTATTGATGTAGATCACAGAAACGCTATGTATGAAACATATACTGAAGACCATAAAATCACATCAAAGTATGTGGTTATGGCATCACATTATCCTATAAAGAATGCCCCTGGTTTCTATTTCTTAAAAATGTATCAAGAAAAATCATATATTATTGCAATAAATCCAAAAGAAACTTTAAACTTAAATGGCATGTATATAAATAGTGAAACACCTACTCTATCCTTTAGAACTGCTAAAATAGGAGATGAAGAGCTTCTGCTAATAGGAGGTTCTGGTCATAAAGTAGGTAAAAATGAAGATATGCAAAAATGTTATGGCTTTCTAGAAGATACCGCAAAAAAGCTATATCCTAATTGTGAAGTGCTATACAGGTGGTCCACTGAGGATTGTGTCTCTTTAGATAAAGTCCCATATATCGGTAAATTCGCAGCCAGCACCCCCAATATGTATATAGCCACAGGATTTAAAAAATGGGGCATGACAACCGCTAATGTTGCTGCAAATATCATAACAGATATGATACTTCGGAAAACCTAATAGCTATGCTGAAGTATTTAATTCTACTCGATTCCATCCTCTAAAAAACCATGAAGAAATGGCTGCCATGCTAAAGCAAACCACCAAATCTCTAATCATAGATAAACTGAAGCTTCCAAAGGAAACTATTTCTGAGCTAAAAAATGGCGAGGGAAAAATCATAGAACTAGAAGGAAAGAAAGTTGGGGTATATAAAAAAGGAGATGAGCTCTTTACTATTAATCCTGTATGTTCTCATTTAGGATGTGAATTAGCATTTAATAATCTAGACAAAACTTGGGATTGCCCTTGTCATGGTTCTAGATTCACCTATACCGGAAAATCTATAAATGCACCAAGTATAAAAGATTTAGATATTATTACTCTAGAAAATTAATAATCATGAATCAAACAAGTCGCGCCATTAGCGGCTCTTACATATTATATATTGGTGATTTATATGAGTCCATTAGAACTTACTACTTCCATAACTGCTCTAGCAAACCTAATTGCATGTAGTGTACAAAACGAAGATACAGTTGACTTATTAGCTGCTGCCTTTACTCAACTTGGTGATACACTTGCAACAATTTCAGTTCAGCGTTCTTTATCTGATAAGGCAAATACATCAGGCATATTAGAAAAAGGCGATGGCATCATAGCCCATAAATAAGTTTGCTTTTTTACATATATCTATCTTACTCCAGCTCACTCTAATAAACATGTAACACTCTTTTATTAGTCCACATAAAATATATCATACTAAATAAAGGGTGTGACTAATTTGTATCTTACATTAATTATGCTACCAGCTGCAATTCTCGCCTTTTCAATATCATTAGATGCCTTTGCAGCAGGGTTTGCTTACGGTAGCAACAAAATTAAAATACCCCTTCCCTCAGTAATAGTTATCTCTACTCTATGTAGTGTCGTTACAGGAAGCGGTTTTTTAATAGGAACAACGCTTACAGATTTTATTCCCACTTGGGTTACAATAGCTTTATGTTTCATAATTCTATTTATACTAGGTCTTGTAAAATTATTAGACAGCATTACAAAGTCAATCGTTAAAAAATATAGTAATATAAGCAAAGAAATTAAACTTTCGCTTTTGAACTTTAAATTTATAATAAGCCTATATTCTAATCCGGAAGAAGCAGATATTGATTCTTCAAAAATACTTTCTCCCGGAGAAGCTACAGCACTTGCAATCTCATTGTCTCTTGACGGTTTAGCTGTAGGTATTGGAGCAGCACTTGCAGGAGTAAATGGGCTCGCACTATTCTCATTTTCATTCGGCGCAAGCATTATCGCGATTATTTTAGGATGTCTTTTAGGGAATAAAATCGCAAGAAAAGTACCTTTCAACTTATCTTGGTTAGGTGGTATTGTCTTAATCATATTAGCATTTTCTAATTTGTTTTAAGCAATAAAAATTCCAGTTTTCACTGGAATTTTTATTGTCTATATCATTTACTTCTATCTGCTTCATAAATCCTCTTCACATATAAGCGGAATAATATCTATAACTGGCTCTTCATAAGGATGGACCTTTCTGAGCCCTCCAAGCACCTCTTTCACAATACTAATATCACACACCGTTTCTATTTTCTCTTCTTCTACCAGTTCCAACTTATTCTTCTCCCCAATATATGGATTAGTAGCATCTGACCCTTTGAATGTTCCTATGCACTTTGTCGTAACAGTACAATGTGTATATTCTCCAACGACTCCTGCTCCTGCATCACCAATAGCTATTCTAACTGCTTCAGCATGTTCACTTGGAACTGTAACCACAATCTTTACTCTTTTCACATTTATATTCATCTTAATCCTCCACATGAAAATTTCTATTTACTTCAGGAAATAGTCTAAAATTTCTATTATTCCGTTTTCATCAACATGCTTTCCTATATAGTAGTTCCCTTCACCTTTTTGCTTTGCTAGTTCCTTAAGTTCATCACTACCATTTCCCATTACCCCGGGCATATTTACAAAGACCCATGAAGTTCCAATCACTTGTACTGTCTCCTACTCCTAAAATATTATCAAAGGATATATCTAGTTTTTCAGCAATGTTTATTGCACTTTGCTTTTTCGATATTCCTTTAGCTGTAATAATCCCAAACTGCAATGGTAGTATTACAGGATGCACTCCCCAATTTAATGTTAAATCAGTATTAGCTTCTTGAAATAGTTTTTCTACTCTTTTCTTATCTTCTTCGTTCAGTGCTACTGGCATAATCTTAGTTACTTCCGTCTCCAAACTTTCTTTTACTAATGACTCTACTATCTTAGGTGGTCTTTGTATTACATGAGTATGTTTATCAGTTATATCACACACTTGACTATTCTGAATAATATAGTCCTCTACTGTATAGATTTCAGTATACACATTATTATCTAAATATATATTTATAACTCTTTGCATTTCATCTTTAGCTTGAATAATATGTTTTTCTACAATAACATCATCTATAGGATTTATAGCAACGCCTCCACCATCAGTAATGTGCAAGTTATCTAACCTTGCACCTTCAATAAGCGATGTAATAGCAAAATGTGGTTTTGCTGTACATAGAATTATAGGAATTCCCGCTTCCCTTATACTCTTTAACTTATTCATAACCTCTTGGTGTGGCTCTGGTGAATTATATCCAATCTTTTCTCCTACCAATACCCCATCAATATCTAATATTAAACCTTTCACTTCTGACATAACATTACCCTCTCTCCTCTTATATATTCTAATAGAAACCATGATTATCAATTGGTTCTATTAACATTTCATTTGCACTTTTGTCACTACTATCACAACACCTATTATATGGACACTCTTTACAGTTTGCTGTTTCTTTCTGACATATATTTCTTCCAGTATACCAGTCTACTATATTTAGCTCATTTGCAGTTTTGCTATATTTACTACAAACCCTCTGAATCTGCTTTGCTATCATCTGCCTTAGTTCAGTTATTTGTTCTAGACTTAATTCTTCTTTCTTTCTTATCTTTTCTTCTATCTCTTTATTGACTATCTTTATCCTTCCAGTCCTTAAGTATAGTCTTATTATATGATAGTCTACCATAGGCTCTATATTATACTCGTCTTCTACTATTATAATCTCGTCATTCATAAGTATCTGGGCTAGCAAATTTGTTTTCTTATGTAATGGATCTTCACTAAATACTTCTATGCTGTTTATACTACTAAACAATCCACCTTGTCCTTCTAATCTAGCAACACTCTTTACTCCATTTACTATATCTATCTTTGATAAATCCTTTGCTATGCCCTTTATCATTTCTGTTCTTCTTGCTGCTTCTACTTTGTGCTTTTTAGGATACTCATCAAAGAACTTCTCTACAATTTTTTCATCAATATTGGCTAAAATATTTGTATCAAACCCTTTGGAATATATCTTCAGTTTGTACATGAAGTTACTACATAGATAGTCCCAATTCATATTATGACATATCCCACATGCATATATTAGCATCAGAATTTTTTCACTCTCTAATACATCCGGAAACATTATCCCATGTTCTTCCACTTTATACCTTAGTACCAGATTATCAAAATCATCTATTATTTCATTTAATCTATCATCATTACTAATATAGTTCATAGTAACTCTCCACACTTTGTATAAATTAGACTTTACTCACTTCTACTATAGTATTATATACATCATACCAACTATAGCATCTAAATATATTTTCACCTTCACACTTCTCGTTATATTTTGCATTAAAACATATTACTGGTATGCCCTTTGAAACACTATCAATACATTTTGGTTCATCTTCTATCATCATATCTATTCCATTACTCATACACCAATCTAATTTATCTTCAGATGAAAAAATTAGATTATCATATGCTATTTCACTTTCAGCTAACCATCCTTTTACAATGTCTCTCATCTTCTCCCCAGATTCATCTTCTCTTTCCGTTCTCCATCTTGCCGTTATTATAACTATCTCATGTCCATCTTCCTTCAACTTTCTTATTGCTTCTGAAGCAAATGGTCTTGCGTCTTCATACATAGCATAAAATTCTAAGTACTTATTCCAAAACTCTTCATATTGTGCACTATCAAAACCAAAAACACCATCTACATTATACTCTTTTGGATTAATTTCATATCTAATATCATTATCTAAACAATACTTAGCACCATAATCTAATTGAAACTGTTCTCTATTAGTTAAAACCCCATCAATATCTACACCTATCCTCATTGATTCTTTTCACTCCATTCATTTAATACTTTCACTGCGCTCTCTCTTTCGAACTCGTGCACAATCTCAAGGTTTCTATTAGCGCAGCTATTCACAATGTCCTCTGCCTTAACTAGAATCGCATTTACTACTTCTTTTGAATCTTCAATCGTTGATGCATATACTAATCTACTAATCCCTGTATATAGTATTGCACCCATGCACATAACGCAAGGTTCTGAGGAAGCATATATTGTTACTCCTTCTCCTCCTTCAGCACATAAATACCCTCCAAGCTGCTCCATTGCATCTTCTATTGCAATAAGTTCAGCATGTGCAAATGCACATTTCGCAGTTGCAGTATTACTATCACTTCTGCCAATTATTTCATTATCTTTTACAATTATTGCCCCAAAAGGATATACTGCTTTCTTAGAAAGTTCTATTGCTATATCCATATACTCTTTACCAGTCATATAAATCTCCTTATACTTTTTACTAGATTTAACTATACTTAAATTATAATTTTTTTATCATATGAAAATTCGTTAACAGCTGTCCTTTCAGTTCCACAGTTTGTTCTTTCACAAGCACATATCCTCTTTTCTCTAATACTGGTTTCAAAGTAATTGAAGCATCTGTAGTTATTGTTTTTATATCTTTGTCTTCAGCATATTTTTCCAAATCATTCAAAATCATAGTAGCAATACCTATACCTTGATATTCTTTATGAACATATAGTCTATCTAAATATCCTTCATCATTTATATCACCAAATCCAACAATAACACCATCTTTATGGGCGACAATAGAATAATGCTCTAAAAATGATTGACCCCATGCTTCAACATCAACATCTCTTCTTGCCCATACATCAACCTGTTCTTGACTATAATCTTTTAAATTCACTGAATGTACAGTATTGTAAAACAGTTCATATACTTCTTCGCAATCTTCTTGTCTATATTTTCTTATATTCATTTTATTACCTACTTCATTTTTATAGCTTGAGATTATCATTAATCAAAGAGCAAGATCCTTTTCCCTATATTTTAAATGTTTTGCTAAAATCATTAATATTATATCATATTTAACCTACAGCAAGATAAAATATGATATAATTAATCTGAAGAAAATTTGTGTTATAGGAGGATAACTATGAAAATTACAAAATACCCACAATCATGTTTACTAGTAGAAACAAAAGATAAGAAAATTTTAATTGATCCAGGAGCATTAGAATACAAAGAAGAATATTTTGATGTATGGAATAGCGTAGATGCCATATTAATAACGCATAAACATGGAGATCATTGTCACACTGAAGTATTACAAAAACTAAATAAGGATATACAAATTTATTCTACAAGCGAAGTACAAAGAGCGAATGAAATCCTTGATATAAGTATAGTAAAAGAAAATGATACCATTGAGTTAGATAATATAAAAGTAGAAGTAGTACGCGCTGTACATGGATATCAACCATGGCTAAAAGGCGAATTAGAAATCCATGAAAATGTAGGATTCATCATAGATGATGGAAACCATAGATTATATGCTACAAGTGACAGTATTTGTTTTAAAAATGAATATAAGGCAGATATATTATGCACTCCAGTAACAGGATATGGTTTAACAATGTCAGCATTTGAAGCTGCACTATATTCAAAAGAAGTAGGTGCAACCTTAACACTTATTATACATATGGATAACCCAACATTTCCACCACATCCTGAATTCATAAACGAAATGTTTACTAAACATGAAGTTGAACATGAGATATTAGAAATTGGCGAAAGCTTAGAAATAGAATAGTCTTCGTACAATAGAAAAAGGAAATGAAAGCTTTGCTTTCCTTTCCTTTTCTATTATTTATAATCTCTCCCAAACTATTCTTGTCTCATTCATCCATGAACTTTGCAACACTCTTCTAAAGCTTTTGCTAATTGATCTGGACATGATGTTCCTCTACGTCCACATTCAATTCCTTTTAGTTTATTAATTGCGTCAGCTACATTCATTCCTTCTACTAGCTTAGCTATTCCTAATAAATTTCCTTTGCATCCATTAATAAACTCTACTCTTTTGATTGTACTTCCATCTAATTCAACTGATATTTCAGTTGGGCATATTCCTTTTGGCAAATAATTATATTCCATTCCTAATCTCCTCCATTTTTTACTTCTATATTACAAATATTGCTTCATTCTTTTTCTTTAGTACCACTAACAACGAAAAAATTCCCTCTGATAGATTGGTATCCTGTAACTTCTTCCTCTAAGGCTTCCTCTTTAAAAGTAGCAGTTTCAATATGTATAGAGAATCCCTCTAATTCGCTTTTAAACAGTTTGATACCTTCATCTAAAGTATAACCAGATTCATTGTCAAAAACAACTCTATCTCCATTCTTATCTAGTCTTATAATATCTGTAGCAAAATCAAAAACAATTTTGCCGTTTACTTTTAACGTTCTTTTTATCTCTGATAATATATACTTAATTGTTTCTATATTGAATAAATGCAACGTGCCTATACAAAGCATTCCATCAAATGCATTGTCTTCAAATGGTAGCTTTTTAGTAATATCTACTACCTTTGTTATGAGCTTTTTTCTTAAACTATCAGGACACTTTTCTGACAATTCTCTTAATACAATTTCATCTTTATCTATAGCTATTACTGTACTAGATAATTCTAACAACCTATTGTTAAATCTTCCGTCTCCAGAAGCAACATTAAGTATATTACCACCTAATCCTATCTCATCTATTGCTTGTAACGTTTCAGCTTCTTCAATCCCCCATTTAGACATTTCGTCTCTCCTTATAAACTCAGCTTATACTTTTTTAACTACATCACTCTGTTTTCTTCACTTCAAACACACTACCTACTTTTTCATATCCGTTGCTTACCGATAATATACATCAACATCTGACATTACATATACTTGTTTTTCAGGATATTCATCACATAGGCATTCCATTAACTGTTTCCCTATACCTCTCCCTCTGTGCTTAGGCGTAACTAATAAATCAACTACAATTATTTCATATGCATGATCATCCATAGAGCGAGAAAATCCACATATCTCTCCATCTTCATCAGCAACATATGTTATACATTTTTCTAACGCTTTTTTGTATATCTCAGCATTTTTTTGAGAATGATTAACTTCCCACTCTTCTCCTTCTATCTCAATTACTTTCATCACTTTTTCTTCGTCTTCTTTTCTATATCTTCTAACATTCATTTCTTTTCCCTCACTTATCCATAATCGATATTCTATCATACAGTTATATAATATTTATTGTTCCGTTCTTTATTTTTTAGATAGCCCTCATGTAATTCACATGCCATTACATATTTCTCTTCAATATCACTTTTATTCTTTATTCCGAAATTGGTAGTTTGTTTAAATCCAAATCTTAAATAATACTCCGGATCACCAACAACAAACACTGCCGAGTATCCTAAACGTTTTGCAATTTCAAAACTTTCTTTAACTAGCAGTTTTCCAACACCCTTATTTCTATATTCAAGCTGAACACTAATTGGAGACAATAACAATTCTTGAATCACTTTTTCATTAGTTTCTATCTTCGTCTTTGTCAGCATAATATGCCCTATAATTATATCATCATCTTCAGCAACAAGTTCTAGCTCAAATATATGCCTCTCACTAGCTCTTAAATATAGAACATAATCTTGCTCGTCACCATCACTAACCGGTGCTGTTTCAAATGCTCTTTTTACTAAATCATGTATTGCTTCATATTCATTACTCTCTGCTTCTCTAACTAAAACTTCCATTTTCTCGCCTACTCTATAATTCTTTATATTAAATTAGGACAGAAAAATGTCCTCTCTACTCTTTCAGCACATCTCTCTGTCCTAATTCATTTAATTTCAGGTTATCTAATCACTGTAATACTATACTTTTCAAATACTCTTCTAACTTCTTCCCTCGTAGCTCCTTCTTCTATTACCATTGTCTCATCATCTTCTACTTCCATCAATCTGTTAAATTCCTGGATACTAAGTGTTATCACTATTGTCGAGTCCGTTCTTTGAATGTCAGCCTCTTCTGATAGTTCCTCCATCAGCGCTTCATACGCACGTATTGCTTCTTCATCATTACTAAATCTCTCTGTAATAGCTACTGTATATACTTCATCACTGTTAAATGCTACTTCCATTATTGCATAACTTGCTGCAATTAAAACATCATCTCTTAGTATAACAATGAATCCATCTCTCTCAAGTGCTTCAAGCACTTCAATTTTTGTCATCCCTTCTCTTAGTAATTCATATTCCTCTAACACATTAAAATCATCAACATTCACTGTCGCTACTGTTTTCATACCTGAGCGTGTAAAAGTAGCATCATTTGACAATTGCTCTGCCATAAAAAAATATTCTATTGTTGCTACCTCTTCACTCCAATGCACTTCAGTTACAGTTATTACATCTATTATATTATCCTTAAATGTCACTTCTACTATCGGTCCCCAAGATACTGCTATTAATACTTCTCCTTCGTCCTCATTTCTTCCACAACCTGTTATTATAATTACCATAGAAATCAATAGTATTGTCGCAACTATTCCTTTAATTCTATTGTTCAAAATTCCGTCCTCCTTAAACTTTCTACTATCTAATATATTATCATAGATGTCCTCTTTATGCTATATTTCCACTGCTTTATTCTTAATAAGTTTTCTACATTTCTTTATCAAAACCGACAAAATAGGTCACTACAAATTAGAATGGTCAACAACTTCATATCCATCTAAATCAGGCCTTACAATATCTTCTTCAGTAACCACATTAAATTCTACTTCTAATCTCCAAATCAATATTTCTCTCTCAAAACCGTTTTTAACTCTTGAAATGACTCCTGTGTCTTTTGCTATCCACACTTTAAATACATCTCTAGTACTTAGCCCCGGCACTATCTCTCCAGTTCTTGATAGCTGGACAACTATAAAGTCATTATTCTCATCTCCGTCTACAAATTCAAACTCAAACTCTTCGTTTTTTAATATTTCATATATATCACCAGGAAGTATTTCGTTCACTAATATTTCTAGTAGTCTCGGATGATTCCCACTTGTTATCTCTGCTTTTCTTTCAATATGATTTATTTCAATAACTTCTTCAGTCTCAACGTCAATCCAAAAAGTTCCTTCTTCACTTGTAGAAATAAAAATATTTCCTTTATGCTTAGTTGTATTCCTATCTAACACCAATGTTGCATGAGAATAATTTGCCGAATATAAATCCAATCCTCCTCTTACAAGTTCTATGATCTCTTCTCTGCTCATTTCTTCTTCTGAAGACATATTTCTAATTACAAGCCACATTCCTATAACCAGGATAATGATTGATATAACCACTATTATTCCTTTTCTCATTTTCTCGCTTCCCTTCCACACATATATAAATATAATTACTTTTCATAATAGCATAAAGATACCTAGATATCAAACTATTTAATTTTACTATTTAGATTTACTATTTAGATTTACTATTTAGATTTACTATTTAGATTTACTATTTATATCTATTTTTACCTTTGTAATAATCTTTAAATAAATATTACTTCCTACAAAAAAGCAAATGCGCATTTTTTGCGTATCTGCTTTTATCTTATCTCTCCATTAACACCCATAAATCTTTATCTAACTAGAATAATTCTATGATTATCGAGTAGTTTTTACTACTTAGTTATAACGTTTGCCCTTTTTGCTCCTTAAACTTAGTATTACTCCACCTATCGCTGTTATCATTAATATTAAATATATTAATATTCTTGTATTATCTCCTGTACCTATAGTCGCATTCCCACTCTCTTCTTCATTTTGGCTTGATTCTTCATTTATATTTCCTTCTCCAGGAGAATTGTTGTTACTTATCTCTTCTTCGTTCTCTAAGAACAGAACTTCGATGTGTAAATCTCCATTTGCTATAAGCCCATTAATATTATCTAAAAGTTGTCCATTATCTACAAACCATCCACCAATAAAGAAATTTGCTAATGGAGTGGCAGTTAAATTAATAGGTTCCCCTAACGGAACTACTATTGTTCCTATATCAGTTCCTGAAACAGTTACTCCTCCTCCTGCAAGAGTTCCTCCGGGCACCATTTCTTACTTCGAATGTTATAATAGCTACTAAATTCCCACTTAGAACATTAATATCATAATTAGAAAAAGCATGAGGATAAACCGTTACTATCTTAGGGTTAATTTGTAGATTTGCTGCTGCTGCCAAATTATTTACATATCTACCAACTCGAGCAGTATTATTTCTAAATATTACTTCTTCTCCTATGATAAAGTGTGGGATCGTTCCATTAGTGTGTTCTACAAAAATAGCTCCACCATTGTCAGCACTATTTCCCTCAATTACTCCATCTGTTATTGTGATCCTTGCAGGTTGATGGAACCTAATTCCACCACCTTCTTCAGTGGCATTGCTTCCCGATATTGTTCCACCTGTCATATATATGCGACCATCTAGCACATAAATTCCTCCACCATTTGTAGCTTCATTATTTCTTATTGTTCCGCCACTCATATGAAGTCTACTATTAACATTATTTAAGTGAATTCCACCTCCACGAGGAGCACCAATATTATTTTCAATGATTGCATCTCCGGATAAATTAAGACTAGCTGCCAAATTCAAAAACACCCCGGCTCCTCGTCCTACAGCAGAGTATGGAACTGAATTTCCATAGATTCTACCAGAACTAACAGTTACAACAGCAGCACCATCAGCAAATATACCTCCGCCTCCGCCAAAACTTGAACCTGTAGGATCTCCAAGACCTGTTACAGTGTTGTTTGATATCACACCGCCCATTACATATAGTCTTCCACGATTAACTTCTGATCCTCCACCAGAGAATCCTCCTCCTCCTCTATGCGAAATGTTTCCAGTAACAATACCATCATACATTCTAAATGTACCACCATTGTGAAAACGAATACCTCCGCCCCAACTTTGAGCTGTATTATTGTCAATACTTCCTCCATTCATAATAAATAGAGCACCACCTTCTACTGCAACACCTCCTCCTGCTGTGTTTGAAGAATTGTGATGAATACGAGCCGTCCCATTCATTGTTACAGTTCCACCCGATGTTGCTCTAATTCCACTAGAACCGAACTGAGTGATGTTTACACCATCGCCAATGGTTACCTCTGAATTTGCTCCAGCTAGATTAATTCCTGTTCCTGGATTTTGATTACCTGATATAGTAATACTACCACCACCTGGACCATTTTCTATTGTCAGACTACTACCAACAGTGTTGGCAACATTAAAAATATTACCAGATAGTCTTCTGATTGTTGCATCCGCATTACCTACAGTATTAATTGTTAAAGCTCGGTTAATACTAAATGACGGAGTAACTAAAAAATCTCCTGCTTCTAATAATATAACACTTACACCTGCATCGTTAAGTGCAGCTGTAAGTTCAGCACCATCAGAGACTATCTCCGTACGTGCATAAACAGTTGTTATAAACATACCTAATAATGTTAATAAAATTATTGCAAATAATATTTTCAAACTTTTTTTCATTTTAATTCCCTACTTCCATACTATATATGTTTCCAAAAATATATAGTATAATACCATTAATCACATTTAATAGACAATACTCTTTTTATTTCCTATCGCCCTTACATCTATTCCCACAAGCGTTTGATGTTTTATTACAATATTATTTTTTTTAAAAGACAATTATATGAAAAAACTCAATATTTTCTAGACTGTTAGACACTTTTGAGAGAAAACATCCCTCTTAAAACAGTAAAACACCAAACATTTTCTTGCGAAATGTTTGGTGTTTTGTGGTGCTGAAGGCCGGAATCGAACCGGCACGAGGTTTAACCCTCGCAGGATTTTAAGTCCTGTGCGTCTGCCAGTTCCGCCACTTCAGCATTTAAACTGACAAGTTTGATTATACTATGCACATATCTTTAATGTCAAGGTTTTCTAAGCAATTTTTGTTAGAATTTTGAAATCAATATTGGAAAATATAAGCAGCCAATATTGGCTGCTTATATTTATCTATTAGTTGTTTCTTCTAAATCAAGTAAAGCTTGGAATCTTTGGTCTACCTCTCTTTGGAATTCTTCTATCATCCACTCATTTCCTGGCTCAAACATATGCTTGAATCTTGCTTGTGGTTTTAAGAATTCTTCTATAGGTAATCTGTTTTTTGGTTTGTAATTTACAGTATACTTTCCGTTTTCTACTTCATATAGTGGCCAATAACATGTATCTACTGCTAACTTATTTATCTTCATCAAGTCCTCAGTTGGATATCCCCACCCTCTTGGACATGGTGCAAAAACATTCATGAATTTAGCACCTTTGGTATATATAGCCTTCTCCGACTTTTCGTATAAATCTTTAAAATTATTTATAGCTATTGTTTGACACACATATGGTACATGATGTGATGATATTATTTCAGTTAAATCTTTTCTAGATTGTAATTTCCCTGGTATAACTGTTCCTGCCGGTGAAGTTGTTGTATCTGAAAACTTTGGAGTTGCAGATGAACGTTGAACACCTGTATTCATATATGCCCCATTGTCATAACATACATATAATAAGTCATGTCCTCTTTCCATTGCTCCTGATAAACTTTGAAGACCTATATCATATGTGCCCCCATCTCCAGCAAAAGCAATAAATTTTGTTTCTTTCCCTTCTGGAAGGGCTCCTCTTCTTTTCATCGCATTATATGCTGCTTCAATACCAGATAAAGATGCTCCTGCATTTTCAAATGCTGTATGAATATATGAATCTGTCCATGCTGTATATGGATATATGCATGTAGAAACTTGCATGCACCCTGTTGCTCCTGCAACTACTACATGGTCTTCTGGTTTAACTGCTCTTAGTATCATTCTTGCAACAACTGGCGCTCCACATCCCGCACACATTCTATGCCCTGAAGTAAGTCTAGATGGTCTTTCTGCCATTGTTTCTTTTAAATTATATGCCATTTTCTCTATCTCCCCTTTTTACCTAACTCCAAAATATCTATATGGGTCTTGGGTTTCTCCTGTTTTAGCTATTTCTACTAAATCTCTATATACTTTTTCTAAATCTTCTACCTTCGTGTCTCTTCCACCTAATCCGTAAACATAGTTCACTGCATTAACTGATATACCATTTGTGCACATTGCTGATGTTACATCTGTGAACAATGCTCCTCCTGCTCCATTCATTGAGTCAGCTTTATCAAGTATAGCTAGTGCCTTTATATGAGACACAGCTTTCGCTATTTCTTCTGCCGGGAAAGGCCTAAACATACGTAATTTTAGAACCCCTGCTTTTATTCCTTCTTTTCTTAATTTATCTGCTACAAACTTTGCTGTCCCTGCTGTTGAATTCATACATACGATAGCAACTTCGCTATCATCCATTTTATATTCTTCAAAAAAGTTATACTTTCTTCCTGTCATTTTTTCAAATTCTATCGCTATATCTTCTACAACTTTTTTCGCATTTCTCATGCCTTCTGCTTGCCCTCTTTTATGTTCAAAACAATATGCTTGTAAATCTAATGGTCCCATTGATATTGGATGTTTATCATCTAATAGTGAATGCTTTGGATTATATTCACCTACAAATGCTTTAACTTTTTCGTCTTCTACTAACTCCATATTCTCTATTGAATGTGATGTTATAAATCCATCTTGGCACACCATAAGTGGAAGCATTACATCTGGATGCTCTGCAATTCTATGAGCCATAAGTAAATTATCATATGCCTCTTGGTTATTTTCAGAAAACAACATTATCCATCCGCTATCTCTTACTCCCATTGCATCTGAATGATCATTATGAATATTAAGTGGCGCTGATACTGCTCTATTTACTAGTGGCATTACTATAGGTAATCTATTACCTGAAGCAATATATATCATCTCCCACATTAATGATAATCCATTTGCAGATGTTGCTGTCATTGCCCTTCCTCCTGCTGCTTGAGCACCTATACAAGCCGACATAGAACTATGCTCACTCTCTACTGCTATAAATTCTGTATCAACTGCCCCATTACTTACAAATGTTGAAAAATATTGTGGTATTTCTGTTGATGGGGTTATTGGAAATGCTGCAACTACATCTGGATTAATCTGCTTCATAGCAACTGCTGTTGCCTCATTACCACTTAAACGTTCTCTTATTGACATCTTTTTCTCCTCCTCAAATTATGAAATGTGACTTATCCTTATTTCATCTCGATTGCCCCAAAAGGACATACATTCGCGCAAACTCCACATCCTTTACACATATCATAATCGAAATCTTCTCTTTTTTGTTCTTTGTTTACAGGAATACTGTCATCTGGACATACCGGAAAACACAATCCACACTGTGTACATTTGTCTGCTAAAAATATAGGTTTTACCGCTCTCCAGTCTCCTGTTTTAAATTCTTTAGCGTTACCCGCTTCATATATAGCTCCTCCTGGCGTCATATCTTGCCAAGTTGCATTCGCATCTATTTTTTTTGACATACTATCCTCCACTTAGATTAAGATTTTACTTATTGTACTTGCTTAACTTCTTTTAGTGCTACTTTTAGTGCTTGCATATTACCTTCTATAACCTCTGGTTTATGTGCAAATTTATGTTTAAACGATGCTTCCATATCTTTGAGTAGTTCTTCATCGGTCATTATTCCGCTCACTTTTATAATAGCTGCAAGCATCGGAGTATTTGGGAAATATTTACCTAAAGTTTCTAGTGACACTTTCCTAGCATCTATTTTGTAAACTCCACCCTTATATCCTTTTAAGTTCGCTTTTATATCTTCATCTTCTCTTGCTGAATTTATTATCATAGCTCCTGATTCTTTAAGTCCTGATGTAACATCTACTGATTCTAAAAGAGTATCATCTACAACTATAACATAATCTGGTTCATAAATATTGCAATGAATTATAATCGGCTCTGTACTTATTCTGTTATATGCAGTAATTGGTGCTCCCATTCTTTCAGGTCCATATTCCGGAAATCCTTGTATATATTTTCCTGTATTAAATGCAGCATCTGCTAATAATAATGATGCTGTTTTTGCACCTTGCCCACCTCTACCGATGCCATCTTATTTCTATCAAATCGTTCATCTTTAACGAGCCCTCCTAGTTCTTTTCAATACTCCGAGTATATAAATAATTCCTAAAAAAGTCAATATACTTTTCGGTCAGTTTAGTTGAAAACTTATAAGAAAAATCCTTTTTTACGTTTTTATTGGTATCCGAGGCATGTCTTTTGCCTTTTTATGTAAATTATGATATAATAAGATACAGAACCATAATTTATTTAAAGGGAGTGGAAACTCATGTTTAAAGTTTTGCTTGACAAAAAGGTAATTCAGCTGTTTAGCAATTTTCTTACAAGCTGTAGAAATGGCGACGCCGAATCCTTTGCAGGAACAGAAACACTAATAGCTATACCCGCAACTGACCTTATAGGCATAGTTGTTAACGAACGGTATGACCGGGCACTAACAAGCAAAATAAAGGAAGGGGATGACATAAGTAGCATCCAAGAAGTATTAAAGAATAAAGAAAATGCAATAGCCTATCTTTATTCTTGTGACATCGTGACAGAAAACCGGAAACGCAACCATCTTCCGGAATATGCAGAGCCAACAAATGCGGAAGTATATGACAGTATGCAAAACATAATTGTCAATGGCCGCAACGGTTTACCAATAGAAAAAAGGGATTTAGAAAATGTTGTTTTCTTCACTGTGGCGTTTTTGATGGAAATCATGAAAACTGAGCAAAAAAACAGAAGTTAAGCAACTTCCACAAACACTAAGAGGGTATCACCTGATACCCTCTTGGTGTTTATATTTTATCTCAATACAACTATTCTTCTTCAATTGCCTCCACAGGACAAATTCCTGCACATGCTCCACAGCTAATACATTGGTCAGTCTCTATAACATATGTAGTATCCCCTGATGTAATACAACTTACCGGACATTCTCCTGCACATGCTCCACAACTAATACATGTTTCTGTTACTTTATATGCCATTTCTTTCACCTCCAATTATTACGGCTAGACTTCATTGCCGCTCTCTTAGTAACAAGCTTTGAGTGGCTTCTTTGAAATATCTGCGCTTATATTTTTTATTACATATCATCTTGCTTTTCCATTTTATCTAGCTTCTCTAACTTTTGAAGTTCTTTTAAGTCTTCTGGATTATCTGTTTCTATTTTTTCATTATTGGTTTCAACATTTTTAATAATCTTAATATCTTTTATATCATACTTCTTAAATAAATATCCTTCACCATCTTCAAGTTTAACTTTCACTTTTTCTTTTAGTGTTTCTACTCCACAAACTTCACCTTTGCCATCTTCTGTCTTAACTATTGCGCCTATTTTAGGTAGTCTTTGTAGTTTTTCTTCATATACTTCTTGCTCATACTTTAAGCAACACATAAGTCTTCCACAATTTCCTGAAATCTTTGTAGGATTTAATGGTAAATTTTGTTCCTTTGCCATTTTTATCGAAACACTTTCAAAATTTGATAAGAATGAACAGCAGCATAATTCTCTACCACACATTCCATTTCCTCCGGTTCTTCTTATTTCATCTCTAACTCCCATTTGTCTTAGCTCTATCCTCGTCTTGAAAATTGCAGCTAGTTCTTTAACAAGCTCTCTAAAGTCTATTCGTCCTTCTGCTTTAAAAAAGAATAGCAATTTACTTCTATCAAACTTATATTCAACATCAGTTAGTTTCATGTCTAGTTTATGTTCTTGTATTTTCTTCTCACAAATATTAAATGCTTCTTTTTCTTTTTCTTTATTTGCCTTATGCTGTTCCGCATCTTTATGATTAGCAATTCGTATAATCTTTTTAAGTGGTGCTACTATTTTCTCATCTGGCATCATTCTATTAGAAACTACAACTTCTCCGTATTCTTTCCCCATAGAAGTTTCAACAATTACAAATTGCCCTCTTTGAACTTGTATTCCATTTGGATCAAAAAAATATATTTTACCTGGTTTCTTAAACCTTACACCTATTATATTTGCCATTGCTTATTTAATCTCCTTCCTAACTTTTAGGATTAAATATTTAACTCTGCAATATTTCCCATGCTGTTATTAGCATTCTATCTATTGTCATGTCAAAATTATTATTTTTTCTTAATCTTTCTTTTGTGTTTTCCATAAGCTCTATACATTCTGCATATTTTCTTTGGTTCTTTTCCTTTAACTTTTCAAAAAATATTAAACTAATGTATTCTAAAATATTTTGAACCTCTTCCTTATTCGAAAAAATCTCTTCTTTAAGGTTAATTGCATCTATTATATTAATATTTTCTAAATTATTAAAACTCTTACTTACTTTAACAAACAAGTCTTCTTTTTCTTCTAACTCTAAAGCTCTTTGTACGCTTCCATCTGCTACTTTTATTAAATTATCAGAAATGTTCTTCCCGAGTGGTACCTAGTTTTGACAAAATATCTTTGAGTTCTTCAGTCTCTAGTTTACTAAAAGAAATCTTTGTACATCTAGATTTAATAGTGTTTAGAAGCATATTAGCATTTGATGTAATAAGTATTATACACACATACTCTGGTGGCTCTTCTAAAGTCTTGAGCAAACTATTTCCCGCTTCTTTGGTCATGAGTTCGCTATTATTAATCACATACACTTTTCTTTCTGATGCTATTGGTTTTTCTAGCACAGTTTTCTGCATACTTCTCATTTGCTCAATCTTTATGCTGTTTCCGTCTGGCTCTATTTCAAAATAGTCTGGGTTATTCTGGCCTTCAAATTTTATACAGGATGTGCATTTTGAGCAAGGTTTTACGCCTTCATTTAAGCATAACATGGCTTTTGCAAAATCTCTTGCAAACATACTCTTCCCGAATTCCTTCTGGTCCCGAAAAAATATAGCTATGTGAAATATTTCCACTACTTATTATCTTTCCTAATGATTCTTTTATTCTATTATTTCCTACTATTTTATTAAACATCTTCTATTTATCTAACTCCACCAAAACCACCGAATGGCCAAAATCTAATCCACACTCTGCTTTCAACTCTATCAAGCGGTACAGCACCAAAGTTCCTAGAGTCGGTACTATGTTCCCTGTTATCACCCATTACAAACACATGTCCTTCTGGAACTGTTATATCTCTAAATGTTCCACCTTCTGTGAATGTCTCTCTTGGTAAATACGGTTCATCTAATAGCGACCCATCTATATATACTCTACCTTCTTCAATTCTAATATGCTCTCCTGGAAGTGCAATTACTCTTTTTATATAACTCTTTTTACCAAACTCCAGTACATAGTATGAAAATCTACCAAATACATTTCTTGGTTCATAATCATAAATTGCTACTGGTTCATTCCAACTCACAGCATCTAATGGAATGTCTGGTCTGCTTGGAGCCTCAAAAGTTATTATATCTCCTCTATTAAGCTCACTCCCTACTGTTCTTACCCATCTATTTAAAATCAATCTCTGTCCATCAGCAAGTGTAGGATACATTGATGGCTGCCTAACTATTGTTGGCGTACCTATGTAGTACCTTATTAGTAATGCTAAAACAATAGCAATTAATATACAATATCCCCATTCAATTATATTTTTTGTCCTTGGACTTACATTTATTTTTGGCAATTTCGGCATCTTTATCATTTTGCTACGTCCCCTCTTTCTTATGCTTCTTTTGTAATATATTCTTTATTACGGCTCTATACCTCTCCTTTAGCAACAAGCTTTGAGGTTCTTTCTATACCTCTCTACGCTTATTATACATTACACTCTTACGTTTGGCAATTGTTTATTTACTTGAACTTGCCTTGTAGACATCTCTATTTAGAGACATTTCTATTCTTGACCAACTTCTGGCTCTGACTCATCAATGTCAATATACTCCTCAGCATCTACATTTGTCTCGTCATATTCATCTTCCTCTTGTTCTAGTCTAATATATTCAAGAAATCTGTCTATATCTTCTCTTACTATTTCTGCTCCCGGCTGCTCTCTTCTTTGTTGTTCTCTTCTTGTTCCAATGTTTTCAATAACTGCTGTAGCTAATATTAGCGCAACACATATACATATTAAACGTATAATTAGCTTCCATCTGTTCTTTTTTTCTTTCATCCTTACCTCCCAATTATTAAAGCTAGGGCCACATTGCCTTTCCTTAGCAACAAGCTTTGAGCAACTTCAGAGCAATTCTGCGCTTACTTCGTTGGTATAGTAATAACTACTTCTGTCCCTTCATCTACAACACTTTTAATATCAATTCTTCCACCATTTCTATCTAGTATTTCCTTTGCTATCGAAAGCCCGAAGCCCTGTTCCTCCCATTGATCTTGTTCTTGCTTTATCTACTCTATAGAATCTCTCAAAAATTCTTTCTAGATCTTGTTCCGGAATCCCAATACCATTGTCTATAATTTTTATGTATGCATCATTATATAAAAAGCCAACATAAATTTTTATTGTTCCTTCATCTTTAGTATACTTTACACTATTAGATAATACATTCAGTATGGCTCTTTCAATTCCATCCCTATCAGAAAACACTTTTGGAACATTTGCTGTTACAAAACATTCCGTTTTAATATTCTTTTTATCCATCTCTATTTGAAGTTTTTCTTGACATTTTTTAACTAAATGCCCTAAATCAAACTCTGTTTTCTCCCAATTTGATTTATCATCATCAAATTTAGAAAGTGCTAATAAATCATTTACTAGCTTAGCCATTCTAATAGCTTCTGAATTTATTACTTTCAAAAATTTTTGTCTCAGTTCTCTATCATAGTCACCTTCTTGCAAAGTTTCTGAATATCCCATAATCGATGTAAGTGGAGTTTTTAGTTCATGTGATACATCCGCCACAAATTCTTTTCTCATATTGTCTAGTTTTACATGCTCTGTAATATCTTGTATCAAAACCATTACACCGGCTGCTCTATCATTTTCATCTTTAAACGGAACAAAGAACATGTTTATATTTTTATCTCCGATTTCTGCCTTCTCTTCTGTCGACGTCCAGTCTTCTAAATATATGATTCTTTCCATATTTATATCAATATTTAGTTTTCTGAATATCTTTTGAAATGTATCTTCTTTAGATGTTACTTGCAAAAGTCTACTTGCTGCAGGATTTATATGTATTATTCCTCCCTCTATACTAAAAGCCACAATACCATCTGTCATATGAAGTAATATTGCTTCCATTTGTTGCTTTTGCCTATTTACTTCACTTAAGTTTTCCTTGAGCCCTCCAGTAACTACTTCAAACGCTTTAACTAATTCATCAATTTCTGATTTTGCTTTTTTATGAGGATGTTCTTTAAATTTTAGAAGTGCGTCTGAATAAAAAGCTTCTCCACCCATTTCTTCTTGTCCTTCTGCTATCTTCTTAGCATTTTTAATTAGCTTAGAGATTGGAGACAAGATTACTCTAGAAGCAAATAAAAGAATAGCTAGAGAAATAACGCCAAATGAAGATACTATGATAATTGTTATCATCCTAGCTTCTCTTATATATTCGTCAGTTTCTCTGAAACTTAGTCCTTGCATATTTTCTATTCTGTTAATAATAAGGTAGCCATTTAAAGCTATCATTACTATTGCCAATATTATTACTATTAAAAGCATTCTAATTTGTATACTTTTAAACACTTCTGTGTCACCCCTTTTGCTCTTCTAACTCTAAAATTTATTTCTTACAATATATAAGGCAGATACCTCCATCTGCCTCTATACTTGTATTATTCGTAATAACTCTAGTTTGCCTTTATATAATACCCTACTCCTCTTTTTGTAATCAATATTTTTGGATTCGCTGTATCCTTTTCTATTTTTCCTCTTATTCTTCTAACTGTTACATCTACAGTCCTTATATCTCCATAGTATTCATATCCCCATACCTTTTCTAGCAATACTTCTCTAGTAATTACTTGTCCAGGCTGATTTGCTAAAAACTTTAAAACTTCAAATTCTCTTAAAGTTAAGTCTATTACTTCATCACTCACTTTTGCTTCAAATTTTTCAAAGTCTAACGCTAATTCTCCAACTTTTATTCTTTTCACTTGAGCTTTATCACCATTCTCTTCCATTGGAACAGTTCCACCTTCAGATTTTCTCAAATTTGCTTTTATTCTAGCCATCAATTCACGTACACTGAAAGGTTTTGTAATATAGTCATCTGCACCTAATTCTAATCCTAATATTTTGTCTATCTCTTCATCTTTTGCTGTCAACATCAAAATTGGGACATTAAGAGCTGACCTTATTTTTTTACATACTGTCAATCCGTCCATCTTAGGAAGCATTATATCCAGTAAAATTAAATCCGGTTTTTCAGCTAAAGCTATTTCTACAGCCTCTGCTCCATCATTTGCCTCTAGTGTATGGTAACCCTCTTTTTGAAGGTTATATACCAATATATCTACTATTGGCTTTTCATCATCCACTATTAATATAGTTCTTCTATCTTTTTCTTCTATCTCTTCCACGAAATTGCCACCTCTCTAAGCGCGACTCACGATCGCAGTAATTTAATTATATTTATATCACATTAAATTAATTTAAACAAGTTTTTTGACAAAATTTTTCATACGATTAAATTACATGCTTATACTCATCTTCTCACATAGTTTTCGCCCTTCTTCTGATGCTCCGCTTCTCTTGTTAGACTATGCTTTTTTTGACTTTTGCAGTTTAGCATGATACAATTGTATTATGTTAAGTGTTTGATCTCTCTTAACTATTATTCAGATAGTAGAGGGATTAGCTCCTTTACTATTTGGACTATAATATAGCCCTCAGAAAGGAGTGACATCATGGATCCATTAACATGCACCATACAGATTCCATTTCCACCTCATGCTCAATATTGTGGTATATTGGAGCACTTGGAACACCCCGACTATGTCGAAGTTTTTGCAGCTACCTCTGACCGAGGAATCGCAACAGCTTGTCAAAAATTTGTAGTTTTCAAGTCAATAATCACCGAGCATGGCGGTAGCATCACCAATAAAAAATGGGGACACATCAAGGAGAAGCTCTTTTGGTTATTTTCCAAACGGCAATTTGCACTAGATTTAATAGTCAAATTTCCTAATGAACAGGAACTAGAAGCAGCCATCAAGCAACTGTCTATCCCTGTTTCGTCATAGTTAATGATTTCAAGGCCCCTACGAACTTTTGTGTTCGTAGGGGTTGATGTTGAAATTTCGTCTTCTAACTGTCCAAATTTTCCTATCACTTCACTTGAGCGTATATCCAGTTCTACATATACACCTCTACATCATATATGCCACCATCTGCTTCTAATTTTACTTCTTTATTTTCAATTTCATTTCCGTTTAAAGTTAACCTTTCTACTCCTGATACTTTTCCATTTGGATTAAGCACTTTTATGTTGTATATACTTGTGCCTAATCTATATCTCATACTATACTCTTTCCACTCACTTGGAATACACGGCGAAATCTTAAGGACATGATTTTCTATTTTAAGTCCTAATATGTGCTCAAGTCCTGCACTTAAAAACCAACTTGACGAACCTGTATACCAAGTCCATCCTCCTCTTCCGTGTTAGATTCCCTGACCCATATATATCTGCCGCTATACTAAACGGCTCTGCCTTATACTTATTAGCCGCTTCTTTTGTCCTGCTATGCTCTATCGGATTTATCATCCTATAATATTCAAATGCCTTATCTCCAAACCCTAATTTTGTCAACCCAATTATTGCCCACATAGCTGCATGTGTATATTGCCCTCCATTCTCTCTGACCCCTGGTAAATATGCTTTAATATATCCTGGATCCATATTTGTTTTATTAAATGGCGGATCTAATAGTTTCATTATCCCATTTTCTTTATCTACTAAATGATTCTCCAAGCTCTCCATAGAAATATACTTCTTATCATTATCTGCTGCATTTGATATTACTCCCCAACTTTGAGATATACTATCAATTTTACACTCTTCGCTCTCTATACTTCCTATCGGCTGACCTTCGTCGTTATATGCTCTCTTATACCATCTACCATCCCATCCGTTTGTATTCAATGCATGTTTCAAATCTTCTTGAACTTGTTTATATCTTTGCTTTAACTCTTCATAACTAGAATTTTTCTCTACTCCGCCCTTTGGATTCCATCACATTAATCCACTTAGTTAATATATCGTATAGGAAAAAACCTAACCAGATACTTTCCCCTTTACCTTTGTTCCCTACTGTATTCATTCCATCATTCCAGTCACCAGACCCTATCTTTGGAAGCCCATTTTCTCCAAATTTTAATGATTTATCTATTGCACGGACACAATGCATATATATGCTTTCCTTGATCTCGCCTTCTGGATAAAGGTCATATTTTTCATCAATCCCATCTGGTAATTCTTCTCCCGTAACATAGCTTGCTTGTTCCTCTAATATTGTATAATCTCCTGTAAAATTCACATATTCACATACAACATATACTAGCCACAACAAATCATCTGAAAATCTTGTTCTTATCCCACGACCTGTTGCTTCGTGCCACCAGTGAAGCGCATCTCCTTCGATGAATTGATGTCTTGCTTGAATCATAATCTGATTTCGCATAAAATCCATATCCAAATATTTTATCCCAATCGTATCTTGAAGCTGATCTCTAAATCCTATCGCTCCACCAGATTGATGATATCCTGTTTTGGACCATAGCCTAGAAACAACTGTCTGATATGCTGCCCAACCATTTAATAGAATGTTGGCTGACTCTAATGGCGTATTTACTTGGACCTTGCTTAAGAGTTCATACCAGTATCTTTTCGTTTTGCTTAATTCTTCATAACAACTAGACACTTTTGAATACTTATATGCCATGTTTTTTGCATCTAATATGTTATTTTCTTGTCCAAATATTAAAGAGATTTCTTTGCTCTCGAAGCTCTCTAGCTCTATCTCTATTTCCATAGCAACACAACTTGGTTTTCCGAAGTCCGCTTCTATTATCTAAAGACACTTTATCCATACCTTCAGGTTCTCTTAAAGTTTTACTGCCCACAAAAAACTCTTTGTCTCCTGTATACGATTTTACGTTCTCACTACTGCTTATATATGCAACATATTCCCTAAAGAGGTTTGTATATAAATTTTGCGCAGTAACAATATTTCCTTCTTTTCCTACTTTGATATATCCCGATGTAGATGCTTCATCTTCTCCAAGCACTGGTTTTATATAGTATATTAGTTTTAATTTTCTTTTCTTCCCTGCTAAATTTTTAAGTTTCAATATGTTGATTTTTACTCCATCTTCTCTAGGAACAAATATATCTATTTCTTGCAAAATATCGTTAGATAAAGTTTTCAAATTTACATACCCAAACCCATAGGTAAGGTAATAATCCTGCTCTTGCTTATTAATATTTTCTGACAAACTCCATAACCCGCCGAGTTTCTACATCTTTTAAATATACAATTTCAGATGGTATATCCATTAGAGGATTGTTATTCCAACTAGACATTCTATTTAATCTGCAATTTTCTTTCCATGTAAATCCTCCTAAATTTTGAGTCACCACTGTCCCAAAATTCTCATTTGCTAAAATCGTACTCCAGACAGTTGGAAGCTTTGTGTTCTTGTTCAATTTAATATGATACTCCAACCCGTCTTCCGAGAATCCACCATGTTCATTATAATATTTTAATGTGCTCATATCTTCCGAATATGAATTTTCCTCTGTAATAGAGTCTTGGGCTTCTCCAAAAGCTACAACATTAACATTCTCGGCAATTACATCCTCCCCTATATTTGATAATCCAATTAAATATGATTCTTCCAAATCTTCTAATTGTGTCTCTATTCTTCCATGACTTGCATCTAAAATCAGATTGCTCCTAAAATCCAGAAGCCTTAACTCCTCTGTTTCTGCTTCATGAGCGTTTATTATATAAATACCTTTATTCCTCAAATATGCTAATTGCTTATTTAAAATAGCGTTCTCTATTTCGTATTTTACATATTGTTCATACATCCCTTTTTCTTCATTTAGGATTACCAAATCTATATCTACATTTTTACTTCTAAAAAACTCATAAGCTTTAAGCACATCATTTACAACATGCATATCATTTGCATCTTCTATTTTTACAAGTAGTATAGGTTTGTCTCCGAGATATACCATATTTCCACAATTGCTCTTGAGAATATATCTCTATATTCCCATTCTCTAAATCCTCTTTTGTCATATCTTCCATCTCTGCACTTTTCATAGGGTTTTGAAACAGTATATATGTTAACATAGCTTGATATTTTTCTACATCAGTTCCTTTTAACCCTAAATATATGTTTTCGGTTTCACTTTTAACCCTTGCTAATTCTGCAGTATTCCTTATAGCATTAGAATTCTCATACTTAATTACAGTTTCTTGTGCCTCATCTCTATTTTCAGAAATAGCAATAATTAAATCTAAAGTTATCTTTTCCCCTGGTAATATTTTTATCGTTTTTTTCATCGCAAGAATAGGGTCTGTTACTAACCCTGTACTTTTGCTATATCTTTTAGAATCTTTTACCATCTCTGGTATTCCTAGATTACCTTTTCCCGCAAATTTTTCTTTATCTATCTCATACTCCAAACCTTCCATAGTTTCCGCTTCAGTATATAACTTCGTGCACAAGTATTGGTCTTTTTCATCATGTCCACGTTTTCTTCTTGTGGTCAAAATTCTTCCCTCTTCTAATTCCTCAGATGTTATAAATAAATTGTTAAACGCCGGATGAGCATAATCCTGTTTTGATGTTGATAGCACCGGTTCAAAACAGGAATTTATTTCTAAAACTTCATCAGTATTTCCGACATTTTCAAGTTCTAACCTTCTAATTTCCACAGGATCATTTGGTGCAATTATAATTTTAGTTGTTGTTTCTATACTACTATCTACCCTCTTAAATTGTGTCATATGCGAGCTGAACATCACGGTATATTTATCCGGTGAAACAAAATTAGCTATCTTAGTATTTGCCCATATTTTCTTAGTCTTTACATTCTTGATATAGAAAAATATACCTTGGGTTACATCTGCCGTTTCCTTAAATCTATTTATATAAATGTCATTATATTTACTATAGCTCTCCCCCTTCCATGTTGTTACAATAGAATAATTCCCATTTGATATTACATTTGTTTTCTTTAAATTTTTGTTCACCTTTGTATAAATTTTTTCTGAGTAGCTTTTATAGTCTTTAATCTCAGGAAGCTCTGCCTTCTCTTTTTTCTCTTTTGTTACAATCGCATGAGCAGGCATTCTTTCTTGAAGTAGTATATTGGCAGCTTCTATCTCCGGATTTCTCCTAAACCTCTTTACATTAATTTCATTATTTACAAAGTTATTTATAGCCACCAAAATTAAGCCTTGGTGATGAGCCATATATGTTTTTACAGCTGCACATACTTCTCCATATTTCAACCTTGAACTCGTATAATCTAGAGATTCGTAAAAACCATACTCACCATACATATCCTGCTTTTCTATTTGTTTTAAATTTCTAATCGCCTCATTTGGGTCATACTCCATACTTAAGAACACTGAATACGGAGATACAACCATATCATCTTTAAGACCTCTCTTAAATCCAAGCCAAGGCACTCCAAAAGCCTTATATTGATAATTGTTATTTAGGTCTTTTAAGTTAAATGCCGATTCTGAAATTCCCCACGTAGTCCCTAACTTACTTGCATACTCTTTGCCACTCATTATCATAAATCTACAAGATTCATCTAGTAAACTTCCTGTATACTTTGGCATATTTATATTTGGCATTAAATATTCAAAAGTTGTACCAGACCATGAAACCAATCCTTTATATTTTTTCAAACTTGTTAATGTCCTACTTAAGTTGTTCCAATGTTTTACCGGAACATCTTTTTTTACGATGGCAACAAAACTAGCCTGTCTTGCTTCTGAAGCAAGTAGGTCATAATATGAATCCAGCAGCTTATTTTCTTCTACATCAAACCCTATAGAAAACAATCTTTTTTTGGGGCTATATAAATGTGAAAAATCTGTGTCGGCGATTAGTTGGTTAATCATATCTATTAAATTTTGCACATCTTTTTCCTGAGTTTCTAATAAAAACTGTTTGAGCACGTACAAATACCCTACAAAATTCCCACTATCTACAGATGATATGAATTTGGGGTGTAGTGGTTCTAAAGTATGTGTATTATACCAATTGTATAAGTGTCCATTCCATTTTTGTAATTTAGTCACTGTGCAAATACATTTTTCTATATAATCTATTGCTTCATCTAATTCTATAATTCCCAAGTCATACGCTGATTGTGCCGCGAGCAATCCTAGTCCTATATTCGTAGATGATGTTCTTGGAGTTACTTTCTCAGCTCTGCTTTCCTGGTAGTTATCTGGGGCAAGATAATTGCTCTCCTCAGTCATGAAATCTGCAAAAAACATCCACGTTCTATTTGCTACTTCCATAATATATTGTTTATCCGTGTCACTGATTTTTTCGCTTGCCTTTTGCTCTCTATTTTCTTTACTTATATACCATGCTAAAATTGGAGCTAATATCCAGAGACTTCCTATAGTTAACGCAAATATTTGAACAAGTGTTATTCTGTCTAGCAATAGTCCGCTCATACACTCCTATAACTCCTATGCTCGCAATTCCCAAAAATATAATTCCTATTAACACATTTGCCCACATAAACTTAAAGTGTGATACCAAATCTGTTTTACTTTGCTTTTCTGCTTCTTCTGATGTCATCCATTCTAAAAGTTTTTGCCTAGTAACGCACATTCTATATACTGCTTTTACACTACCACTAAGTGTAATATGCATCTTATTTGGCAAAAACAATATTTCTAACAACACTCTTATAATAGTTGCTCTCACGCCACTTATAGTGGGCACTATATTTTTGTATACCGCTATGGCTGATGAGTCTATATTTTTTTTAAATATAATTCTATTCAGCAAATCTAATATCATTGGCATAATGAGAGAAATGACCCCCACCGATATAATTGTTCCATATAGGACGGAGCCTCTTCTGCCCATATAGAAAAAATCTAATATCCACATCGAAATAGCAAATATAATCAGTAACATCACAGATGTAGGAACTAAACTTCTTCTTAAATTATCTAATATTTTAAACTTAGATATTAAATTAAACGAACTCTTTTTCAGCCATACTGCAATTTGCCAATCTCCTCGTGTCCACCTAGCCAATCTATTCATATAGCTAATATATTTAGCAGGACTGCTATCTAACAGTAATATATCTGAAGCTAACCCACATCTTAAATAATTTCCCTCTAATAAATCATGACTAAGAACTGTATTTTCTGGTATTTGTTTATGGAGTACTTCATCAAACATTTTTAAATCATATATCCCTTTACCTGTGAATATTCCGTTCGTCAAAATTATCTTGATACACATCCGATATAGCATTTGCATATGCATCTGTTCCGGCTTCTCCAGAATAAATTTTTGTAAGTAAGCTCTTCCTGCTTGACTCTAAATCTACTCCTATCCTTGGCTGTATAATGCCATATCCATCTACTACTATACCCTTACTCTTATCAATCACAGGTCTATTTAAAACGTGATGACTTGCACCTATTAATTCAAAAGCAGATTCTAAAACCAAATTTGTATCTGAATCTAATGTTATTACATACTTAATTTTTGGAATAGTTTCTGAATCTATTGTATTTGTTTTGAATTCATCTCTTCCTTCTAGAAGAAACTTATTAAATTCACATATAAGTCCTCTTTTCCTCTCCCAACCTATATATGCTTTTTCTCCTCCACTCCATTTCCTACTTCTATATAAAAAATGAAATCTTTCTGTTTCACCATCTGGAAAATCTGCACTATACTTTTCATTTAGTCTTCTTATCTCTTGGATTCCAACACTCGCTATTCCCTCATCTTTTTCATCTATTTCATTTCTCGATTCGGCACAGTCACCCAAAATCCCAAAATATATGTTTTCACTTTTATTGGCTAAATAATATACTTCTATTTTCCTTGCAAGCT
This sequence comes from Oscillospiraceae bacterium, assembly GCA_009785865.1. Lineage (GTDB taxonomy): Bacteria > Bacillota > Clostridia > TANB77 > CAG-508 > WQVL01. Next base: position 38,718 of record WQVL01000003.1, on the reverse strand, counting down.
CTTTTACTTTTGCTTCTGAATTTAAAATTGTTGGTATAATAACAAAAGTTGACGCTTCCTTAGGTATCCCTTGGCTATAATCCATTTTAGGAATAAGTGTTGGTTTCATTTTTTTACTTAGTACATAGTTTATAGACTGAATACAAATTTCTGATATCGGAATATATACTAAAATAGCCACTACCATTGATAACAAAAAGGATCCAGATATATGATTAATGTATACACCAAACAAAGCAGAAAAAAGTGTAGTCAAAAATACGTTTCCGAAACACATATTTCTTTGCATTTTTATCCCATGAATTCCACCCAGAAACCTTCGAACTATTACTTGCATCTTTCTTATTGGTCAGTTCTCTTCTGAGTTCTTCTAATCCATCAGATACTAGATAATATCCTATATGAGCTTTCTTCCCTTCATGCTTTTCAGCTAAATCTAAAGCTTTATTTGCTATATATATTTCAGATATTCTAGTAGCTTTCGAAAGCTCTTTTATCCTGTTTCTATAATGGTCTTTCGTCTTATAATCCATCTTATTATATACTTGGCTAGGATCCTTTTTTAATACTTCTTCTACACTGTTTATTTTCTCAAACACATTTAAAAAATCTATTCTAGATATATCTTTTATGCTTGTAATGCTATTCCCCAAAGACACTTTTCCGCACAGCTATATCAAAATGTTCTTTTTGTATAACTTCGGAAACAGTCATTCCCATTTTTCGTACTTCTTCTTCCAGTATGTTTAGGTATGGCAATGCTTTCTTACCATATTGTTTTAATCTATAGGACATATACTCTATAAAAGGATAACGCATTTGATTATGCGATATAGCTTGCAAATGATCTATGTCCCTTGTACCAGCAGCATAGTTCTGCTCTCTATGTGGTTTACCCTCAACTAGTCTCTCTAAAATGCTTTCTACTTTATATTTCTGTATTTGGGCAGAATAGATTTTCTCACAAATGTTCCTTATATTTTCAATTAAAGCTATATTTAAAAACAAACAAAAATTCCATATCTCGTCCATCTGCAAAGTTTTTCTCTTTTGATATCTAAGTATTGCTCTTTCTAAAACTTCCTCCGATATGCTTCCATCTGTGTGAGAAACTATTTCTGAAGCTAGCACATATATTCTACTAAATCCTGCATGATTCGCCCCTATAAAGCTTTTATACTTTTTCGGAGTCATTTCCTTCTCTACTCCTTGGATAGTCTCTTCTATCGCATAAAAATTATCCAGAAGCCATTCGCCAGCTGGATGAACATCTATCCCTTTATCGGCATGTTCATTAAGTAATCTATAGGTGCTCTCTATAAAATGAAAATTTTCTTTTAACCTTGGTATTGGATACGTAGACATCTTTGACTTTGGAATTAACTCATGTGAAGATGCTATTTTCTCCATATATATACCAAGTTGCTCATCATCTAATACTGCTCCCTTTACATTCAAAAATTGATTCTTTCTTCTCAAATTTCTTCACTCCTAGTTCATTTGCAGATATTTTTGCCAATTTAGAAGAAATTTATACAAATAGAATCGCAAAAAAAGGAAAGAATATCGATATATACCAATATTCTTTCCTGCATTTTACCTTGTTTGATTTTTTTAAAAAAATATCCAAGTCATCAAACGCAGTAAAAGCCGCAGTCCGCCGCCAATTAGCAGCGTTAATATTGGAACTGCGATGATCATAAATATTGCTCTTCCTATCTCTTTATGTCTAAGATGGGAAAAAATTGCAATAATCGTTAGCACCACCGCTATAATGTTCCAAACCGTACTTGCCGTCAAAAACGTCAAGATTTCAGCCATTCTACATCCACCTTTCTAAAAATTTTTAGATTAGCTAAAACGCATTCTTGTTAACATAATTATACCATATTTTACCTGAAATATCAACTTCTTACACCCTCTTCAACCAACAAAAGAGGCCATTGATATCAGCAATACCAATGACCTCTTTTGATATTTATATAAGCATTTACTTGCTTTTACTTTTTCCCTTCTTCGCAGCTTTTTTCTCTTCTTGTCCCGGTTTGTTCCAAGAAATGTAATCACAACCTTCATCCGGATTCTTCTCACATATATAGAAATTCCTTTTCTTTTTTGTCTTTCTTATTTGTACTACCGCATTACATTTTGGACAAGGTTCCTCAATTGTTTCTATTATTGGTTTTGCATTGTGGCAATCTGGAAACCCTGGACACGCTAAGAATCTTCCATATCTTCCAAACTTTATTACCATCATTTTTCCGCATTTCTCACAAGGCACATCTGATATTTCATGTTCAAGTTTCACATGTTCTAACTCTTTATCAACTTTTTCAACTACTTTTTCAAATGGAATATAGAATTCTTCAATTACTTTTTTCCATTCTTTTTTTCCTTCTGCAACACTGTCAAATTCTTCTTCCATCGCTGCCGTAAATTCTACGTTAATAACATCTGGGAAATTTTCTACTAGTAACTTGTTCACAATCCTTCCTAACTCTGTTGGATATAACGTTTTTTGCATTTTTTCAACATATCTTCTAGCTAAAATCGTTGTTATAGTTGGTGAATACGTACTTGGTCTTCCAATTCCCTTTTCCTCTAATGCTTTTACTAAACTTGCTTCTGTATATCTTGGCGGTGGTTCAGTAAAGCTTTGTTTTGGCTCTAATTTTTCCTTTTTAACTTCTTGATTTTCTTTTAGCTCTGGAATCTTTGCGTTTGCTCCATCTTCTTCATTCTCTACATCTTCGCTCTCTACATATAGTGTCATAAATCCTTTAAACTTAATCGTTTGGCCATTAGCTTTGAACATATAACTATTCGCATCTATTTTTACTGCTAGAGTATCAAATATTGCTGCAGCCATTTGACTTGCAATAAACCTGTTATATATCAATTTATATAACTTAAATTGATCATTTGTTAAAGAATCTTTTACTTTTTCAGGAGTCAATTCAACATATGTTGGTCTTACAGCTTCATGAGCGTCTTGACTTCCACCTTTTGATTTGTAATACCTATTTTCATAATACTCTTTTCCAAATGAAGACTCTATATGTTCTTTAGCATTCGCCCTTGCTTCTTCAGAAACTCTTGTAGAATCTGTTCTCATATATGTAATTAAACCAACTGTACCTTTTTCAGGTATCTTCACACCTTCATATAGTCCTTGGGCTACTGACATTGTTTTCTTTAATGCAAAATTTAGCTTTCTTGATGCTTCTTGCTGCATTGTGCTTGTTGTAAATGGAGGTGCTGGTGTTCTTTTCTTTTCTCCTTTTTTTATCTCCTTAACAATATATTTTGCATTCTTTATTGCACCTAAAACTGTATCTACTTCTTCTTTAGATCTGAGTTCTTGTTTTTTATCATCTTTCCCAAAAAACTTTGCATCAAATGTTTGTGGCTTTTTCCCTTTTTTAGTAATATCTTCTGATAATGTAGCATAAATATTCCAGTATTCTTCAGGAATAAAGTTTTCGATTTCTTCTTCTCGGTCTGCTATCAGCTTAACAGCAACAGATTGCACTCTACCCGCTGACAAGCCTTTTTGTACTTTTTTCCAAAGAACTGGGCTCACTTTATATCCTACAATTCTGTCCAGCACACGTCTTGCTTGCTGACTATCAGTTAAATCCATATCCAATGTTCTAGGATTTTTTACAGCTTCTTTTACAGCTTCTTTCGTAATTTCATTGAAAGTTACCCTGCAAAGTGATTTGTCATCAATACCTAATATATGCGCTAAATGCCACGCGATAGCTTCTCCTTCACGATCAGGGTCAGTTGCGAGGTACACTTTTTTTGCACCTTTGGCATCTTTTTTTAGTGCTTTTATTAAGTCACCTTTACCTCGAATATTAATATATTCTGGTTCAAATGTCTTAGTATTAACTCCTAATTTCGACTTAGGAAGATCTCTAATATGTCCCATTGAGGCTACAACTTTTGTACTTCCTCCTAGAAACTTCTTTATTGTATTCGCCTTTGCAGGCGACTCTACTATTATTAGTTTATCTGCCATTATTCTCTCCTCTGCTTAATTTATGATGTATTATTTTAATTAATATAGTGGATACTTTGCACAAACTGCTGCAACTCTAGCTTTGATTTCATCCTGCTTATCTTCAAAATTACTAACTGTCATATCAATTAGTTTAGCTATCTCTTTCATATCTTCTTCTTTAAATCCTCTTGTTGTAACAGCAGGTGTCCCTATTCTTATTCCGCTCGTAATCATTGGTTTTTCAGTATCAAATGGAACTGAATTTTTATTTACTGTTATTCCAATCTCATCTAATCTAATTTCTAATTCTTTTCCTGTAATTCCTTTGTTTCTTAAATCTAATAATATTAAGTGGTTATCTGTACCTCCAGATACCATATTGAAACCACAGTCTCTTAATCCCTCTTCTAATGCTTTTGCATTTTTAATTACTTGCTCTTGATATGTTTTGAATTCTGGTTTTAATGCTTCTTTAAACGATACCGCTTTTGATGCTATTACATGCATTAACGGCCCACCTTGTACTCCTGGGAACACTGCCTTATCAATCATCTTAGCATATTCTTCTTTACAAAGGATTATTCCTCCTCTTGGTCCACGAAGTGTCTTATGAGTTGTGCTTGTTACAAAGTCTGCATATGGTACAGGATTCTGATGAAGCCCTGCAGCAACTAATCCTGCTATATGAGCCATGTCTACCATAAGCATTGCTCCTGCTTTTTTTGCAATTTCCCCAAATCTTTCAAAATCTATTTTTCTTGGATATGCGCTAGCTCCTGCTACTATAAGAGTTGGTTTGTTCTCTAACGCTATTCTTTCTACTTCATCATAATTTATTTTTCCTGTTTCTTGCTCTATTCCATAAGAAACAAAGTTATATAGTTTTCCTGATGAATTTACTTTACTTCCATGTGTTAAATGTCCCCCATGAGATAAATCCATTCCTAAAACCGTATCCCCTGGATTAAGCACAGCCATATATACTGCCATATTAGCTTGCGCCCCAGAATGTGGTTGTACATTTGCATGCTCAGCTCTAAAAATCTCTTTTAATCTGTCTCTAGCTATATTTTCAGCTATATCTACACACTCGCATCCTCCATAATATCTCTTATCTGGATAGCCTTCTGCATACTTATTAGTCATGTAGCTTCCCATTGCTTCCATAACACTATCAGTTACAAAGTTCTCTGACGCTATTAGCTCAATTTTGTTTTTTTGTCTCTCTAATTCTAGCATAATTGCATCATATATTTTGTCATCGTCTCTTCTTAGATTCTCAAAACTAGGCATACATTCCCTCCCTACATATTCTTGTTCAGAATTATATACTAAATACACTAACATGTAAACCATAAATAAAAAGAATGTCCGTAAGATATCGCTTCTTTAGCGTTACTATATCTTACAGGCATCCTTTTCCGAATCACATTACCTCTTTTTCATTAAGTCTTCCATTGTATCGTCTAATCCATTAGGTGTAACTGTGTTTCTTTTTAGAACATCTATTATTTCATTAATTCTAGCTCCATCATTACATACATTTTCTATTAGCTTTGTCTCAACATCAATTCTACTCTTATCATACTCTTTTTTAACTATTTCAATTCCATAGGAAACACCCTCTTCTTCTAATTTGTTGGATTTTTTTATGCTGTAATATTCTAACTCTACTTTGTTCTTTATATTATTGCTCTCTAGCTCCTCCTTACCTAAAAAAATCCCCCCATAATAAGTCTTGGAATCGTCCATTACAATTTACTCCTTTCTATTTATGTAAATTATATTTAAGGTTAACAAGTAGCAACCCACGCTTTTAATATTATTCTATTTTTATCCATATTTCAATCAAAATCGATCGCGTAAAATTCTATATTTCTCCATCTTTCGACAAGCTTCGACATTGTATTAAGGAACTCAGGATAATTATTCTGTCTCAGTATAATCAACTGTTCCAATTAACAACAAAAGGACTATCGCTAAATAGCAATAGCCTTCTGGTGTTGAAATATTGACTTACTTGTAGAGTACTTCCACCCCTAATGGGCTAGTCACCCAAGTATTAAGTATCTCTTCGAATGACTCTTCAGTATGATGCGCCGGGCAGAATGTTACCCATTCAAACCACAAGCAGCATCTGATCCCGTACACTTCTTTGCTTGGTTGTTGTTTTAGTTCTTCTACTCTCCCCCAGAACCCTTCCTGGTTTGCTTTTCTGGGATTGTAAGTGGAAAGTAAAACTACGACTGATTTGTCCTTCGGCATTTCTTCGATAGCCAGCTCAAAAAACTGTTTCCGAGCTGCTTTTTCCGCCTTTGTTTTTGCATTTTGGCAAATAAGGTGGAATCCCTCATTGTCCGGGAAATTCAGCCGGACGCATAGTTCTTTTATGCGCTTTTTGGCTAAATTTAGATTTGAAAAATCTACGGAGAAGTCTGGCATCACCATAAATGGTTGCCCAAACTTAGCGACAACTTCTGCAGCCTCCTGGTGGTATTTCTTGTACTTCTCAACTAGCTCTTGGAGCTTAGAGTATTTCCCCCGCAGAGACGATATTTCATCGTCCTGCTTTCTTGTCCGCCATGAATATATCCAAGCGGGCTCGAACCTCTTCCTGCCAACAACTTTTATGCCATGTTCGTTGCAAAATTCTCTGTTTTCTTTCAACATCTTGTATCTCCTTTTCTGTAGGGGGCATTTGCCTCCCTATCTTAACATTTTATTGTGCTATCCAGGACCTCTGTTTAGCCGGATAGCTGTGACCTTGCTGTCTTGCCTTATAACTTTCACAGCGCCAAGCACCGTTAACTTTGTAGATATATACTGTCACAGGGCCATTGGCCCCAATAATTGGAGTTAGTTATTACAATGAGTATAAACTCTTAATATCTAAATTATACCATATTTTGACTAAAAAATCAATCAGTATATCATGTTTTTTGATTGGTGTCAATACTTTCGTCTTGTTTTGGACATTTATTTTTTCAATTTGCAGTTTTCCTCCTTCAGTTCTTCCTACCATAAAAGTTGCCTCCTTAATTTAAGTTATATCAAACACGCAAAGAAAAAGTAGATACGCTTTTTACGTGTCTACTTTTATCTTACCACTCCAGTAAAACCGAAGATTTCTTATGCCTCTTTTATACATTTTCTTTTATATAGTCTACTACATCACTAACTGATACTACCTTTTCAGCATCATTGTCTGGAATTTCTAAATCAAATTCTTCTTCTAATGCCATAATTAGTTCAACTATATCTAATGAGTCAGCTCCTAAATCATCTATAAAAGATGCTTCTCCTGTTACTGCATCTTCTTGCACTCCCAGTTGCTCAATTATGATTTCCCTTACTTTATCAAAAATTTCTTCTGCATTCATCTCTTGAATCGCACCTCCTTAAACTTTCATGTACTCTTACTAACATAGATATTATATGCTCATTAATTAATTGTCAATACCTTTTCTATACTTTTTCTTCTGCCGATTTATTACTCACTTTTTCAAACTCTTTTGTCATGATTTCCACTGCCTTTGCTTCTGCAAATTTCTCAGCTTGCTTTATTGTAGTATAGAATAAATAGTCATCACTACTTCCATGTGCCTTTATAACTGGTTTTTTAACTCCTAAAAATAGTGCTCCACCATATTCTTTATAATTTAACATCTTCGAAAATCTCTTTATTCCTGGCAAGGCAGGTAATGCGCATATAGTAGTAAAAATATTTTTTTTCAAACTTTCTGTAAGCGTTATTTTTACTAGCTTTCCAAATCCCTCTACCGTTTTCAAAAATACATTTCCCGTAAATCCATCTGTTACTAATATATCAATTTTTCCCGAAACAGCATCTCTTCCTTCAACATTTCCTATAAAGTTAATGCCTAGTTCTGGTGACTTTTCTTTTAATAATGCATAACTTTCTCTTGTAAGTTCATTCCCTTTAGTTTCTTCTGTTCCTATATTTAAAAGTCCTACTGCTGGTTTTTCTATCTTATATATATTCTCTAAGTATATACTAGCCATTTGTGCAAATTGAAGCAAATTAAGCGGTTTGCAATTAGTATTTACTCCTGCATCTATAAGTAAAAGCCCTTTCTTGTATGCCGGAAGCATTCCTGCTAGCGCTGGTCTATCTATCCCTTTGATTCTTCCTACTAACAACGTTGCTCCTGCAAGTAAAGCACCTGAATTTCCGGGCTGAAATAAAAACATCACCTTTTTCTTCTTTCAGCAATCTAAATCCTACTACCATTGAAGAATCCTTTTTCTTAATAGCAGTTGTTGGTTGTTCATCCATCTCTATCACATCGGTTGTATGATATATTTTTATTTTGTCAGATAATTCTGAAATATTATCTTTTTTATAAATTTCTTTTACTTTTTCATTTATAATTTTTTCATTTCCTATTAGCACTATATCAGCTTTTACTTCTTTGGCTGCTGTTACAGCACCTCTTATATTCGCCTCTGGAGCATTATCTCCTCCCATTGCATCTACTAATATTGTCATTCACATTCCTCCTACCTATACATCTCACATTCTACTTCTTAATAACAAAAAAATCAATACTTGATGACTAATCAGTCATTAATTAAAAAATGGCCGGCAATGCCGACCGAAATCATATTAGTTCTTCTTAAAAAAACTTTTTATTTTATCAAATATTCTACCTATTATATTCTTTTCTTTATACTCTATTAATCCTACACTTTGTTTTGTAATTTCTATATCATTACTATCCTTTTTAAATATATTATTTGGATCATACATTTGACTCTTTTCATATTCCAGCTTGTCAACATCAAATTTTTCTTTCGCTAATATTCGCTCTTTTTGATATTCTGTAGCCCAATAATCTCTGAATATGTTTGCCAAAATAGCTTTCGATATATCTGATAGAACTTGTTTTTCGAACTCTAACGATTCATCAATCTTGTACTCATATGAAGTATCCATATGTCTTTTATAAAAATCTATTTTATCTTTTGACACTTTTTCAAAATCTGCTTTCGATACATATTTAAGAACTTCGAGCACCTCTACATATGCTTTAGCATAATTGCTATTCACCATTGTATTCTTCCCCTCCATTTTCTAACTCTAATTCTTGTGCCTTTGTTCTTGCTTCTACTCCTTCTGCCTCTTTTTTCAATGCAGTAGGAGAATTGATTGTAGCCTTTCCTATATCTGTAGCAGATACTAAATATCCTTGTTTGTCATCTTCTATTAATGGTGAAGCATCAATGCCAGATTCTGATTCTCTCATAGGCTCTTTCTCCTCTGCAGTTTCCCTCTCGTCTTCAGCTTGATTTTTCTCTGATAATTGTCTCTCTTTTACTTCTTCTAACTTCTCTAAAGCATCTTCATATCCTAAAAACTCAATTTCTTCACCTTTATCTAGTCTGCCTCCCTGAAATCCTTGTATAAAATCTAATGTAAATGCAACACAATTTAAGGTGGTTCTATCATAACTGTCTGTATGCAACTCATCTATTGCATATTCCATATATAACTCTTCTTTTACTCTCAAATTGCTATGTTCCGTTGTTTCAAATTCCACCAAAATATCAGCAGTTACATCCGGTGACCTTACTTTACTCATAAACTCTGGCACTGTAAATTCTAATATTTCTGAATCTATCTCAGCTGAACTTTCATCTGTCTTCTGAGTTACAATGCGACGTGCTGATATTTTTTCATTTATAAAACATGCGTATCCCTTAAAAAATTTCCCTTCAACTTTTTCGCCACTTAAGAATACTTTAAACTCTTCTGCACTCATATATCTAAATATTCTCATCCCTTTTGGCACAGCAATTCCTGGGTTTTGCTCAGCACTATCCCTTTGTCGTATATATTCAAACATACTAGTTAAATCACTTAATGTTTCTCTTACTACATTCTCTTTTCCCTTTTCCTCTGCATTTTCAAGCAGTCTATTATATAACTGCTCAACAATATCAAATGCACTACTACCTTCTTGTGTAGTAATTAGTGACAATTTTTCAGGATCAATATCATGATTCTCTTTCCCCTTTATGTCATATTCTGAGTTGAGCCCATAAACTTCTTCTTGTAAAAAATCTTCTCCTTCTATTGCATCTACTTGTAAATATACTTCGTCTTTAAATCTTCTTTCCATAGCTATATATACATCTTCATCTCTTACACTCTCTGTACTTGCATAGTCAATTATATCAAAATATTTTCTATATCCTTCTGGAATATCACATATTTTTAGCTTTTTAAATTCGTGGATAAATGAGTTCTTTGCTCCCAGAGCTCCTTTTCCACCTTTTGACAAACATACTCGTGGCTTATCTCCAACCATTCTAGAGGCATCTCCAACTTGAGCTTTTAATCCATTTTCCTCTATGCTTTGGGCATTATCTTTACTTGTAAAATGGAAGTATGCATTATTTAAATCTACATCTTTTATATCGACTTCTCTCACTTCTATAATCAACTCCACTTAGGTACAATTCTACATTATAATTATATCAATAAATAAATTGCTTTTGTGTTACAGTTTACCTACTTTTATGTTACATATATTACATACAATATTTTTTCTCCCTGATTTAAAACGCTAATAACGTATCGGCTTTTTAGACAAAACTAAAAAGTGAGAGCAGCGGAAAAAGCAAAAAAATAAGAATTGAGTATTTCATCAATCCTTATTAAATATTATTCCAATTCATCATTTTCTTTTTTAACTTTTTATTATCTTGCTTCCCATACCCATGTTTCATTAGCTGGATTATTCCTTAAATGATTTATTAAATTAGCCGAACTAAAGGTTAGCGTCCCCGCCGGATTACTTATTCCTACATTCGTCCACAAACCAGTAAACAATGCGTTGTTTGGTACGGCTGGCAAACTTGGGCTCGGACTGGCAGTTGGAATAACAAAATTTTGTCCAAGTGCAAGCCAGCTTAGAGAAGCTGTATTTGCAAACATCCTATCCATATTCGTCGCACTGCCAGTATCCCAGCTAGACAAATCAAGTGCTTCTAAACTGTTTGCACCACTAAACATGAAGGACATATTTGTTACACTACTAACATCCCAACCAGACACACCATGAAGATTTTCTAGGCTATTTGCACCTAAAAATATAGCGCTCATACTTGTCACATTGCCGGTATTCCAGCCAGTCAAGTCAAGTGTCACTAAACTCTCTGCATCTCGGAACATATTAGCCATACTCGGTATATTCCCAACATCCCAACCAGCCAAGTCAAGTGTCACTAAGCTCCTCATATTATTAAACATTGACTCCATATTTGTCACATTACTAACATTCCAACCAGACAACTCAAGCGTTGTTAAGCTCTGAGCACCACTAAACATAAAGGACATATTTGTTACATTACTGGTATTCCAACCAGATAAACCATCGAGGTTCTCTAGACTAGTAGTACCCAAGAACATACCAGTCATGTTTGTCACATTGTCCGTAGTCCAGCCAGATAGCTCAAGCTGTTCTAAGCTACTTGCCGCACGGAATAGATTACTCATAGTTGTCGCACTGCTGGTATTCCAATTCGAAACATCACCAATACACGTTAAACTGCTTGCATAACGGAACATCGCACTCATATTCGTTACGTTGCTAGTATCCCATCCAGATAAATCTATTTCCTCTAAACTGCTTGCATTCATAAACATAGAATTCATATTTCTTACAAGGCTAGTATCAAAATGTTCAAGCCCATCTATTGTAACTAAATTTTGCAGACCTCCAAACAACCATGCCATATCTCTTTGGGTAGCTCCAGGACCTACCGTAATTGGGCCTGTAAAAACAATTCGTGTAATATCATCACGGTGAGCATTCCATGGACTACTTCCATTCCCAACAGTCCAATGGATACTTCCTGGCCCTACTACTACAGTACCATTGTCATATAGGCTCCAATATGCACTTGTGTCGTTATTCCAAACACGTGTAGCTGGAATTACTACTACAGTTCCTAGGTCTCCTAATACAAATTCTTGATCTACAACATTTGCCCAATCTGGATTTGGATTGTTTCTATATTGCATTGCTTGGGTTGTCATTCCAAATGTTATAGATACATTTTGATATTCCATACCTGCAGTCGGCACAAAGTATATATAAAATCCTATAGTCAGCTCTGGTCCTTCTCCTTGCCCCTCTATTTCTGCATTATCTCCACTACCATTTATTATTATTGTATCACTTATATATTCAAACCCAAAAATAGTTGCTACTTCAAGTGGTGTTGCTCTTCCTACTCCTGTGTATCTTATATTGTCCCTATCTGTACCACGCGCATGTAATTCAAATGCACCTCCTGTAGCCCCTACAGTTCCTTCATCTAATACTATAGTAAGATTCACTAAATGTCTAAGCCATGCACTTTTGTTTCCTTGATTCTCTAAATCAAAAGATATCTCTAGTATGTCCCCTGGGTTTAAGTGAAAAACGTCTTCTCCTGTCTCTTGCATTTCAGTCGTTCCTACCATATGATGCCTTGTTATCTGCAAGGGTTCTCCATAAATATCTAATGTCCCTGCTGTTCCAAAAAGCCCGTCCTATTATAAGATCAGGAAATAAGGCTGCAGCTCCTGCAAGAATAATTAAACATGCAAATAAGAGCAATAGTGCTGCCATTTTATTTCTATTCCTTTGTCTTAGTTTTCTTCTACCCATGCCTTTAATTTGCTCCTATATATTCTTTATTATTCTAAAATATATATTATCACGAGAAGAAAAATACGTAAAGAAATTTATTATAAAATCTACATTGCTTTCATCTGATTCTCGCAAGTTGTACTTTGTCTGTAAACATAGTCTTATTTTTACTCAAACTTGAAATAGAAAAGCAAAAAAAATAAGGATTGAATATTTCATCAATCCTTATTAAATACTATCTTATATATCCCTTTTCAATTGCATTTTTGATTATATTATCTATAAATCCTGATAATTCTGGTAGTCCTTTTTTTACTCTCCAAACACACTGAGTTTAGTAATTCCATATCTAGATATATAGATAGTTTGACAACCACCTAGCCATCCTATTTTGGAAAACCTAATTCTCCAAGTAGAGTTATCTGGATTATATGCTACTCTTATTCGATCATAACTGACAATTACTTCATTTCTTGCCAACTCAATAACATCTTGTTTATCATTAATTTTAACTTCTTCCACATTGTTAAATCCAGTAGTTCGAACTCCAAACCCATCTACAAAATCACTAGGATCTACATTATATGAAAATTCAATACTATCTACTCTGACTAAATATGTTTGTTTCTGTGTATATTTCCACATAATATACTCTTGTTCCTTATACTCAGATAATAGATCTTCAAAATCATCTTTGCTCATATTTATTCTCGAAGGATATTCACGAAGCAACTCTTTTTCCATTGCAACTAAGCTTAATCTATAACCAATTATCAATTCATCGTCGTCATACTCTCCAATTAGTAAATGCACCCTAGGAAATCCAACTCCTACATGGGTTAAACCTGTCACAACTATCTTTGCTGTCTGCCCATATTGTAAAGCATCTGCAATAACAAATTCTATTTTCTTTTTAACATCATTGGTTGGTAGATGACCTTCTCTATGACTTCTTTCTACAACTCCTCCAGAATTAGCAAATTCTTGAAACAATCTATCTAATTCCTCTTCAACGACATGGTTGTTTCTCCCAACAGTTTCACACATTTCGGAATTACTCACTATAATAAAATATGCACCAATTCCTAATATAATTATCAACATTATTATAACAGCTCTTATAATTTTACTTTTCATTCTAATCTTCCTTTATTTATCATTCCACTACAACTTGTAATTTATGAGGCTATATCTCTTTAGTAAAAATTATTTCTAATGGCTCACCCTCTAGCAACAAACTTCCTGCATCTTTATACCCTAGATTTCTATAAATATGTTGGGCACTTTCGTTAGATAATGTAGATGTCATTACTCTTTTAAAGTTTTTATTTTTCATATCTTTTTCCCAAAAATCAATAAGTGTTTTACCTATACCACTATTCCTATGTCCTTCTAAAACAAAAATCATATTAAGAAAAGGAGTATTGTCCCAAAATAAATTATATCTAGTCCAAGCTATAATTTCATCGTTATCCTTTGCAACTGTTACTCTCTTATCCAAAATAGACTTTAACAATTCTTCTTTTGATATGTGTTCGTCATACTCATTAATTATATCCAAGTCTGTTTCATTTGCATATTCTATCTTCAAAATTAATTCACTCCCTTATAACTTACTAATTATACTCCACCATCTTCTAAGCTAAGTAAGTTTCCTTCCGTATCTCTGAAATAAGCTACACTAAATTCATAATCATTGCCAACTAACTTTTCTTTACCAATAAACTGTACTCCCAGTTCTAGCAACCTATTATAGTCTTTATCAAAATCTGTTGTGTGAAAAACTGCTGTTAAAGTATCTGAAGATTCTGTGCTACTAGGAATAATATATTCCTTTACTCTCTCGCTAGAATCTTTTGCTTCATATATAGCAAAGAAAGGTTCTTCTCCTTCACTACTCGCAAAACTTGTATATGGTCCAGTTCTATCACCATATACTGGTATTAATCCTAGTTTTTTAGTATAAAAATCAAAACACTTACCAAAATCTTTTCTTACTTGTACTCCTGCTGTTATTCTATTAATTCCCATTTTAAATCCTCCTTATAAATTAGTAATAATCATTAGTTACCTAGCATCAGCTTTCTCTCTTTAGCTATCAAAATTGGAACAATTTATTATTTCGTTTAACTTTATGAGCTGTTATAATTGTATAACTATAAGCATTTACCGTTATTATACACTCATCAACAGTTACATGCCAATTTCATTTATTTTTTCTCCTCTTCATTTAAGTTTTGTGAAGTTAGCGAATTTGGTTGTAAGAAGTCAAGCCTTAAAAAGTTTGTTCCTTTTTCAAATATATTTTCTTCTTCTAATAATCTAATGCTTGTCCTTCTAGCCTTTTTCTTTTCCTTCTCCTTCTTCCTTTTTTCTTTTTCCTTATCTCTCTCTTCTTTTTGTTTTAGTAGTAAGTCTGCATTATCTAATTCTGTGATTAATGGGATATTTTCTTCATACATTTTTAGTAATTCCTTTATATAAGATTGAATTTTGGAAAAGTATATATCTGACTTAGTATTACATTGATAGGAATAAAAGCTTTCTATTAGCTTAATGAGAGAATCCGTATCAAACTCAAAGTAACATTCTTTAGCTAACATTGCATTTTTGTGTGAAGTAGAAATTTCATAAATCTTAGCAACATTAATAAAAGACCTTTTGCCATTTGTCATTGCTTTAAAAAACTTAGAACTATCTTTTTTATACTGTATTTTACTAGTAGTACATGATAATACATGTGCAATTTGAGTTGACGAATTATGTGATAAAATAACAACTGGATGCCATTGTTTTGTTCTCTCTGAACTTTGAGAAGGAGTTAATCCTTTGTAAAAAAACATTCTTCCTAATTTGAAATCGCTCATAAAACACTCCTTCTTTTGCAATCTGATTTTATAGCTATCTTATTTAAATGATTTTTTAAAATCAATCATCTTATATAAGTCTGATAATTGTTCTTTTTAAAATATATTATTAGTAAACTTATAATCAGTAGTATTCCCGTAATGTCTAGTCTTGCCATTATATCACACCTATTTCAAAGTGCAAAACATCCATGACGAGATAACAATTTTCACCATTTTTTAGGTGTTAAAATAACTTTCACAGTCTATCATAATCATTCACAACTAAGTCGGGAAAACACTTTGAATTTTATAAGTTCATTTTTAAAAATTTTTGGTCTTATAGGTTTTTATACTACCTCATCATTCTTTTGATTTAACTTTCTAATTTCTTTTGCACTTTTACTAGATACTATCTTCTTCCCTAATTTTTGTTCTATATCAACTCTTGTATTTTTTGCAACCGTTGCTCCTTCAATAACAGTTTTAGTAGTTTCTTCTACTCCTTTAGGATTTTTCTCTTTTGCTAATTCAGTAGATGTCACTTCTGCAAGCATATTTAAGACCAACTCCATATTTGTCATGTTATCTCGCAGACTTTCTTTTTTCAATGACTTTAATTCTTTATACTCTTTTACTGTATGTCCACTCCATACTTTGGTTAAAATATTAGTAAGCATTGCAAAATCTCTACTTGTATTTATTCCACCTCGTTGCAATTCATCCGTAAACTCTTTTCTTGCATCGATTGTTTTTAATCTTTGATTTATCCAATCTTCTGAATATCCTTTTTTTCTATATGTATCTAATGCCCTATTTATTGCAATCTCTGGGTCATATGTTTCATCTATTCTTTCTTTACCAATTTGAGCTAACCATAGTTTAAATGGCTCTGCTTTTTTAGATGGTATTGATTGAACTAAACGTAAAATTTGCTCTGTGTCCATCACATCTGTATCTCTCATTTTTCCGTCATACGCTTTCATTTTCAACTGGTTAGTATTACTAACCAGTTCACTTCCTTCTTCACTTAGCTTGCCTTTCAGCCACTTCCAATAGTTTCTTGATTTTTGATAATTGCTATCAGTTAATGTCGCTACAATATCTACTACTGAAAAATACCATACTTCTTTATCAGCATCCCATTGTACACGAATATTTTTATTCTCAAATATTTTTAAACTGTTCTCACTTGACACAGTCAACAACTCCCTCGTTTTTTATTTATCATAATACAGTATTTTACAAATTACAATGGTTTTGCGAAATTTTGTTCTTTTAATTTTACTCCATAAAAATTACCGCTTTTGTCAATGCAAAGCAATAATTATTCTCATCGAAAACTGAATCGGGAAAAAGTCGGTAAATCAGAATGACAAAAGGGTTGAGATTTCCTCTCAACCCTTGATATATCAGTGTTTATTACCCTATAATTTCTGCAACTACACCTGAACCTACTGTTCTACCACCTTCACGGATAGCAAATCTTAGTCCTTTTTCCATAGCGATTGGTGTAATTAATTCGATTTCCATAGAGATGTTATCTCCTGGCATAACCATTTCTGTTCCTGCTGGTAAGTCGATTATACCTGTAACGTCTGTTGTTCTAAAATAGAATTGTGGTCTATATCCTTGGAAGAATGGTGTATGTCTTCCACCTTCTTCTTTAGTTAATATATATACCTCAGATTTGAATTTTGTAAATGGTTTAATTGTTCCTGGTTTTGCTAATACTTGACCTCTTTCGATGTCTTCTCTTTGAACACCTCTTAATAGTAATCCTACGTTGTCTCCAGCTTGTGCTTGGTCTAGTAATTTTCTAAACATTTCAACGCCTGTAACAACTGTTTTAGTAGCTTCTGGTTTTAAACCTACTATTTCAACTTCTTCACCAACTTTGATGATTCCTCTTTCAACTCTACCTGTTGCAACTGTTCCTCTACCTGTGATAGAGAATACGTCTTCAACTGACATTAAGAAGTCTCCGTCAACTAATCTTTCTGGTGTTGGGATATAGCTATCAACTGCTTCCATTAACTCTTTCATACAAGCATATTCTGGAGCATTTGGATCTGTTGAAGAACTTTCCATTACATTCATTGAAGATCCTTTTACGATTGGAATTTCATCTCCTGGGAAATCATAAGTAGATAATAAGTCTCTAACTTCCATTTCAACTAATTCTAATAATTCTGGATCGTCTACCATATCACATTTATTTAAATATACAACGATATATTTAACACCAACTTGTCTTGCAAGTAAGATATGCTCTCTTGTTTGAGGCATTGGACCGTCAGCTGCTGAAACTACTAATATAGCTCCATCCATTTGCGCTGCTCCTGTAATCATGTTTTTTACATAGTCAGCATGTCCTGGACAGTCAACGTGTGCATAGTGTCTATTTTCTGTTTCATATTCAACGTGTGCTGTGTTAATTGTGATTCCTCTTTCTCTTTCTTCTGGAGCACCATCAATTGCATCATATGCTTTTGCTTCTGCCTTTCCTAAGAATGATAAGAATTTTGTTATAGCTGCTGTTGTTGTTGTTTTTCCGTGGTCAACGTGACCAATTGTACCAATGTTAACATGTGGCTTGTTTCTTTCGAACTTTTCTTTTGCCATTTTAATTTTCCTCCCTTTAATTAATGTACAACCCACTTTCGTGATTGTCATTTATATTTTTTAAATTTAATAACATAATTTTCAATGTATGCATTTTATAATACATTTTCAAATTTTGCAAGATATTTTTTGAATTAATCGTCTTTCTTTGTTCTGCTTGCTACTATAGTTTCTAGAACTGATTTTGGAACTTCTTCATAGTGACTCGGTTCCATTGCATATGTTCCTCTTCCTTGTGTTTTAGAACGTAAGTCTGTTGCATATCCAAACATTTCAGATAATGGTATAAATGCTCTTACTATTTGCATTCCGCTTCTTGCTTCCATTCCTTCCATTTTTCCACGTCTAGAGTTTACGTCTCCAATAACATCTCCCATATATTCTTCAGGAACTGTTACTTCAACTCTCATGATAGGCTCTAATATAACTGCTCTACCTTTTTTACATCCTTCTTTAAATGCCATAGAACCAGCAATTTTAAACGCCATTTCTGATGAGTCAACATCATGGTACGTACCATCTACTAATGTAGCTTTAAAGTCTATAACTGGATATCCAGCTAAAATACCGCTGTCTGATGCTTCACGAACACCTTCTTCTACTGGTTTAATGTATTCTTTTGGAACAGCACCACCAACGATTTTACTTTCAAACTGTATTCCTGATCCTGGCTCTAGTGGCTCTAGCTCTATCCATACGTGTCCATATTGTCCACGTCCACCTGATTGACGTACAAACTTTCCTTCTACTTTTACTTTGTCCCTTATTGTTTCTTTGTATGCAACTTGAGGTTTACCTACATTACATTCTACTTTGAATTCTCTCTTCATTCTGTCTACAATAATGTCTAAGTGTAACTCACCCATACCTGCAATAATTGTTTGACCTGTATCATGGTTTGTATATGTCTTAAATGTTGGATCTTCTTCAGCTAATTTTGATAATGCAATACCCATTTTTTCTTGAGCAACTTTATCTTTTGGCTCAATTGCAATAGATATAACTGGCTCTGGGAATTCCATAGATTCTAATATTACTGGATTTTGTATATCACATAACGTATCTCCTGTTGTAACTTCTTTAAGTCCAACTGCTGCTGCTATATCTCCAGCATATACTTTATCTATATCTTCTCTATGATTTGAATGCATTTGAAGAATTCTTCCTATTCTTTCTTTTTTGTCTTTACTTGCATTAAGTATTGTACTTCCAGCACTTAATGTTCCTGAATATACTCTAAAGAAACATAGTTTTCCAACAAATGGGTCAGTAGCAATTTTAAATGCCAATGCAGAAAATGGTTCTGAATCAGATGTTTTTCTTACTGTTTCTTCTCCATTTAGTTTAACACCATGTATATCTTCTATATCTAATGGTGAAGGCATGAATGCCACTACTGAGTCTAGTAATTGTTGAACTCCTTTGTTTTTATACGATGAACCACAAACAACTGGTATCATCTTATTCCCAATTGTTCCTAATCTGATTCCTTTTTTGATTTCTTCTTCAGAAAGCTCTTCACCTTCTAAATATTTCATCATTAATTCATCATCTTGTTCAGCAACTGCTTCTAATAATAGCGCTCTACATTCTTGTGCTTTATCAACTAAGTCTGCTGGTATTTCTGTTTCCTCTATTTCTTTACCTAAATCATCTTTATGAATAAGGGCTTTCATTGTTATTAGATCAACAATACCTACAAATGTATCTTCAGCTCCTATTGGTAATACAATCGGAATTGCATTTGCTTTTAATCTGTCCTTCATTTGATCTATACATCCGAAAAAGTCTGCTCCTGTTGTATCCATCTTGTTTACATATGCCATTCTTGGAACTTTGTACTTATCTCCTTGTCTCCAAACAGTTTCAGATTGTGGTTGAACTCCACCTTTTGCACAAAATACTGTAACAGCTCCGTCTAATACTCTTAAAGATCTTTCAACTTCTACAGTGAAATCAACGTGTCCTGGTGTATCTATAACATTGATTTTATGATCTAACCATTCACAAGTTGTTGCAGCAGAAGTAATTGTTATACCTCTTTCTTGCTCTTGTTCCATCCAGTCCATAGTGGCTCCACCATCATGAACTTCTCCAACTTTATGAACTCTACCTGTATAGAAAAGTATTCTTTCTGTAGTAGTCGTTTTTCCAGCATCTATATGCGCCATTATTCCTATATTTCTTGTTCTTTCTAATGGAAATATTCTATCGCTCATATTTTTCTATTTTCCCCTTTCGTTATCTTACCATTTGTAATGAGAGAATGCTTTGTTTGCTTCCGCCATCTTATGCATATCTTCTTTCTTTTTAAATGCTCCACCAGTGTTGTTAATTGCATCAATGATTTCAGCCGCTAATCTCTCAGCCATTGTTTTTTCATGTCTATTTCTAGAATATGAAACTAACCATCTTAAAGCTAAAGTTTGTCTTCTTTCTGGTCTAATTTCGATTGGAACTTGGTATGTTGCTCCACCTACTCTTCTTGCTTTTACTTCAAGAACTGGCATTATATTGTTTATAGCTGCTTCAAAAACTTCTAGAGCATCTTTTCCTTCTTTTGTTTTAACTATATCGAATGCTTCATATACTATTTTTTGAGCAACTGCTTTTTTACCATCTAACATTATATTGTTTACTAGCTTTGTTACTACTTTGCTATTATATATTGGATCTGGTAAAACTTCTCTTTTTGCTATATATCCTTTTCTTGGCACTATTCTTCACTTTCCTTTCTTATATTTTCTAAGGGATATCTTATATAAAAGATATCTGTTACTCGGGTTTCTGCCCGTTATAGCGCTTATATATCTATAATCGAATTAAAATATTATATATCTTAACATTACTTCCTTTTATATTATTTAAGCACTGCGTTTCATAACTCCTACGCTTTTGGTTTTTTTGCTCCATATTTAGATCTTGCTTGCATTCTGTCTTTAACACCAGCTGTGTCTAAAGTTCCTCTGATAATATGGTATCTAACCCCTGGAATATCTTTAACTCTTCCTCCTCTTATTAAAACAACACTGTGTTCTTGAAGGTTATGTCCTACTCCTGGTATATATGAAGTTACTTCATATCCATTAGACAAACGTACTCTGGCAACTTTTCTTAAAGCTGAGTTTGGTTTTTTAGGTGTAACTGTTTTTACAACTGTACAAACTCCTCTTTTTTGTGGCGACCTATTATCTGTATGTCTTTTCAATTTAGAGTTATAACCTTTTTGTAGAGCAGGAGACGTAGATTTCGTTGTTGAAGTCTTTCTTCCTTTTCTTATCAATTGATTAATTGTTGGCACTTTCTTATTTCACCCCATTTCTTTTTTATTATATTCAATAACCGATACATTTTATCATTTGCGGTAGATATTGTCAATATATTTTTTGTATTTTTTTCCTAGGGAAATAAAGGTTTCAAGACAAGAAATGAGCCCCTAGTTAACCCAGAGACTCAGACTATTCAGGAAAATCTATACTACAACCCAAAACGGCTTGCAAACATGCAGCCGTTTTGGTATTTATTACTATACTACTGGCAGGACCAAAACAGGATACAAAATTCCTGTTTCCACGCACCTCCTTACCATAACGCCCATTGAATCTAGGCGTTCCAGTTCTAGGGTTCCGCTATTTTCACATATATTGTGTACATATACGGCTTCGGGGTGGTGGTACCACCATGCGGGAATTTCTTCCCCATGTTGGGCCACAATCATCCTGGCCATCCGAACCCACTGACAGTCTAACCACCAGCCTGCTCTTGCGCGGTCTTCCGTGCTCAACGCTTCCTCCGCAAGGGCTTGGAACTCTTGCGTTCTTTCCCATAATTCCCATAGAGAAGCTGTTGTTTCCTGAGACACTCCTTTGTCACGTATTCTCTTCGCCCATTCCCATGCTTCGCTATCCAAAGCGAAAGCGGCTTGGCCGAATTCTTCTAACGACATATGCCGGACTACCGGCGATTCTAACTGCTCTAGCAGGTCGTTCACTATATCCCGAAGGTATTCAACCTCCGTTTCTAGTTCTTGAATCCTGCTATCTTCGTTGGTACCTGAACCACAGGCCGTCATGGCGGCAAATAGAAGCATCATTAATGCCACAGTAATAAACTTTTTCATAGTCGTTTCCCCTTTAAATTTATTTTTTATCTTGCATCTATTCAGAGGGCAAGCCCTCTCAGCTTAGGAGAACGGGACACCTTTACAGTATTTCCCGGTCTTTCATATATATGTCTAAAGGTTTGTCTAACTAATCACGCTAGACAAATTCCTCGTACTTGAAATACTAATAAAGACTTTTTGTCCTTATAAAAGTATATATTCAAATTATACCATGTTTTATGTAAATTTTCAATATTTTTAGTCTTTTCTGGTGTTTTTCCCAGTTTTTTACTATTTCTCAAAATCTTCATCATGATTAAAAAATAAATATATAGAAAGAAGCCCCCGAATTATTCGGGGGCCTAGACTCTTCAGAAAGAATCTGTTCTGGTACATTTTCACTTGCTTACTCAGTTTCCTTAAAAGAAACAGGTTTTGGTGCGTTGTATTCAATTACAAATTGCACATTCACTGCATTTAGCAACAACCCAGCTGCTATCATTGCAAGCACCATTATAGAGTTCATGTCAAATGAGTCAAAAAGATTCATGCCACCCATCAATCCAAAAACAACTACCATTGCCGAAACATATCCTACTGCCAATAGAGAAAAAGAATGAGTCAGCTTACGACTCAGATTAACTCCTCTCTTAATAGCAAATAGTATAGGTGTTATCATAAATAGTTGATATATTAAAACCAACCATCTCTGCTCCATGCTTATTTCCATGGTCATCATCACCATCAATCCAACACCTAATATAATTAGATTAATTCTTGGAAATAAGAATCCAAGGATAGCTATAACAACAACCAGAGTTAGCAAAGCCGCTTCTCGTCCATGGCGCAAGCTGTTGAATACATCCATACGTTGAACACCTGCAACTACACTTTCATCTCTTTCACTAGCAACAGTAAATGTTCCAGTCGCAGTTTCAGTTGGAGGAGTTATTTCTCTAAACAAAGTTTCCTCTAATGGAGAAACAAATCCAACTCTCAACATAAGATGTACGTACCACGGCATTACATGCTGTACAAACTCCAAACTTGCAGGCATAGATGGATTTTCAATTTCAACCCCTGTTCTGTTTTCAAACAGTTCTACAAAAGGCTCAAACCAGGCTTCACCATCTCTGGCACTCGGCCGCTCTATCAAATACCAAACGTTTTGACGAGTAGCCATTGTCGCCACTTCTGCATAAGTCATTGGTTGACTAAATGCATAGTTTCCTTCACCTCTGCCTTCCCAGTATTCAGGGATGGGCATGGACAATAATAATAGCGATATGATAAAACATACCACAAGCATTATTAGAGTCACTACATTCTTCGTTCCTAAACCTTGTTTCCGCATGAAAATGCTCCCTTCGTTTTTAAAGAGCTAGTCTGCTCTAAATTTTTTCAAATCTAATTTTGAAATCTAATATCTATTGTACCATATTTTACATAAAGTTTCAACGCTTAACAGCCTCGCCTCTTTCGTTTTGCACAAAAAAATAGCCCTCAGATAAACTAAAGGCTATATATGTTTATATTTACTTTTTATTTACTAAATCTTTTAATGCTTTACCAGCTTTAAACACTGGAGCTTTTGATGCAGGTATTTTGATTTCTTCTTTAGTTTGTGGGTTTCTTCCTTTTCTAGCTGCTCTTTTTCTAACTTCAAAAGATCCAAATCCAACTAATTGAACTTTATCTCCTTTTACTAATGCTCCTGTAACTACGTCTACAAATGCATTAACTGTTGCTTCAGCACTTTTTTTTGTTTCCCCTGTTTTTGCAGCTATTGCCGCGATTAATTCAGCTTTGTTCATTTAAAATTACCTCCTAAAAGTTTTGTTTATTATGCAGAGTATCAAGGTTTTGACCCCTGCTAAATAGTTTATTCGCCAATTTTAGATAAAATCCTTCTTTTTTTCCTTTATTTTTTCTTTCAAACCCTACTACTCCCTAAGTTTTTAGAACTTTCCCGCGCCACACCCCTTGCGGTCACTGCGTTTGCGCGCTCCTCCCAATTTTAATTTTTTCAAAAGTTTTGTATAGCTTTTCCCCGTAAGGAAGCATCAAAAATTCATCTTTTGATAAAACTTTTAACAATATTATTAAAAATCCATATACAATTCCACCGAGCAATCATCGATACAAGGAATGAGATTGTTACAGAAGATAATTCTTCTATCAAATATCCATATATATTCCACACACATATCATCATAAGCATAGTTGCAATAATTGGCTTTACTAAAAACTTACTCATTTTAAAGCGCATACCCGCACTTCTCTTTAGCACTACGAACACTATTACTGCGGAAACTGTTTGGCTTATCATCGAAGATATTATTGCACCATTAATTCCTATTAAAGGAATCAAAACTATATTTAGAGCTAACTTTATAACTATTCCGAATCGTAAGTGCAATCACCGGCACAGCGACTTTACCGAGGCCCTGTAGTGCTCCATTTGCTGTTTGTATTAGCATCACAAATATTATACTTACTGCACTTAAAGAAAGTAGTTCACTACCTGATGGTGCATTAGGAAACAAAATAAGCAGTATTTGTTCCGAAAACACACTCATAATAGCTGTAATTGGAAGACCTAAGAGTATTGTTACTAAAATCGAAAATTCTATTCTTCTTTTTGCTTGATAAAACTTCCCACTTGCAATATACCCTGCTACTCCTGGCACTAACGCTACTCCGAAAAGCAATATTAAATGAGAAAGGTAATGTAATTAATGTATCTATCTTGCCAGCCAAGATTCCATATTGGATTTGTGCTACTTGTTCACCCAATTCTACTTGTAACATTCTAACAACAGTAACAGCATCTATGCTTTTTGTTGCAACAGAAAGTATACTAGTTATTGTTATTGGAATACATACTACAAGTATACTCCTAACTATCTTTTGAATACTGTCTCTTTTATGATGGGCGGAAGAAATAACTTCTTGCCAAACTATTTTTCTTCTATTTATATAGCATATATATAAATTAAGAACACTAACCGCTGTCGCGACAGTAGTAGCCATTGTTGCACCGGGCAGCCATTAATACAGTATTGTGACTTGATATAAACGCGACACCCGCCACAACAGCTATTGTAAATATAGTTTTAAAAATCTGTTCTATAGTCTGTGAACTAGCAGTAATTTCAACACTTTCTCTTCCATTAAAATATCCTCTAAATACTGATGCAATCGATACCAAAAATACAGATGGAGAAAGAGCTATAAGAGCAATTCTTGCCTCTGGTATTTGAAGATAGTTATGAGCAATTGTCTCGCTACCAACAAACAGTATAAGGCTCCCTAGAAAACCAAGAAAACCAAATGTAACAAGTGCTACTTTAAATATTCTATATGCTCCTCTGTTATCTCCCACAGCAAGCCTACTAGACACTAGCCTAGATACAGCATTAGGAACTCCTATTGAAGACACTGTCAAAAGAAGTGCATATATTTGAAATCCTGCTGCATAAATAGCATTGCCCTGATCTCCAAAGCCTTCTTTATTAGTAAGATATAATTTATAAGTTAGCCCAACCACTTTTATTACTAGTTGAGATAACATTAATATCATTATACCTTTCATAAATCCTGTTTTCCTATATGACCTATTAGTTCTTTTCAATTGTTCCTCCTAATCTATGTTGCTTTGTACCATTAATATATATGAAGGAAATTATTCAAAAAGACTGTTTTTTCATATAAAAAGACCCGATGCGAATATTCACATCGGATTCTTTATTATCTCATCAACAAATAGTTTATACAATTGTCATCTATCTATTACTTTCTTCCTCTAGGTAAGTTAAAACTCACTGCATCATCATTATTAAAGAAATGATTAGAATCTGTTGTATTCATGTAAATCGGATCTACATCCCCAAGTTTCTCTTCATCAAAATTCGCTTGCTTAGGATCAAATCTTGGGTCCTTCTCTACTGCTTCTCTTTGAGGTCTGGCTAAACAATATCTACCGAAATTATAGGTCTTTGATCTATGAGGTGCCAAGTATTTGCTTGGAACATTATCAACTGCACCAAAACTAGATTTGTTTCTGCCATATTTATCTCTCATCTTGTATACAACCTCTTTATGTCCAAGCACATGTTGCTTACCTTGAGCCATGGTATCTTTCCAAGTCCACTTAACTCCTCCAAGATTCGTACCATATGCTTCATCATCAGAGTTATAGTTATTAGAAACTTCCCATTCTCTTCTCTTCATGAACTCTCTTTCCCACCAGTCGTAATCCTCAGGTGTACATTCACCAAATGATAATTTTGTTGGGCAGTTTGCAGATACTTGTTGTACAAATGTAGACTCTACTCCCCCTATTCCTGCTAAAGTATGAGCCGCAGCAACAACACCTAGTTTGAATTTCCTACCCATAGTAAAGAAGTCAAGTACCGCATCCGTAGGATATTGATCAAAACCATCAATATATAATATGTGAGGCAGTCTCGTATCCATACTAAACGTATCTTGCATTCCAAACATTACACAATTCAAGAAGAATTGAGCCATAGTTTTATTAAACCATCCTCCATTGTCAGCATACCTTGTACAGCAAGCAACTACTCCTCCGTTAGTTAGAATTTCTCTATATATAAGATTATCTGTTCTTTTACAGAAAACTTGTCTTGCCGCAGCAATATTCAATATATAATCTAAATGCGTAAGTGCAAAGTGAATAAGTTTTTTAATATCCATTATATTAGTTTCAGAAGTACTATAAAAATGCTGTTCCATATAAGTTATTAATAGAGAATACTTCGCTGCAAGTTCTGCATCTTTTTGAAGTTCTTTTGTATAATATTCTATCTGTGAAAAATCAGTTAAACAAAGTGATAAATCTTCCAATGTAGGAAGCAAACCATTGTTTAATCTCGGATACATTACATGAATTAATACTACAACGTTTTGTATCGCTCTATGAGCAGTATTTCCTACATATGCATCAAAAGGATTCATTTTTCCAGCATACATACTTGCTAATGTACTATTTATAACTAAAGCACACACATGAGGTGCTGGTATAGCAAATGGATTTATTCCTGCAGTATCGGGATCTGATCCATCTACTATTGTAATAGGAACATTGAATGCATTTGCTAGCTCCTTAACTCTTTCAGTATGGTCAGGATCTGGAGATATAGTTGTTATTCCTAAATTTCTATACACAAGACTTCCATCTGCTTTAGTATTATAGATCATTTTACGTGCAAATGCTTTATATATCTTTTCTTTACCTTCTCTTGGCACAAGCATGCTTAAGTGAAAGTTTTTATTCAAGAAATCCGCATCATAAGGACGGTTTAGAGTTGCTATCCCTGTTTTAAGGGCAGTAAAGCCTAACTCCTTAGATATTTCTTGAAAGAAATATTTTTTTTCTAAATCTTGGGCAATCATCGGTTCTATAACCATTTCAGTTTTTCCGCACTCCCGAAGGCCCCATTATTAATGTTCCTTGTAATCTTCTATTGTCCAAAATTTTTGCACCTTTACCACTACTCTTGTCATTACATAGATTAATTTCAAGGCTGTATGGTCCAGACTCAATTGTTGACGGGTTAAGATCAACTCCCACATAGTCATTAATAGAGTCTAAGAATGTATTCGGGAATATTGGGTCATTAATTTTAGTGTACATCCATCTAAATATCGGGAAAAACGTCACAATCGGTAAGTATATCGCTATTGATGCTAAAGCTGGCCTAATTAAATGCCCAAATTCCGTAATTATCTCTTGATAATTAGGAACTGACAATATCATAACCCAAGCAAAACGGTTAAATGATTGTACAAAGAATGATATACCTACTATATAAAGCGCTAGCGAATAGGTATAGAACATTGATAATTTTGCTTTATTATTGTTATATGCAAACTTTGAGGCATTAGCTATAAAGAACGTGAACCAAGGAACCATTATTGCTACAGTATAGGCAATTGGTCCCCAGTAAGAAACAGACATACCTGTAAACCATATTATAATGATTTCCACTACTCTATCAATAACAATATAAGCACTAACTAATGTCAGCACATATGTTACAAAAGTGGTTCTGTCTGTTTTGCATTTTTTCACTAATATATCTAAATATTTTATTATAAATTTTGATATAAATTTCACTCGAAATTACCCTCCAAGTCCATATACTCTTACATATCTATTATCCTATAAAAACGAGAAAAAAACAAGTCTTTTTAGGGATTTTTGCAATTTCATATCATAATCGTAATACGGTTTTACATTTTTTTCTTATAACTCTTCCATTTCTCTACTCATTCCCCTCACTGCATCTGAAGCTACATATTCTTCTATATTCTTTTACTATATCAGTCAATTTCTGAAGACATATCCGCATTCACACATAACATTTAGCTCGAATATATTGCATTAGAGGTGTTTATGGATTTTTTGAAAGATCTTTCTCCAGAAGAATTAGTAGTTCTATCATCAACTATTGCTATTACATTAACTAGAGGATTAACTAAAGGCGAAACTCTTGTTCTTTCGCAATTTTTTAATACCATTAGTAAAGATATCAGTTTAATAGCATTTCAAAAAATCGATCGAAAAATCGAAAAATCGAAACAGGAGAAAAAGCCGCTTACATAAAATGTGCTTTTAAACTCAATTTTGTTGTGTCGGACTTCATTCTGAAACCCGAGATATCATGAACGGAGTTTTATGTTACAAAGTTTAAGCCTACGTTACTACCGACATAGCCGGAAGCTTACATACAGGGAAATGCGAGAGTGTTATTACAAATCACTCTCGCATTCAAGCATGTTTACTAAAACAAATTCTGCAATAGAATTACGGCATCACCCATAAGAAGCAATATCATGAATCCCATTAACAACAAATAAGTTATTATTTGCATCAGCTTCAGTAGCGTTTCATTAATTTTCCTGCCTATGACCAGCTGGATAACATCCAGAACTATTTTTCCACCATCTAAAATCGGCAATGGAATCAAATTGAACAGTCCGATTGAGATGCTCATCAAAGCGGTTCGGGCTAGAAAAAGATTCAGGGATGTTGGCTGTTCCAAAATAATTAGTGCAGTCTGTACATGTTCACTAACATATTTGTATTCTCCACATGTCACACACCTTACCATCTCTGGCATACTCTGAGATGTATTAAAAGCTGTCACAAATCCAAGTATTGAAGAATAATTTTCAACACTTCTTAATAAAGGAATAATTGATTCAACCACATTGCTTAAAGAGGTAATCGACCACTCCAAAGAAAGCATTATGCTCTTTTCACTTAATAACGCTATCGCGAAAAAAAGAATGATTGCGAAAAGAAAGTTAAATACTGCTCCCATCATTAGAACTCCTATGTGATCCAACGATGGGCTTTCTAAAGATCGTTTTCCACTTGCTTTTTCTGCGGGTTTCACGTGTCCCCCTAAAGGAATTAATTTCAGCGTGTATAATGTGCCTTTTATAGATACTTGCAGTATCTTCCGTCCCATTCCCACTGCAAATTCTTCCACGTCGTACCCTAACCGTTTTAGAACAATGAAATGTCCTATTTCATGAACCAATATTACCAAAGTGACTATGCCTAAAACCATCAACAACGTCCATACCATAGACTTTCCTCCCTTTGCTAAATGCTTGTTCTGACTGTACTTATAACATATTTGCTTGTTATCCCCTCCACTTAAAAATTTTTAGTGCGAATTCTTATTTGTATCGTTTACATAATTTTATCATGCTTTTTATGACATTGCAAGCATATCTGGCGAACAATATTTGAAGAGTTTATTGCATTTAGTATTCTGTAAGTATGATTTCAAACCTTTACGCACTCTTCAATTCCAACCTCAATTTATCTGCAATCATTGCAATAAATTCCGAATTAGTTGGTTTACCCTTAGCTGCTGATATTGTATACCCAAATATGGCTTCTACGGTTTCTTGTTGTCCTCTTGCCCATGCTACTTCTATTGCATGACGTATTGCGCGTTCAACTCTTGATGGAGTTGTCCTAAATCTCTCTGCTATTTCTGGATATAACTGTTTAGTTATTTGATTTATTATATCAATGTCATTTACTACCATCATTATAGCTTCTCTTAAATATTGATATCCCTTTATATGTGCCGGTACACCTAATCCATGAATTATATTTGTTACCAATGCTTCTATATTACTTGCAGCACTTCTACTATTTGTAATATCTATGTATGGCGCCTTTATTTCTCTGTTTATAAGGCTGCTTTGTTGTGGTGATGGTTGATAGTTCTTTATTTCTTTTATTCTTTTAATTAATAACTCTATATCAAATGGTTTTACTACATAATATTCTGCTCCGGAGTTCTATCGCTTTTGCTGTTATTTTTGGTTGTCCAACCGCTGATAGCATTACAAATATCGGTCTCTTCTTCAACTCCTTTGTTGCCATTTCTTCTAAAACTCCAAGTCCATCTAAATATGGCATTATAACATCCAATAAAACAATATCCGGTTCTGTATTTGATATCATCTCACAAGCTTCCTTCCCATCCTTTGCTACAGCTATTACTTCCATGTCCTCTTCCTTTTCCAAATAACCTACTAATGTCATTGCAAAATCATTATTATCGTCTGCAATTAAAACTGAAATCTTTTTGTTCAAAGTTAATACCCCCTAAAATATATTTGTAAAAATTTTACATTTCAGATTATATTATCTTTTTCCAAATTATGCAATAGTTTTTTGGAAATTTTTTCTAATTTTATTCGAATGATGGAAATTTATACGAAAAAAGGAGTTAACAATCCAACTTATTAACTCCTTAAAGGCTACTGTATTACAGGATTCACTTCGTTCCGGCAACATATCCGTGTACTATATGCAATTTGCAAATTGAATCCTCCGGTCAATGCATCTACATCTATAATTTCACCAGCAAAGTACATTCCTTTAACTAGTTTTGATTCCATAGTTTTCGGATTTATTTCTTTTACATCTACACCTCCCGATGTAATTATAGCTTCATGTATCTTCCCAAAGTCAGCAACTGTTAACTTAAGTCCTTTAATCAATTTCACTAAACCTAATCTTTCTTCTCGAGTAATTGTATTAACCTTTTTCTCTGAGTCGATTTTAGATAATTTAATAATTGGAGCTATTAGATTCTGCGGTAATAATTTGTTTAATGAATTTTTAAATTGCTTATTACTTACTTCTTCAAAATCTCTCCTAACTCTCATGTCTAATTGCTCTACACTCAGTGCGGGTTTTAAATCTATATGTAGCTTTACTCTTCCTTCCCTTAATTTATTCTCTATTCCTTTATATCCTCGCATATAAGCCGCACCACTAAGAATCACTGGCCCTGACACTCCTAAATGCGTAAAAAGCATTTCTCCAAACTCTTCAAATATTATCTTATGCCTCACATCTCCATTTGTTTTATCTTCGACTTCGTCTAGTACATCCTTTATTGAAACTTTTACATTCTTAAGCGACAATCCTTGAGATTCTTTACAAAGCCAAAGTTCGCTGTTAGAAATCATAAGCGGAACCAATGAAGGTTTAGTAGGGACTATATTGTGTCCTATTCTCTCTGCCATCTTATACCCATCACCTGTCGAACCAGTGCCTGGATAACTAAGTCCACCTGTTGCTAAAATTACCTTGTCTGCTTTAATATAACCACTATTTGAATTATCGCCCTTTATACCCTGTTCTCCATTAAGTACTACTCCTACTATTTGATCTTCTTCTACAATTATCTCTTTTGCTTCACACTCTGTTTTTATTGTAACTCCTAACTCTTTCATTCTCTTTAAGAATGCATTTAGCACATCAGATGCTTTATCTGAAACAGGAAAAACTCTTTTACCTCTTTCTACTTTTGTTTTTACTCCTTGCTTGTTTAAGAATTCCACTATATCTGTATTAGTATAATTATTAAAAGCACTATATAGGAATTTACCATTACAAGGTACACTAGATAAAAACTCTGACATTTCGGCATTGTTTGTAATATTACACCTGCCTTTGCCAGTAATCAGTAGTTTCTTCCCAAGTGTTTTGTTTTTTTCAATTAAGACCACGTCATTGGTTTTGTCTTCTGCAGCCTTTATTGCTGCCATCATTCCTGCCGGTCCTCCGGCCAATTACTATTACTCTCATAACTACTTTCCTTTTGAACTAAATAAGCTTCTTATTCTCTCAAGTATTGTTGTCACAAAACTTGGTTTTTTATGTTCAACCATAGCTGTTTGTTCTTCCACAATAGTATCTTTCTTTTTGAATATATTATCTGGATTATATTTTTCTCGTAGCTCTTCTTGATATTTTCTTTCATTTTCATTTAATAAATCTAATAACTCTTGTTTTTCTCCCTCTTCAAAACACCAATAATTTAACTTTAGTAATGCTAATACGTCTATTGTCTCTTGTAGCAAATTCTGTTCTTCCAATGGCACATCCGGATCTATTTCTTTTACATGGTTTGGGTCTTTTTCGTTTTCGAAAACCTCCATTAGTTTACTCGGAATCTTGTCTCTGAAATTTACGTCTAATAAATTAATTATTGTAACTACCTCTGCATATGCACTTTTAGTTCTATCATTCATAACTACTTAGCATCCTTTCCTTCAAGAATTTGTCCTTTATAAACTTTATCCCCTATATCCGCTTGTGCTTGGTCAACATTTGCTCTTCTAGTGTTGGAAAATAAGCCGTTCCTGCCTATAGAAGCTGCCACTTCATTTCTAGGAAATGGAGTCACATCACGCCCCACCTTTCTTTCCTGCGTTGACAGTGTATGGGTTTTTGAAATTTCTTCTTTAGTTAATAGAGTATATGGTAAACTCTTATTACCATTTCGATATTCTGTAGCATTTATACATGGATCGCAATAGTACCATCCATCACCATTATTTACACCAACAATACTGTGATGCCCCGTTGTTGGAATGTCGTAATTTGTATCTTTTGGTTCTTTTGTCTCATCAGAAAAATAGATCGTGTCCGCTATTGTTATGCATCCTACATTTCTAGATTCTATCCCTTTCAGCTTTAACAAATATTGCCCCCCTCTTGTATAGCCTTCACATACGGTATTATTAAACACAATTGCACTAAATGCTCCATTGGTTGCACCTAGTGGACCTTTATTACCATCTACCATCCTTAATTTTGTCTTATTCCCGGTATGATCGTAATCAACATTTTTTGCTAAATATTCATTAATTGCCACAATTATATCATTCTTACCACTATACGGCTTTACATTCTCCTCTACTATTTTGCATGCTTTATTATGCATATTCTTCATTTGGCCAGTATTTATTTTTATATAACCTTTCTGTGCCGCTGGTTTAAAGCCGGGCAGCGATTCATACCATTCACTGTTCATTTCTTCAATTTTTCTATACGCATCTTGATCATATTCTCCAGTTCTATGATTAAATCCTATACCGTCTGGAAATAATAACACATCTAAATTCACATTCGATACTTTAGATTTTTTTATGACTTCGTTCAATCCTTCTATCCCGCATCAAAGATCTGTTACCCCAACAAGTTACACTGCCAAGATTATCTAATTTGTCCAAACCTGTTATTGTATCTAAATTATTGTTATCAATTATCTCTAGATATTCCAAATTGGTCAGTTTATCTAATGGCATATAAGTAATATCTTTCTGCTTAATTAATGACAACTCTTTTAAACTTGTTATTTCAGAAATTTCTTTTATCTCTTCATCTGTAATTGTTCTAACTTGGCTGTCTTTTATATACTCTCCTATAATACTACTAGATATATCTAATCTTTGTAAGTTGTACAATTTTGAGATTCCTATTAAATGATTTCTCTCTGGGTTTTTGATTTTTAGTGTAGTAATTAGACCTATTTCCTCATGAGAAAAGAAAAGGCCTCCTAATCCACTTCGTTGCTCTTTCGTCGCTACACTTGCTAGCTCCTTTCTAACAATCTTCGCTAGATGTTCAGGTAATGCAATTTTTCCTTTTGTATTATCCACATTCATACCTCCTTTTTCATGTATTCAAATTCGCTATTGCTTTAAGCACTCCAAATTTTCCGTATTGATATGTAAGTCCTCCTTGTAGGAATGCAACATAAGGTGCTCTTATAGGTGCATCACAACTAAGCTCTATAGAAGAACCCGCAGTAAATGCTCCTGCTGCCATTATTACTTTATCTGTATAACCTGGCATGCCCCATGGTTCTGGAATAGTCTTCGAATCAACTGGAGACCCTGCTTGAATTCCTTGACAAAATTTGATTAACTTTTCCTCATCATTAAATTTTATTGCTTGTACTATATCAGTTCTTTTCTCATTATATCTTGGAAGAACTTCATATCCAAGTTCCTCTAACATTTTACTTGCAAAAATTGCAGTTTTCACACTGCTCGCTACAACTTGAGGTGCAAAGAATAACCCCTGTAAAATTTGTCTGTTTACTCCTAAAGTAGCCCCTGCTTCTTTTCCTAATCCTGGTGCTGTCAATCTATCTGCACATAGCTCTACTAATTGTTTTTTCCCCGAAATATATCCTCCTGTTGGAGCTATCCCTCCTCCTAGGTTTTTAATTAGTGAACCAACAATCAAATCAGCTCCTATCTCTATAGGTTCTATCGTTTCTACAAATTCACCATAACAATTATCCACCATTATAATTACATCTTTGTTTACACTCCTTATTTCCTTAATCACATTCTCTACCGTCTCCATAGAAAAACTACTTCTTAACTCGTATCCTCTAGAACGCTGAATCGAAATTACTTTTATATCTTTCTTTACCACTCTTTCTTTAATCGCCAAGATATCAAAATCATTTCCTCTTAAATCAATTTGCTCGTAACTTACTCCATAGCTTTTAAGTGAACTAGGATTCTCCTCTATCCCAATCACTGAATCTAATGTATCATATGGTCTTCCATTTATACTTAGCAAAATATCTCCTGGCCTTAGCATTGCAAATAAAGCAACAGTTAAAGCATGAGTACCAGATACAAATCCGAGTTCTTACTAAACTATCCTCAGCTTTGAAAATATAGCTAAAAATATCTTCAATAGTATCTCTTCCAATATCTCCATAACCGTATCCTGTTGTACTTCCAAAATGCATCTCAGATAAACTATATTTTTGAAAAGCTTCTAATACTTTTAAACTGTTTTGCTCCGTTATTTTATCTGTTCCTCTAAATATATCTTCCAGCTCTTTTTCCACTTTATTTGCCAGTGCAACTATCTCTTCATTTATGCTTAATCCCATGTAAAACCCCTTCCTCACATCTGCATCATATCATATTTCATAGCAAAAAAAGAAGCTTTCGCTCCTTTTTTTGCTAAATTCTATTTCTAGAACATCATTATTGTTGAACCAAAAATGATTAATAAGAAAAATACAAATACGAAAGAAATAACTAATCCAATTGCTCCAGTAATTATTCCTGCCACTGCCATTCCTTGCCCACCTTTTTTTCTTCCGGGCTATCCCCAATATTACTCCCAGTACCGAACACGGAACAGCAAGAATTGCTCCCATTGCACCACATAGAGAGAAAACTAGTCCTACTATACCTAAAACCATTGCTGCAATACTTACTCCTTTTTGTTCTCCTTCTAATACATTTTGTGTTGCTCCTTGTACAGTATGTGTTGTTTCTACAGTGTTTTCAGTCGTTTCTAAATCTTTTTCTATATCCATTGTTATATCCACCTCTCTTTATTTTTGATTTACATATTTTATCATATTTCCACATAAAAAAGAAGCTTTCGCCCCTTTTTTACTATTTTTTTATTAAAACATAAATCGGCAATTATACCGCTGCTAATATTGCAAGTCCTAAAATAACCATTGCTAAGTACACTAATAATGTTAATCCTCCCATGATTAGACCTGCTATTGCCATTCCTCTTCCGCCTTTTTTCATTCCTATAATACCAAATATTATAGCTAATATTCCTAACGGAATAAATAGGTAAAAGCACCATCCTAATACTAGACCTACTATTCCTAATACCATAGATGCTATACTCATTCCTTTTTGTTCTTGTTCCATTACTACAATTCACCTCTTTCCAATTTAAAATTTAAATCGATATTTCTATTATACTATATTTCTCACAATTGTAAATACTATTATAGAAATAAAGAAAACAATTAAATACGTCCATCTCGGATATACCCATTTTGTTACTTTAATATTATTCTCTCTAAAACTATTTATTATGAATACTATGTTTAAAAGAGCCAAATATATTAAAGTAATAAAAAATATTGGGTGCATTCTAAATGCTGATATAATATCTATTCTAATCATATAGTTTGCCATTCTTGTTCCGACCACAACTCAAGCAATATAGTCCAAAATTAGTTACAGTGACACAATCTCCAGCAAAATTCGAATTGAACAATACAAACATTATTGTCACTAGAAAAATAACTGCAACCTGTACTGCTAACATGGTTTTTATTTTATTAGACATCCGCATCCTCGCTCTCTAGCATGTCTTCTGTAATATTCTTATATGCTTTAACCCACAAGATACGTCTTTCCTCATATTCTTCTATTTGATAATTTACCATTTCAGTTTGAATGAGAGGTTTCTCTTCCTCCGAAGGAATTCTCCCTAGTAAATCTACTAAATATCCTGACAATGTTTCATACTCACCTTCTGGTATATCAACTTCTAATATTTTCTTAAGCTCATGTATTGTAATACCACCACTTAGTAAGAAAGTAGTATCATCTATCTTTTCGTATTCAAGCTCTACTTCATCATATTCATCAAATATGTTTCCAACAATTTCTTCTATAATATCTTCCATCGTAATAACACCTGCTGTTCCACCATATTCGTCTAAAACCACTGCCATGTGGTGTTTGTTCTTTTGCAAATCCTTAAAGACTTCATTTATTAGTTTGTGTTCTGAAACAAAATATGCCTCTCTCACTATTTGCTTTATTTTGATATTCTCTATACCTTTTTTATTAATAACAGCTAATAAGTCTTTTATAAATAGCATCCCTACTATATTATCAATGTTTTCCTCATACACTGGTATTCTACTATATTTATATTCCTTGAGTTCATCTATAACACTTACCAGTTCACTATTTAAGTCCACCGCATATATATCTTTTCTATGTATCATAACTTCAGAAACAACTTTATCATTAAATTCAAATATATTGTTTATGAGTACCTTCTCTTCATCTTCGATTGAACCTTTTTCTTGTCCTACAGATACCATCATTCTAATTTCTTCTTCAGTAACTACTTCTTCATCATGTTCTGATACTCCAAAAATCTTTGACACCACATTTGTAGACACACTTAAAATCTTTGCAAACGGTGCTGTAATTATATAAGTACCTCTTATTACCCCTGTAGTAGCAAAAGCTATTCTTTCATAGTATTTCATCGCTATTCTTTTTGGAACTAATTCACCAAAAACTATAGCAAAATATGAAAGCATAATTGTGATTAAAATAATTGATATGCTTGTTGCAACATGTATATTAACCGGTAGTATTCTATATAATATTGGTGCTAAATCATCTGCAAAAGCATTTGCAGCAAAAGCACTACTTAAAAAACCTGCAAGAGTACTTCCTATTTGCACAGTTGCTAAAAACTTACTAGGTTGTTTCAATGTCCTACCTATTCTAATTGCTTTCTTATTTCCTTCTTTCGCCATTCTAGAAATTTTGGCATCATTTAGCGAAATGTATGCTATCTCCATCATCGAGAATATGGCTCCAAATAAAATAAGTATTATAAGCATTGTCAATTCTACCATTAGCTTATTCTTCTTCCCTTCTTATGTATAATTTTTTACGCTTAATATTATATAGTGTTAATGTATAAAAGTCAAGAAATGCTAATTGGATAAATCTCAGAAATATCAATACAAGATAGTAATTTTAAATCAAAAAAGTGAACTTGTTTTGATCATTCTTAATATACGATTCATGCACAGAAAAAATTTCCTTCTCCCATCCGCTTCCTTCTCTATCTATTCTATAAATGCTTGTAATTACAAAATGACCTGCTAAAAAAAGCACGACAGTAATGAGTAGTGACACTATATTTATATACAGTTTTGTATATCTGATGCTATCACCTCCATTCTTATTTTAAGCTCACAGGGGGTTACAAGGAATCTTAAACAAGATTTAAATTTTAATTCTATTCACGTAAAAATTAAATTGTAAAATTAAAGATTTTATAACTTTTATCATACTATTGTATCCTCTAATATTTGTAAAGAACTTTCAGTTTACAAGATTAGACAATTTTTTTAGGAACTACTTGCAACTCATCTCTACAGCAAAACATTCTTATAGGTTTACAATAGATATGTCACAGTAGAGTATAAAAATAAAAAAGGAAATACCAAAATATGATAAAATGTTTTTAACGACAAAAACGATCATATTAGTGGAGGTATTTCCTATGAATAG
>WQVL01000002.1 GCA_009785865.1 Oscillospiraceae bacterium | reverse complement strand
TTTATCTACTTGGAACACAAGTAATGTGACCAACATGGGAGGAATGTTCTTTTATGCAACCAGCCTAACAAATCTTAATGTATCTACTTGGGATACTAGCAATGTAACCAATATGATTAATATGTTTCGCAATGTTAGTCTAACAAGCCTTGATGTGTCAAATTGGGATACTGGCAATGTGGTTGATATGCGACTATTATTTGCTGGAGCAAGTAACCTGACAGATCTTGATGTGTCAAATTGGAATACAAGTAGTGTGACAAATATGTCTAGTGTGTTTAATGGAACAAGTAGTCTAACAAGTATTGACCTCTCGAATTGGAATACAAGTAATGTTACTACTATGGGTAGTATGTTTAGTGATGCAAACAACTTGAGCAATATCGGTGATGTTTCTAACTGGGATGTTAGCAATGTAACAATTATGAATAGAATGTTCCTACGTACTGCCTTTACAAGCCTTGATTTATCTGGGTGGGACACAAGTAATGCGATAAATATGGATGAGATGTTTACTGGGGTAAACACTATAAACTCAATTAAACTAGGAGAATATTTTATAATTGGGGGGTCTAATCTAGGCTTAACAAATGTTCCTAACAACCTAGCATTTACAGGTCTATGGACAAATACTGGTGTAAGTAGTCCTGCTGGTAGTCTAACCTTTAATGCTATTAATTTAATGAACCATATAAGAAATAATCCAGCGAATGAAACTTGGGTATGGCAAGCAAGATAAATTACAGAAACTTTAAAACAACGAAAAATTTATTACTAAACTTCGTAAAGATATGAAATGATGCAGGAGAGGGCATTGAAATTGATTTTTCATGCAAATTATGATATACTGTGGTCATAAATATATATCTACCCCTTTGAAGTGGGAAAATAGAATATGCGAGGAGGCAATTATGTCATCATCACCACGAAACACTGTAACGCGGTTTGCCAGGGTGTGGAAAGCACAACGAGAAGTACATCGTTATCGACATCCAGAAGAATCGTTGCCGAAAGACTTGACGACGATAGCGACTCTCGTCATTGATGATTTGGTTAGCGCATTAGTTAATCACATTACCGCAAGGAATGAGAGGCGATTAGGAACGCTTGATGTATATATAACACTTCAAGTCGTCCGGGGTTACATCTCTCTCTATTTCTCTGTTGGCAAGCCCGTCGATATGCAAAATAGGCATACGGCTCAAAACGTACGGGTACACCATTATGATTTTGCCGTACATGATGTAAAGGATAAACTCTTGGAACTTTTAGAGGAAGACGGCATCCTTATGAGGAGCAAAAATCCGAGGACATCGCCTGATACCTTCTCAGGTATTTATCGTTTCACAAAAAAATAGGGGATGCTGCGAAATAGTGGCATTAAAACAGGCTAAGAGTAATTGTTAGCCTGCTTTTTAAATCTGTAACATCAGGATTACAAAATCTTGCTTTATGTTGACTTATTGCTGAGATTTTGGTAAAATAATATCAATTGAAATGCAGAAAGGAGAGTCCTATAATGAGCCGTAAAGGTTTAGGAAGGTTAATTGTAGGAGTGACGGTATTTACTTTAGGTTCTGCTGCTACGCTTTTTATACCAGGAATGATTATTGGTTCCTTGGTACTTGTGGCAATGTGGATATGCATACCGGCACGAAAAAGACACTAACGATAAGTAATGTTCTCTCTCCAAATGATACGTGAATTAAAGGTATCTTTTCAAGAAAGGGGCGCCTGAATGGACGCTATTTCAGAAATTACCAAAGGAATTGATTTCTTTTGGGAGCTTGCTGGTGGTGACCCAATTAACTGGGCGAAACTGTCTGCAGGACTCATACTAACGATAATAGTAACAAGTTCGTTATCGAAATATCTAAAGAGGAATGTAAAAAAGACAGGGTATACATATAGCGAAGGTAGAGGTACAATGGTGCACTATCAGTACACGGATGACTAGATAGTAAGAGTTCTTGTAGTAGAAAAACGGGCGAAACAAGTAATTGTTAGCCCGTTTTTCATGTCTTCACGGGGAAGTCCGTATATATAAGAACGTCTTATATATGTCTTTCTTATATTTTAAATTAACAAAGAGCCTAGAAGTTACCTTATCTAGGCTTTAAAATATCCTACTATGATGTCTTTACTATAACTATATTAGCAAGGCCTGTTATGCTAATAGTATCGTCTGTTGTGTTTACTAGCTGTAGTGTTGAAGGTTCTCCTGTAACATCGTCTACTGGAACTACTACCAATGAACTTCCTGCTACTATTCCTACTGATACCGGTATAAAAGATTGAACTTTTTGAATACCATCTAAAAATAATGATAAATTCACAAAGGCTTTTGTATCTGTTCCGTCAACTGGTACTTCCCATGTTACTAAATACGTTCCTGGCTTAAGTGTAAATGTTGATGTTGCTATATCATATGATATATCTGCAGAAGAGCTTGGGGTTATAATGTCATTAAATGGTACAAATGCTTCGTCTAGTAATATTGTAGGTGTATCAAGTTGCACTTGCATTCCGCTTGAGGATAAGGATTGTTCTCCTGCACCATATATCATCAACCCCGCTGTTACCGCTGTTACTCCTGATAAAGTAGCTCTATTTATTGTATCAGGATTAATTAACTGAATTGTTTCCCCTGCATCTGCAATACTAATAACTGCAAATCCTGAAGTAGGTGCCACTTTGAAATGACTGCTACTTCCGCTCTCACTTGTAACTATATCCTCAAAACTAGTTTGAAGGGTAAAGTTACCTCCTGTTTTAGATAATCCTGTTTGCTGAACTACAAACCAGTTAACTATATAATCCCCTGTCTTATTACAAGTAATTATACCCGTTGTATCGTCATATGAAAACTCCCCACTATTTCTAATTTCATTGTCAAAAACAATATTAGCTTCTGGTTCGATAGCTCCTCCTGTAGTTCTTTCTAATTGCAAGAAATATGCCATGTTTTTTATTCTCCCTTTCTAATTATTAATGTTAGCTATCACTATATTAGCCATAGGACTTATTTCATGAAGTCTAACGGTATCTCCTGTTGTATTAAGCAGCTCAATTGTAGTAGAAAGATCATTTGCAGTTATTAAACTGCTACTACTCAAGAAGCTAGTTGCAATCGGAGCTGTTGCTGTTCCATAAATTCTGTTGTTAACACATAAAGAAAAACTAAAAAATGGAGCTGTTGCTGTTCCTTCTACTGAAATATTCCAATTCACTAAATAGTTAGATGGCTTTAATAAGGTAAATCTTCCCGTCTCTGAATTATAAGTAATATTTTTATCTGATTTATTAATAACAGTATTGAACTTAACAATCTCCTTATCTGCAACAAAAACTTTAGCAGGAGATGTTAGTTGCACTTGATATCCTCCTTTTTTGTTACAGATAACCGGAGGTTTAGGTCTCGGCGGACAACATTTTATACATCTGCATCTAAATGGAAAACATCTAGTTAATTGTTCTGAGTCACAAAATGATTCGTAACAGTTTTTATTCATTGATTCACTCCTCCTTCTAAATTGTGAAAACCACCTATAACATTATATGTAGAATTTCGTAAATCTGTGTTTTATTGTGTTTATCTGAGAAGATATATAAAACATTTTTGTGCCTGTTTTCATATACTAGTATAAAAGGGGAGATGAAATGTACTATATTCAACGTGAGAGGAAAGAAATAGATAATAAAATACAAGTTGAAAGTTTAGTAGAATTTGATGTTGAAATTGCACTAAGCAAAAGTGAAGTTAAAAACAAAAACGAGGAACTTATATTAGAAGCAGACTTCAACTATAATGAAGAAGGCTCTATTGACATATTAAGAGCAGGCGTTTTTACAATTAGCTGGTTTGTTACACAAATGACAGGGCTTTCAAAAAATGGTCAATCATTTCATATACAAAAGGTTGATTATGATGTAGATGCCGACGAATGGGTTCGAATTGCCGGCGGAAGTAGCCATGCAAAAAATTCTTCTTCTTCTGGATTTGCCATTGTTGATGTTAGCGAAGCAGAAATTACATTGCACGGGAAAGCTACAATAGGATTGTTTAATGCTTCAAATGCATCTGCCAAATTAACACACCATGCACACGCAAAAGCGGGTATTTCTGTAACTGGTCTTAATGTGAAAAATATATATGAACGAATAGAGTCGATACAATCGTTTATTGATTGGTCTGATGTAACAAATGTTATGCACTCTACAAACACTCTTAGAGGAATTGGAGCGGGAGTTATACATTCGGGATTTACTTACAACTTTTGGGGAATAGGTAGTCTCGATCATCAACAAACTTTATCTAGTGGCTCAACTTACTACATTATAACTAGCGACGACTATCCTCCATTGAAATTATATCAAGGGGACTCTGCTGCTGTAGCTACACTATGGATTCAAGCGGGTGGAACTTTATATACTGAACCTCTGAGATTTGACGAAAAAGGTCTTTATTTTACAGCAAGCAATCAAATGTCTAACCTGCCTATAGGAACAACATTTTGCTTTACACAAGCCTTGATTTTATTTGAAGCATAATAATATTAATATTTTTTTAAAAAAACAAAGATAGGACTACAATACCTATCTTTACTCATGTATAAAATATTCTTTTATTATTCACCTTCACTTAGTGGACTGCGATTATTTTTTTGAATGTCTTTTATTAAACTTTCCTTTTTCAAGACATCATATCTAACAAACGCCATGACTTGTAGGCACTGTATAAACACTTCAATAGCAACCCCCATATAGTTCAATACAAATATATTATAAATAATCATAATCGTTGTTGGAATTAAAATTGAAAATCGTAATGTCCTTTCATTTTTCTGCCAAAACGCCCATGTACCTACCAATGATGCTCCCATTGGGAATAGATCTAAAGTTCCTTGCCATAGGAAAACATTTATTGCAATCACTGTTGCCAAAAAGGATATTAAAACATAAATATTAGGGGCTTTTCCTTTGCTCTCAAATATATAATAAACTGTCATGGTAACAACACCAAACATTATCATACCAAATGCAACCCATAATCCTTGTAATGCGAAACTCACTCCATATAAGACCATAAATGGAATTCTATAAAACAAAATATTCTTCTTCTGTTTGCTTAGTGCCGCAAAAACAAAAGCTATCATAGCCGCAAGCACAAAAACTTGTGAAATAATAAACATTACACTCCACTGTTCTCCCATCTTCTTTCTCCCCCTTACTACATCTGTATTAAAAATACAC
Source organism: Oscillospiraceae bacterium (assembly GCA_009785865.1). Lineage (GTDB taxonomy): Bacteria > Bacillota > Clostridia > TANB77 > CAG-508 > WQVL01. Next base: position 77,145 of record WQVL01000002.1, on the reverse strand, counting down.
TAATTATGATAAGCACCCCAGCAATAATTTTTTTAAGTAAATTCTCTCTTTCTTTAAGGAATATGTATCCAGCAAGAACGTTAAGCATAACACTTATAGATGATAGTGGCGCTACCACCGTTACATTTCCTAGTAAATATGCACGTAGTATAGCTATTGCTCCAACACTCCAAGAAAGTCCTATTAAAATCAGAATCTTTTTGTTCACATTCTTGAATTCTTCTTTTAATGTTGATATCTTTGTCCTTTCAAATAAGAAAATTACTAGTGCAGGTGCCGAAAAAGTGATCATCATATAGAATGGAAGATTAAAATATCCTGATATCCTTATATCTAAAGTTACTGCTAAAGCAAGTGATAAGTTCGATAGCACACCTAATGCTACATACTTGCTCATTTTCAGGTCACCCTTTTTGTAGAAAACTAGGAAATTGCTAAATATTATTAAGATCGCTCCTATAATTGCCGTAGGCACAGCAGGTTCACCAAAAAATGTGAGCCCGATTATTATCATAAATATAACATTAGTTTGTTTTAATATGCTGAAAGTAGATGCCTCTATTCCTCTCATAATAGTAGTACTTAGCCTATTATTTAATGCAAAAAACAAAACTGCCAATCCTACAAAAAAGTACACTCTAGGATCTGTAGGAAATCTAATATCAAAAAAAGGAACCCATATTAGTATTAAAGCTCCAGAAATCAGCTGTAACAAAATTGTTAAAGCTCCATCATCCTTTGCCGTCTTAGTCGCCACTTTAAAACATTGTGTTCTTAAAACTGAGCAAAACCAAGCAATTATAAGGTTTATGTACCATAGCCCCAGTATGTTCATTGTTTCTCCATTCTGAAATATTTATCTCCATTCTATCTTTATTTAATAATATTGTACTTAACATGGACTATATCATTAATAATTTTTGTATCTTTTAGTTCTAATTTTGTCTCTAAAATTGCTTCTCTAAAAAGAGATATTCCTTGTGGCACTATTACAGGATTATATGATAATACAAGTTCATCTGCCAATCCTTCATTTATAAATGATGTAATTATTTGTGCTCCACCAGAAATTAGGACTTTATTCATTCCCTTATTCTTCAAATACTCTATTGCCTGCTTAGGAGACTGACAGTATATAATATCTTCATTAGATTTGTTTTCTTTTCTAGAAATTATAACTAAATTAACATTTTCTAAATCTTTTTGGTATTGTTCTCCCCATGTTATTACATTCTCATAGGTAACTCTTCCAAAGATTAAATTGTCATATTCTTTTATATATTCTTTCATTATCTGCCAATTTTTATTTGATAGAAAGTCTTCATCCCCATTTTGTCTAGCAATAAATCCATTTAACGATAATGCCATTAATATGGTTACTTTCATATACTCCGACCATCCTTTGTTTTTATTCGACTTACCCATTCTATCACATTTTCGTGTTCTTTTGTTAACGACATACAAAAAAAAGCAAACCACTTGCTTTATAGTCTGCTTTCTTTATAATTCATGTAGTCTTTCCCCTCGTTTCTCGTTCTTCTATTATTTACTCTAGACTCTGCTCTTTCGATTTAGCATTTTTAATTTTAATTAATTTATAAATATGTATAAAAATAAGCGCTCCATTTAATAGCCATACACTTATTGCTCCAATAAAAATTCCATAAATAACAAAAAGAGTAGATCCTATAATGTTTATGCTCCTTATTTTTCCTTCTCCTGATAATGCAAAAGAGGCCAGGACAAATAATGTAGCAATTATCCCTAAAATTTCAGCATTTAAAAAGTCCATAAAAATTCTCCTTTCTTTTATCCGCATTTTATATGTTTTTCATTTTCCTTATATGAATATTCTTGTAAAAAGCCTTCATAGATAGAGTTTATTCCTTTAAGTTTAGTGAAATCTTGTGGCTTGACTATTTTCGGTAGTTCTTCTGTTTCCACTCCAGCTTCACTCAATATATATCTTACAAACTCAGCACAGTAAAAATAGTTTTCTCTTTCAACTTGCTTTCCTAATGAAACAGCGGCCATTCCTATAATGTTAAATCTATATTTTTCTTTGTCTTTCTCCATTTGTTTTATAACATGTTGTATTCTATCATATTGTTCTTCTGTCACTGTTTTAGAGAATACTACTGCTTTTGTCTTTTTAAACCTTTTAAATGTCCCGAAGTCTATTCCTTCATGAACAAATCCCGCTGGAAAAAGCGTATAGCTGTAATGTCTTCCAAACGAATATAATTCTTCTAATTCTTTATCTAATGCAATTGATACATGTGTATACGTGTTCTTCGTATACAACTTGATTGCTTTAGATAGATATGTTCCCGTATAAGTTATAACAATGTATATGTCTTTCATAAACCCTCTCCATAATCATCATACTCTTGATCTGCGTCTTCTATTCTATCAAAATCCTCATATCTTTTCAATACAATTTATTCTATATTATCTTTATTTAAGTATCATACTACAATAATATTTAATATATTATTGTAGGTGATTAATATGTATAATTTGAGAAATATATCTCTTTCGGGAAATATCGTTCCTACTAATGTTAGCTATAATTCTAATATATTGAATTCCAATATTTCTTTACTTAAAAAAATTCATCCTTTTTTAGATGTGTTTTCTATTGGGTCAAGTGTACTTGGCAACCCTCTTTATTGTATCAAACTGGGGAGCGGCGACAAGAAAGTTTTCTACAGCGCTTCCATGCATGCAAATGAATGGATTACTTCCCCTTTGCTTATGAAATTTATAGAAGATTTTTGTATAGCCTATGTAAATGGTGATAATATTTTAGGGCATTCAGCTAAAGAAATATTTAGCGCTTGCAGCATATATATTGTTCCAATGTGTAATCCTGATGGCGTAGATTTAGTGACAGGTTTAATTCCACCGAAATCATCTGCATATCTCTCTGCAAAACAAATTGCTGACAAATATCCTTCAATTCCATTTCCTTCTGGTTGGAAGGCAAATATAGAAGGTGTTGACATTAATTTACAATTCCCTGCTGGTTGGGAAAAGGCAAAAGAAATTAAATTTGGGCAAGGTTTCGTCAGTCCCGCCCCTCGTGATTATGTGGGATTAACTCCACTATCTACTCCTGAAGCTAAGGCTATATATGATTTTACACTGATGCATGACTTTAAATTAATTCTTGCTTATCATACTCAAGGCAAAGAAATTTACTGGCAATTCAAAGATTATGCTCCTGAAAGAGCTAAACAAATTGGCGAGAAGCTTGCACAAATAAGCGGATATGCTTTGGCAGAAGTTCCTTATACTTCTAGTTTTGCTGGATATAAAGATTGGTTTTTACAAGAATTTAGGTATCCTGGTTATACTATAGAAGCCGGTTATGGCGAAAATCCGCTTCCAATAGATCAGTTTGATGAAATATATAGAGATAATCTTGGAATATTAGTCCTCGGTGCCGTTTTATCATAAGTATAAGTTTTAAAAGAATTTGCATACACCTATTGACTCGTTTGGTCAATAGGTGTATGATGATATTATAGGAGGTGTTATTTTGTGAATTTTTTAAAGGCAAGCGACGATAAGCAAGAAAAGATAATTAATATATCTCTAAAACTGTTTGCCATTAATGGGTACAAGCATACTACCACAGATGCTATTACTAGAGAAGCTAATATATCCAAAGGAATACTATTTCATTATTTCAAGACTAAAAAGAACTTATATTTCTTTTTATATGACTATATTGTTGAATTCATAGCCTCTGAAATAGGCAAGCAAGATTTTAGTAAAACAGCTGACTTGTTTGAATATATTTTATTAGGCGCAGAATGCAAATTAAATATAATGAATAAGTATCCTTATATCTACGAATTCTTTTTTTCCGCTCTTAAGGAAGATGATAAAGAGATAAAGGAATATATTTCTTCAAAATATATTAATGAAATCGCTAGCACCTGGACAGAGCTTTTAGCACAAATTGATAAAAACAAATTCAAAAACCCTGATGATATAGAGAAGATCGCAAATTTATTAAATTACTGTTCTAACGGCTTACTTAAAGAAGTTATTGACTCAGATTTTATAAACATTGAGGCCGCTTCTAATAAATTTCTTGATATTGTTCATATGTTAAAACAAAATTTTTATAAGGAGGAATATTTATAATGAAAAACATTGTAAAAATCGACAATCTTACAAAAAAATTCGGAGACTTTACAGCTCTAGACGGAGTTAATCTAGAACTAAAAAAAGGGGAAATCCTTGGCTTTATTGGCCCGAATGGAGCTGGAAAAACTACAACAATTCGTTGCTTATTAGGAATATTGCAAGCAACAAAAGGAACTGTTACTGCTTTTGAGAAAGACGCTTGGAAAAATGCTGTTGAAATTCATGAAAAAATTGTCTATGTTCCAGGTGATGTTAATCTATGGGATAACCTAACAGGCGGAGAAGTAATCGATTTATTTATTAAACTGCAAGGATCTAAGAATAAGAAGAAGAAAGAAGAATTGATTAAGCGATTTGATTTCGATCCTTCTAAAAAATGTGGAACTTACTCAAAAGGGAATCGTCAAAAAGTAGCTTTAATTGCTGCATTTGCATCTGATGCTGAACTTTATATTTTAGATGAACCTACTAGCGGATTAGATCCTCTAATGGGGCTTGTTTTTAAAGAATGCGTTCTAGATCTCAAGAAACAAGGGAAAACTGTATTGCTATCTAGCCATATCTTATCAGAAGTAGAAGAACTATGTAATAACATCAGCATTATTCGTAATGGTAAAATCATTGAGACAGGTACATTAGATGAACTTCGCCATTTAAAAAGAACTCGCGTTAAAATAGAGACTAAAGATCACATTAAAGATTTAAAAATTAAAAATATCCATGATATTGAGCAAAATGGTAATATTATTGAATTCACAGTAGATAGTTCTGAGTTAGCTAAAGCTATATCTAGTCTGGATAAATATGAGATTACTAACCTGGTATGTGTTCCCCCTTCATTAGAGGAGTTATTTATGACTCACTATAAAGGCGGTGAGGGATAATGTTATTCAAAAATAGCTTTAACCTAGCAAAATTATATTTAAGGAGAGAATGGAAGAGTAGCCTTGTCTGGTTAGTACTCCTTATCTCTCTGACTGTTTATGTAGCTGTTATTTTCCCTAACTTATATGGAGAGCCCGCTGATAGAGCTGGGATGGCAGAAACTTTACAAAATCCTGCTATGGTAGCAATGATAGGACCTGCATATGCTACTGGCGAAGACTATACGGCTGGTGTAATGTTTGTACAAATGATGTTTCTATTTACTACAATCGCAGTAGCAGTAATGAATATATTTTTAGTAGTACGCCATACCAGAAAAGATGAGGAAGTAGGCCGTATTGAAGTTATAAGGTCTCTTCCAGTAGGAAAACTCGCCAACTTAGCTGGTACATTACTTCTTTGTGTAGTAGTTAATACAATATTAGCATTAGTTATAGGTTTCGGTATATATGCTATGCAAATTGAAAACATGGATCTAGCAGGTTCTCTTGTATATGGAGCTACTTTAGGTGCTTCCGGAATTCTTTTTGGAAGTATCGCCGCTTTCTTTTCTCAAACTTGTTCTACATCGAGAGGAGCAGTTTCTTTTTCTCTTATGGTTTTGGGCATCATGTATTTACTCAGAGCAGTTGGGGACGTAAGTATAAGTGTGCTTTCATATGTTTCTCCACTTGGATTAATAATGAAAACCGAACCTTATTACAATAATTTTTGGTGGCCAGTTTTAGTCATATTAGGTCTAGCGGTAGTAATTAGCATAAAAGCTTTTTACTTAAATTCTATCCGCGACTTAGGCGCAGGATTAATCCCTGCTAAACGCGGAAGAAGAGAAGCTTCTAAATGTCTACAAAGCCCTATGGGATTATCGTTAAGGCTATTAAAAGGGACACTAATTACATGGCTAATTGTTCTGTTAGTATTTGGGGTTTCTTATGGTGCTGTATTTGGAGATATCGAAACTTTCTTAGATGGAAGTGAAATGATGCAACAGATATTCCTTAGTAATGACCAATTTACCATCTCTGAACAATTTATGTCTTTCTTAATGGTAATAATGTCTGTTGTAACCACTGTGCCCGTCCTTATGATTATGCTTAAAATTAGAACTGAAGAGAAAAAAGGGCGCCTTGAGGCTATATATGCAAAAAGAATATCACGCTCTAAAGTATTATTTAATTATTTATTCATTTCCATAGTAAGTAGTGTATTGTTTGTAAATGCTTCTGTTTTTGGATTGTGGTCTGCGCAATATGCAGTTATGGCAGAACCCATCGCTTATCAAACTATATTAATAGCTGGAATGTCTTTTTTGCCAGCTATGTGGGTATTACTTGGATTCGCTGTACTTTTAATAGGTCTTGCACCTAAAATAACCAAACTAGTATGGGCAGCTTTAGGATTGTTCTTCTTCCTGGTTTATATGGGGGCTATGTTAGATTTACCTGAATGGTTGATTAATTCAACTCCTTTTAGCAGTATACCTCAATACCCAGTTGAAACATTCACCTGGACACCTTTACTAATATTAACTGGTATAGCTGCTGCATTGATTACTATTGGATTTATAGGGTATAAGAAAAGAGATATTTCTAGTCAATAATAAATCAATAAAAATTAAGCAATCATAACATTAGGGAGAGTTATAAAACTCTCCCTAATGTTATGTCCATATTTATTTCTCTTCCCTCTCTTAGAATAGTAAATGTTACTCTATCATTCGGTCTTCTACTATAAATATGTTTTCGAAGCTCGTTCATATAATTTATTTCGCTGCCATCTATCTCTGTTATAATATCGCCTACTCTTACCCCTGCTCTTGCCGCCGGACCTCCTACTGTTATTTGGGCTACGTATACTCCTCTCTCAAAACTTATATCTCCCTCAATAAGTGGGATTGCGGCTCTATCAAAACCAAAGACTCCTAGATTTGCTTCTTCAAAACTTCCAGCAGTTATAAACTGTTCAATAATAGGTTTAACAATATTAATTGGAATCGCAAAACCTATTCCTTGTGCTGTAGTAATTTTTACTGTATTTATTCCGATAACTTCTCCGTATCTGTTTATAAGTGGCCCCCCACTATTCCCTGGGTTAATTGTTGCATCAGTTTGGATTAGATTTCCCATATATGAAGTTTGGCCCTCTTCCTCAATCCTTATAGTCCTATTTACTCCACTAACTATCCCTGCTGTTACTGTTCTTTTGAACTCAATCCCTATCGGATTTCCAATAGCATATACTGGTTTTCCGAAGTCTTACATCGTCCGAATTTGCCAACCTAAAATAGTGCAATCCTCTTGCTTCTATCTTTACAATCGCTAGATCCAAATGCGAATTTGCCCATACAACTCGGCCTGTATACGTTCTCCCATCTTCCAATGTAACATAGCAATTGTTGTGCCTATCTCCTGCAACATGCCAATTAGTCAGGATATATCCATCCTCTGAGACTATAATTCCCGTTCCCAATCCTAGCAAACTTTCACTTTCGTTCGAAAATATTGATGTCCCCATGTTCCTTATTTGCGAAATGCCTACCACGCCTTTTATAGCAGTTTCTAACATGTCCGCTCCGGCTCTCTTCAGCTGCAAAAGTCATTCTTTCCGCACTACCCGTTCTTGTTCCTATGGCAATGCCCGCACTATCTTCAGATGCCCATATGGGGGCATTTATGTATATGCTATATACTAATATGCTAGTTACTGATACTAAGGCCATTAGCATGATAATTAGAAGCGCTTTTACCGCTTTTTTACTTTTTCTTTCTTTTTTTTTATAACTGTACATGAAAACCTCCGAATAAAATATATATCTTTAAATATATATTTCCCCAGAAAAACTAAATTTAATCATTTGCTTAGAGTAGAAAAGTTTTCTTAAAAATAAAAAAATGTGATTTTACTCACATCTTATCCATTTACTTTATTATAGGGATTGCCCTGTGGCAATCCCTATAAATTAATTTTCTTCAAAAGAACCGAATAGTTCATCAAACTTTGCTTCTAGATCTTTCTGCAAATCTGGCAGCATTTCACCTTGTGATTCTACTTTCGTCGCAGACTTTCCTTCTTTTTTATCATCTAGCTCCTGTGGCAACATTGGTGCTTCGTTAGCTTCCACAGCAGTTCCGCATTCCGGGCAGCAACTCCTACAGGCTCTTTCGCCGATTCTTCTTTTTTTGGCTTTTCTTCTTCAAACAAGTCATCTAAAGATTCTATTTTTGTCTCTTCCTTATTCTCATTTTCAGGAACGTACGGATTATATGGATTATATTTTCTCCATTCCCCTCTTTCTGCTAATTCAACATTATTATGGTCTACTTGATACTGAGCTACCAATTTAGCTGTATTGTATTTGAAATAGTAATATTTCGGTGCTTTTATTGGTTTTAATCCTTTTTCAAAGATTATACATAAATCTCCATCCAATCTTCTAAGTTCGTCTGGAGTCATAAGAGGCCTTGCCATAATCTGATCGGATTTTTGGAATCCTTGTTTCCACATGTGCTTATCTTTATTTACCGACCAACTTTCTCTTGCTATAGTCCTTTCTCCAAGTTCTTTTGAGAAATATTCTACAGTCTTTTGAGAGTTACTTCCTAAGAAGACTGTCGTATCGCAGTTACCAATTATAGTTTCATAAGATTTTTCATATACCGCCTCTAACTGATCTAAGTTTTGCAGAATTACTGAGAATGATATTTTTCTACTTCTTGATGTTGATATCTTTTTATCAAAGTCAGGGATTCTACCTATGTTAGCAAACTCGTCCAGTATGAAAAATGTTGGTACATTCAATGCTCCCCCGTTTTTATCTGCAAAATCATATAAACGTTGTATCATTTGAGAGAAGAATATTGTTAGTAAGAAGTCATATGCTCCATGAGTATCTGAGGATATAACATATAGCGCTGTTTTCTTCTTTCCTAAATCCGGGAAATTTATCGTATTTGTTGATGTTAGTTCCGCTATTTCCTTAGAGTCGAACTTACCTAATTTTGATTGGAGTGAACTCAGTATAGAGCTATATGTTTTTTCTGGTGCTATCTCTATAGACTTATAGTACATTCTCGCTGGATGATCATATGGTAGTTGATTCATAAGCTCTGTAAGTAAGTTTCCTGACCCACTATTATTCGCTGCCCTTACTAACTCGGCACAACTTGCTAAGTTTTGCTCTTCTTCCGGTCTTGTTGCAAGAAGATAATAGATAAGTGCTTTAAGTAGCATCTCTGCCATGTCATCCCAATATGGATCTGCTTGAGATGTAATCTCTGATTGTCCTTTAACAATCGTATTGGCAATTATATCTACGTCTATTTCACTTTCAATGTGCATCAATGGATTATATCCATCACTCTTTGATGGACTTATTAGGTTAAGTATTTTAATATCATATCCTTGCTTTTGTAAATACCCAGCTGTTTTATCATATATTTCCCCTTTAGGATCTGTAAATACATATGACCCTAAATCTTCATAAGCATTTGGTATAACGTATGAGGCAGACTTACCAGAACCTGATCCGTCCAACTATCATTACGTTAACGTTTCCTCGCTTGTCTACTGGCAAATAGTGTTTTTCTGCAAGTAGTATCCCCTTTTTCGGAGAAAGAATTGTATATTGTTCTCCCTTTTCACACCAATCACTCGAACCATGTTCCATTTCTGTATATTCATGTTTTGGTGTTGATTTTAACATTCCTACTATTGCAGCAAATCCTAGCCCTATAATTAAGAACACTTGCATTCTCAGAAAAGTTCCAATATAATCACCTGAAAAAGTTTTAGCTAAGCTGCCCCCTATATCTACCCCATTGTTAATTAGGACCGACGCGAATTCATTAAAATCAAAAATGCCAGCCTCAGTGGTCGCTTCAACGATCCCCACTGTGAATGCCGGCAAGAAGAATATGGATGCTAACATCCATACTATGAATACTGCTATAAATATTGGTTTGCTTTTTTTAAATACGTATGTAGCTCTAAATCCCATCTCTATTTTCACCTTTTCTTATGTATGTTTAATAAACTTATATCTATATATAATTATCTTCTATTATATTAATGGTTCAGTTATCTGTCATCATGCTCTGCATCTGCTACTTCTTCCCCTGGAGTCTCTATCACTGCTTGTTCTTTAGCTAGTCGTGTTATAAAAGCAGGAGGGTTATCTCCCGGAAAAACTTTACAGTCACCGCTAGTCACTTTTTCTCCTGTTTCTCCTACCGTTTTCACGGTATTGTCATAAGCTACTATATCTATTTTTAACTCTTCTGGTGTGGCTTTTAATGTCGTTTCATCCGGCATTTCTACTCCCTCTGTATCTTTTGGTGGGTAGACATCTTTCTCTTTAGGTTCGACTGCTATTATTAACATGTTTCCGTCTGCTATCCCAGTATTTACTGCCATAACTATTGTTCCTCCTTATTGTTATCTGCTTTGTCTTTTATTTCAAAAGCAAAATAACTTTTATATGGTTTTAATTTGCATTTTCCTTTTACTTCGTTCGTGACTTCGTCAAAATATAATGTTGGTCTTACTTCCTCTGCTGTTTCAGGATCGATTATTGAAATTGGCCTCTTCAAGTTTGGCGTGTATTCAACATCCGTATATTCTGTTTCTTCTTCACTATATAAAGTCTGAAATTTCATTGGCATGGGTTTCTTAATAATGGTTACTTTCGTGTCTTGTAAAACACCCGTATTAACAACCACTTTTTCTCTTCCGAAAAGAGAGTATAAGAAGCGGGTTTCCATCTTTTTGTGGTCTATCCACATAAAAAGTCTTCTTCTTGTTTTCTCCTACTAATTCTTCCGTGTAACTTAACCTTTCTACTGTAAATTTAGGAGACTTACTCAAATATTCTTTTTCGGTTTTATTAACTTTGTATATAACTGTGTTGACGTCTTTAGGGTCTGTTATACTAAAGTGTTTCCCCTCTATTGCCTCTTCCATGCAATGCACCTCTCATTTCTACATATTAAAATGTGTTTTATCTTTTGTACAGTTTTTCAACTCTAATTATACATCATTCCCCTTATTATGTCAATATATCTGCTTGTTATTATGTTCTGGGTTTAAAGCTTGAAATGCTAGCCAATCTCTCAAAAAGCTCTTTTTCTTCACTAGATAGTTTTTTTGGCACTATCGTCTTTACTTCTGCTACTAAACTCCCTCTGCCTCCTTGGCCATCTTTATATCCTTTTTGGGGAATTCTTATTTTCTCTCCGCTTTGTACACCAGGTGGTATGTATAGTGAAACCGTTTCATTAATTGTATTTATGTTTACTCTCTTTCCTAACGCCGCTTCCCATGGTGATAAATATAGGTCTGTAACTAAGTCGTATCCTTCTAATTTGAACTTAGGAGTGTTTTGTATATTTATCTTTATAAATAAGTCTCCGTTTTTTCCTCCATGCTCTCCTTTTTTTCCTTGCCCTAAAAGTCTTATCTTTTCACCGTCTCTTATTCCTGCCGGAACTTTTACAGCAAATGTCTTCATTTTTCCTTCAATTGTTCTTAAGGATATTTTCTTTTCTTTTCCATTAAAGGCTTCTTCCACATCTATGTTTATCTCTGTCGCTATGTTCTCACCTTTTATCGCTACTTTTTTCTTAGTAGCTTGCGGACGAATTGTTTCCGCATCTTCCTTGCTTCCTCCGAAAAACATTTTTGTAAAATCACTAGCCATGTCTCTTTTCTCTTCAGTCCCTCTTTCTTTCGCTAACCTTTTACCTATATACGCATTCCATTTTTTATCATATTTTCTTTTGGTTGTTGGATTTGATAATACTCTATAAGATTCATTTACATCCTTAAATCTTTCTTCCGCTATACGATCCTCCACGTTAACATCTGGGTGATATTTTTTTGCTTGTTCTCTAAATGCCATTTTCAATTCTGCTTCAGAAATTTTAATTGTATCTAATCCAAGTATCCTATAATAATCTTTAAATATCATTTTTGCCATCCTCCAAAAATAACTATTGTCAATATAATCTTTACGAATTATATCATATTACTGGCTATTTGTGAATAGAATTACATAAAATTGCACATAAATCATTAAATATGATATAATTGCTATGAAAATAAGTAGGGAGGCTTTTTATGAGTAGTTACCCAGACTTTAAGAATACCGATGATGTTCTGCATATAGAAATTATCCAAGCCTTAAGAGATACTATCGAAATTAAGGACCCTTATACTAGAGGACATTCAGATAGAGTTTCTGAGCTGTCTGTTTTGATGGCCGAAAAGTTTCACCTTCCTGAAGAAGATTTAATTACATTAAGAATCGGAGGACTTTTCCATGACATCGGGAAAATCGGAATGACAGATGAAGTGCTGTCAAAAAGAATCAGCTTAACAGCTGAAGAGTTTTCTGATATACAAAGGCACCCCGTTATTGGTGAATACATCCTTTCAAAGTCACCTATGTTTAAAAATATCCTTCCTATTGTAAGAAATCATCACGAAAAATATGATGGTTCTCGGTTATCCTGATAAGTTGTCAGGGGAAGATATTCCTTTTTTAGTACGATTGACTGCCGTTTGCGATGCTTTTGACGCAATGACTTCGAGGAGAAGTTATAGAGAGCCATTACCATTAGATATTGTTAAGTCAGAGCTGCTCAAACATAAGGGCTCTCAGTTTGACCCTAAAATTGTAGACGTTTTCCTAGATATAATGAAATATAATTATGATGAAATTGTGAATATACAGGAAAAACATAAATCAGAGTAAAACTTGTTTAACCTAAAGGGCAGATGATATAACATCTGCCCTTTACTCTTTTTATACTCTTTTGTCTTCTATTCCATACCTAAATATTTATTATATGTGCAATCTCGGTCATACACTTTCTCTCGCCTTATATCTATAATTCTATTTGCAACTGTTTGAACTAATTGGTGGTCGTGGGATGCAAATATCATATCCCCTTTGAACTTAGTTAACCCTTCGTTTAACGCTGTAATTGCTTCCATATCCAAATGGCTAGTAGGTTCATCCAATATTAAGAAATTTGCTCCTGATAGCATAATTTTAGAAAGAACACATCTCACTTTTTCTCCACCAGATAAAACTTTCACTCTCTTTAAAGCTTCATCACCAGAAAACAACATTCTCCCTAAGAATCCTCTTACAAAACTTTCATCTGGGTCTTTTGAGTATCCGCGTAGCCACTCTACTAAAATTTCATCATTTTTAAATAAATAACTATTGTCTTTAGGGAAATAGTCTGTAGTTATTGTCTGTCCCCATATTATTTCTCCTTCATCCGGTTCCACGTCACCTGCTAATATTTGAAACAGAACAGTTGTAGCTAGTTCATTTTCCGCTAATACTGCAATTTTATTATTTGGTTTTACTGAAAATGAAATATTATCTAATACTTTTTCACCATTAATGGTTTTAGAAATATTTTTTACAGTTAGAACTTCTTTCCCAGGTTCTCTATCCGGCTTAAAATCTATATATGGATATTTCCTATTAGATGCTTTAATCTCTTCTAACTCAATTTTTTCTAATGTCTTCTTCCTCGATGTCGCTTGTTTTGATTTTGATGCGTTCGCACTAAATCTTGCGATAAAGTCTTGGAGTTCCTTTATTTTTTCTTCTTTTTTCTTGTTAGAATCCTTAGCTTGTTTTAATGCAAGCTGACTTGACTCATACCAAAAATCATAATTCCCTGGATATATTTTTATTTTCCCAAAGTCTACATCTGCTATGTGTGTACAAACTTTGTTTAAGAAATATCTATCATGGGAAACTACTATTACTGTATTTTCAAAGTCCATTAAAAAATCTTGTAACCAATTTATACTATTAATATCTAAATCGTTTGTTGGCTCGTCTAACAGAAGAACGTCTGGGTTCCCAAAAAGACTTTGTGCCAGTAGAACTTTAACTTTGTCCTTTGCTTCTATTTCTTTCATTTGTTTATAGTGATCACTCGCTTCTATCCCTAAACTATTAAGAAGTATTGCCGCATCTGATTCACTATTCCAACCGTCCAATTCGGCAAATCTTTCTTCTAATTTTGCAGCTTTGATTCCATCTTCTTCTGAAAAATTTTCTTTAGCATATATTGCTTCTTTCGATTTCATTATTTTATACAGATCTTCATTCCCCATAATTACTGTGTCCATAATTGTAAACTCTTCGTAAGCAAAATGATCTTGCTTTAACGTCGAAAGTCTTGCTCCTCTTTCTATTGCAATATCACCTTTGCTTGGCTCTATTTCACCTGATAGAACTTTTAAAAATGTAGATTTTCCTGCTCCGTTTGCTCCTATCAGTCCATAACAATTTCCTTTTGTAAACTTGATATTTACATCTTCAAATAAAACTCTTTTCCCAAATCTTACTGTTACTCCTATTGAACTAATCATTCTTTTCCTCCCAAAAATACTCATCACTATATTCTTGTGATGAGTATCTATTATATGGCTCATATGGCGTTTTGTCAACTAAGTCTATTTACATTTAATCCCTTAATATCCGTATGCACCTGCATAATATGTATTATATGCATTGGCCTCCACGGCTTGAACTACTGGGCCTCTTTCTACTATTCTGTTCATTGGGCTGTAGACATCTCTTGATAGTTCTTCTCTAGATACTTCTACACCATCCAGTCTGAATATCCTATAAGTTACATTGTTAACTCCATTACCTCCTTGTTGTAAAACTCTCTCCGTCCCTGGCGCTAATGCATTGTTTGTTTCAAATATTGTTCTCCATGGGATATAGTTTAAAATCGTTGTAACAATTTCTATTTCATATTCCACGTCTTGTCTTATCCCAAGTATTTCTATTACATTTTCTCCATTTATTGCAGTTGTCCTTATCATTATAGGGAAGTCTCTTGTGTTTTTAAATTTTAAATCAATCGCTCCATATACTATAGTTGCATCCCTTCCAGGTCCTACATATCCAGTTACAAACATATGGGGTCTTCTCTCTATGATTTCCAAATTTGCATATAGCACTGCATTATATAGGGTAGATGAAGGCTGACATATCCCTCCTCCTAGCATTGGCACTACTCTTCCTCCTGCAAATCCGGGGTGCTTCTCTAAATCCTGCCGCTGCAGTTCTCCTTCCTACGGTTTGATTAAATGAGAATATTTCTCCTGGCATTACTACTACTTCATTCATTCTCTCAGTTACCAATTGTATGTTAGTCGTCCTCGAGACGTTCCCTGGATCAAACCTTGTTGAAAATGAAGAAAGCGTATCTGGAAAAGCTCTTTCTCCTAATCTGTTAATTGTAACACTCGGAGTAGTTATTATTAGTTCAATTATATATTGTTCTTGATATTCTTCTAGCATAAGCTTGGCTTCTTCTACATCAAACCTTACTCCATAAACATGTGTAAAAACTTGGAATGGTTCTTCAACAAAATATGCATCTTGAGCTTCCCTAAATATATCATTATATATTTGAACTATATCTATTTCGCCAGGCTCTAAGATTATTACCTCTAATTCTATGTCCTCTCCAGTATTGTTTCTTATCTCATTGAGAATTAAAGTTCTTGTTTCTTCTGCGTCTATAGAATTCCCCATTATACCTCTTGTGATTATTAGTCTGTCTCTTTCTATGTAGTGATGTGGTTCTAGAACTGGATCCGGGAGCCTAATCGCTATATCTCTTATAGCTTCTTCTAGTAGGACTTCATCATATAATAGAACAAGTTCAAACTCTATATTAAATATGTTCGCTCTCATAATATCGAAATTATTTCTGAAAATATTTCCTTCTCTTCCTATTCCATATGCTTTTTCTACTATTTCTTCTATGTTATATCTAGCCATTATCTGAGATGGCATAAAAGAAGATTCAAGCTCATCAGCCTTTATGATAATTTCTCTATCTAGATTTATCATTTCTTCAAGAATATCAATTGCTTCTTGTCTAGTTAGTCCTTCCAAGTCTATCCCATTCACGGTTATTCCTGCGACTATTCCCGTATTATTAATGTTTGCTAAAGCAAACCCTGTAAATAGCAACACTAGATTTAGCAATACCACTATCAATATCATTGACATCAACAATGTTTTTTTGCTTCGTCTTTCTGAAGGTACAACTCTATATGTTTCACTATACTTTTCTGTTATATACTCTATCTCTTCTTCTGTTTCTTCGTCTTTTGATGTTTTCTCCACTGCTTTATCTGATTTTATCTTTGCTGCTTTTATTGCGGGGGTTCTTGTTGCTTTTTTTGTTGTCGTCTTATTTTTTGCTTTTTCAACTTGAACTATCTCCTCTGTTTTTTTAGAGGTTACTTTTGCAGCTTGTTTAATGGTTTCTGTCTGTGTTTTTTCTTTAGATGGAGTTTCAGCTTTTGTCGTTGCCTTCACAGGTTTATTAGCGTTTTTCTTCTCAGGTTTTTTGCTAATCACCTTTTCTTGCATATCCTTAACAGTACCTGTCTTAGTCTTGCTCTTACTCTCTGATGGATTGTCATCTTTTTTGATTGCTGGCTTTTTTGTCGCTTTCTCTGATGCTTTCTTCACTGACTTTTTATCTGATACTTTTTCCTCTTTAGCCTTCACAGGTGCAGTTTCGTCTGTTTTCTTGGTCACAACTTTTACCGGCTTTTTATCTGATACTTTCGCCGGTTTTTTTTCTGATTTCTTACTAGTTACTTTTTCTGGTTTTTTCTCATTTTCTACTTTCGCTTCTTTTGTATTTTCTTTGTCAATTACTTCCATCCATTTTCTCCTTTATTATAAAAAAGCAATTCATAGAATAATACTATCATAACCATCTTTTTTTTACAATATCATTCAAAATCATTCATTTTTTTTATTTTTTTCTATTCTCCTCCTACATTCTATTAATCTTCTTATTGCTTTATTCAAAAAACACTTCTGCTATAGTCTTATCTAATGCTGCCGCTATATTGTTCATCACTTCTATAGATGGGTTTTTTCTTGTCCCTTTTTCAAGATGGCATAAGTACCCTGCAGACACTCCGGTTAGCTTTGCAAGGCTACTTAATGTTATTCCTTTTTCTTTTCTTATTGCTTTTATTCTATTAGTATACATAGTAAAAAAACCTCCATTTGTTTAATTTTTGTTGATTGTTATATTGACAATATGATATCATGCAACAAAAAGACAAGTCAATGTTTTATACAATTTTTTACAAAAAAGTTTTTTCTTGTTTACCAGTAGACAAATTATTTATTATTGTATATAATGTTACCAAATTTTAGAAAAAGAGGTACTAAAAATGATCGGAGATATGATTTCGAAAGTTAGAAAGTCAAGAAACATGACTAAAACTGAACTTGCAAGATTAACTGATATTAACATCGGACATTTAACACACATTGAAAAAAGCGAAAGAAACCCTAGTCATAAGGCATTAAAAAACATCTGCCGCGCTTTAGATATTCCATACCAACAATTGATGTATACTTATGGTAAAACTCTTAGCGAAGACCAAGTAGCTTATGGATTTATTGAGCATATAACACATAATAGGGTGCCTGCTATATCTATAAATGATTTTATCGAATGTCCTCCTAATATGCCAGGTAGTAGTTTGGCAATAAAAGTTGCCGATGACTCTATGTCACCTTTATATGAGAAAGGCGATTATGTCTTTGTAGAATTAAATTCTTTGCTAAATGATAAAGAATGCGGAGTATTTAAATTAAACAATAAAATCCTTATGAGAAATTTTTCAAATAAAAAAGATGTTATCGTTTTAAAAGCTAAGAATAAGGAAACACCGGACATTACAGTTAAAAAAGATGACAATTTTTATATCATTGGTAAAGTATTAGGTAAATAATTTAGTCTTTTTTGTATATTTTTACAAAAAATGCTTGAATATTATTTTCTTTAGTACTATAATGACATTAACAAAAGATAAATGTAGGAGAATTAGCATGGAATTAACTAAAAATATATTTTTTAATACAGATAAATTAGTCCAAAATTCAAGAGTTAAAATTTCATATACTGGCAAGTTTTTTGAAGAAGGAGCTAGTGAAGTATTTATTCATTTTGGATTCGGAACTAATTGGGAGAGTGTATCAGAGTTAGAGATGACTCGAACAGAGATAGGTTTTCAGACAGAAATTGATCTTATAGAAAGTGATACTTTTAATTTTTGTTTCAGAAATGAAAACGATGAATGGGATAACAACGAAGCAGTAAACTATATTTTCGAATTAGAGAAGCCCGTATTAGATTTGATATTATTAGATGAAGTAGATTTATTGGATAGGCCTCATAGATTAAGAAGATCATATATATGGAGCAAAAAAATAAGACTTGCCGTTTATAAAATTATTACATACGTCCCTAAAATTATATCTGGTAATTATAAGAAAAAAGTATCTGAATAAACTAATTAACAAAAGGATGGAAAACCATCCTTTTGTTTTTGCTTGAACCCTTTTCTCTCTATATTACAAATCCCCCATTTGGTGAGACTATTTGTCCCGTCGTATATTCATCTTCTATGAGCCATTTTACACATTTATAAATATCTTCTGGTTTTCCTATTCTTCCTAATGGGGTATCTTTAGCTAGTTGTGTTATTATTGCATCATCTAATTTGCTATTCATTTCTGTATCAATTACACCTGGGGCAATACTGTTTACTCTTATTCCTGATGGACCCAATTCCTTTGCCAAAGCTTTTGTCATGCCATTTATCCCTGCTTTTGATGTAGAATACGCGACTTCACAAGAAGCACCTACAATTCCCCATATTGAAGATATGTTGACTATACATCCCTTTTTATTGTTAATCATATTCCCAACTACTTCTTGAGTACAATAGAATACCGAATTTAAATTAGTGTCTATCATCTCATTCCATTCATCATCTGTTATTTCAGTAAACATATGTAACATCGAAATGCCTGCATTATTTATTAGTACATCAATGTTTCCAAACTTTTCTAAAGCAAATTTGACCATCTTTCTTACTTCTTCTCTTTTAGAAATATCTGCCCTAAAGATCTCTATGTTTATGCCCTCTTTTTTCAACTTTTCTTGCAACTCTTTTGATTTCTTTGCAGTTTTATTGTAGTTAAGCAGTACATTATTTCCTTCTAAAGCTAATTTTTCTACCAAATATTTGCCTATGCCTCTTGAGCCGTCCTGTAACTATAATATTATTTTTCATTTAATATCTCCTTTTATTTAATAATTAATTTATTTACTTTTTTATATATCAAATAAAATATTAAATTTCAATTTATTTTAATATTTTTTTAATATTTTTTATTTTCTTGATTATTTTTATTTATTTTAAAAAACATATTCTTTATAATTATTTTCAGCATGCTTTCCATGTAATTATTTAAATCTCTGTAAACTTTTTTCCGCGTTTAAATTACATGTCTTTCTTCGAAACCTCTTCTGTAACTCCACACCTCAAAACTTCTTTTTTGACTTATGTCTACTGTCGTTGCATGTCCCAGCCAAAACCCCGAGTTCTTTGTTCCCAAATCATATTCCTGCACAATCATCTCCTTTGCTCTCTTTTACTCCTTGCATTCTTCTATTTTATGTTTCTTTTATTTTTTAGACTAATTTTTTTCCTCTGTTCGTTTTCAGTCTTTTTCTATCTGCAAGATAATTGTTGTTCTGTTAACTTGCCTCTTTAAGCACCTAAGTCATTCATATTCATTCTTTAAGATGTTTTAATTATATTTTAATGGTTTGGATCTTAAAGCAATTAAGATTATTTTAAATGATTTTTTTGAATAAAAGGATTATTATTTATTTGTCCATTTATTAAACTCTTTTTTCTATCATTATTTTGGTTTTTGTTTTAATTTAATTAATTTTTTAAAAATTAAAGAGCAATTATTAAATCTTTATTTATTTTTTATTATTTTTATTTTTTAATATTCTTTTTATTTATTTTTTAGCCATTATTTTATCTGTCATTTTATCTATTATTTTTTATGTTTTATTTATTCTGTTTTTTAAAAGTGTTTCCGTTGTCCTATGAATTTTTTCTGTTGCGCTTATTTGTCTAGAATCTTTCTCTCTTCCTTCTTCTTTTCATTATCTCAGTTAATATTTATTGCAACTCATTTGCGTTTTATGTCTCCTTGTCTTCGCATCCCCATCCATTCCGCTTAATTCTTTATTCCCATATCGTTTAGCTTCGCAGTTCTCTCCTTCCCGTTTCAACCTCTTGCCTTTTTTCTATTTTATGTCTTCTTCCCCACCTTCATGACTGCCATTTCCTTTTGCAGCACGTTCTTTGTTTTGCCCCTCCGCTTCTCTATTTTTGCTATCTTCTTTATTTCAAATCAGTGTGAAAATATTTAATTCTCTATAACTTACTTTATAAAGAATTATCTCGTATATTGAATTTCCATATGACTTTATTTACTATTATTTTTGAATTAATTCATTATTTATTTTTATTTAATTATTTTTCTAATTCGATTATTAATTACTAATTATTATTTTTATTTTTTAATTAACTTTTTATGAATCTATTTTATAGCACAATTTCTTGTTTATATTTTCAAAAAATCTTTACACTTTTTTTATTTTTTGTTCGCTATATTTTTTCTTATGTTGATTTTTTTCCTAAACTTTTTTATGATTATCTCTTTTCGTTCATTTCCTCATTTTCTTTGCTCCTCATTTCTTCTTTTCTATTCCTCTTTTTTGACCCTCAAACTTTTCTTCTTTTTACCTCTTTTTATAGTAGTCATAATTTGCCTTGCCGTTGAGTATTAAATTTTTTTACTACTCAGCTTCTTTTCTTCTTTGCATAAAAGGAACCCATTTATTTTTTCAGAAACACTTTCTAAACTTTTTTATTGTTCTTTCTTGCCTGTTTTTTCTTGAAATCCTATTAACTAACTGTTGTCCTTTTTCTCCTAAAAGGCTTATTCTTCCCTTGCCGGCGGACGCTCTCGTTCTTTGTTGTTCCCATTTATTTCCTTTTTGACTTTTGAGTGTCTTTCTTCTCCCCTTTCCCCTCCTCTCATCTATTCCTATCTTTTACCTTTATAGTGAAAAAACTTCCCATATATTAAACATATCTTTTTGTTTTTTCTTTTATGTAATCTCCTGTGAATTTGTTCACTATCTCTTTCTCCTCACTTTTCTTCTTGTCTCTCTTTTTCTAAATCTTTTTTATTCAGCAACCTTACTTTAACTTCTCTTTGTTTACATATTTTCTTTTTCCTTGCCCTTTCCTTTGTTTGGTTTTTTGTCAGGATATTTTACAAATCAATTATTTCTATTTGCATCTTTGTTCGTTTTTTTGGGATAATTTTATTTATAAAAAAGTTATACACTAAAAATATTTAGTCCTTTTATATTTTATTATTTATTCTATTTATTTTTTTAATTATTTTCTTATTTTATTAAATTATTTATTTTTATTTATATGGCTTCTTAATTTATCACTTCTTTTTTTATAATTAATAAAGCAGAGATTTAATCTCTGCTTTATTAGCTTTATGGATAAGTAAAATTATTTCTTTGTATCCTACAGAATATAAAATTATTTTTTAAATCAGTTTTTATACAAAAAAACAGAGATTAAGGGCAATTCCCAAAACCTCTATCCTGCTCCACTGCCCTAAGGCATTTTGGAGCCGCTAGTCAGACTTGAACTGACGACCTACTGATTACAAGTCAGTTGCTCTACCAACTGAGCTACAGCGGCACTGGTGACCCGTACGGGATTCGAACCCATGATTCCGCCGTGAAAGGGCGGTGTCTTAACCCCTTGACCAACGGGCCTTATGGTGAGCCATCCGCGATTCGAACGCGGGACAACTTGATTAAAAGTCAAGTGCTCTACCAGCTGAGCTAATGGCCCATAATTCTTTTACAAGAATTATTAAGCAACTGCTTTTTGGCAGTCGCTTAAATATATTACAATATTTTTTCTTATATGTCAACATCTTTTCTTCAAAAACATTAGTTTTTTATGCATTTAGCTTTTTTAACATTTCCTCTATGTCAACACCGTGTGCCTTGCAAGCTTCTTCTATTGTTTCACTTTGAGCCGACGGGCATCCTATACAATGCATTCCCTCTGCTAATAATACTCCTGCTTTTTCTGGTGCTTTTTCTAATATTTCTACAATTTTTGTGTTTTTTTCGATCATGATTATCCTCCGTTTTACTAATATGCATTTTATTTTAACATGTTTTTGAAGAAAAGTATAGACAAAAGTAAAAGTTTATAGTATTATGGTAAAAATTGGAAGGTGGCGATTGTTTGAATTCTCTTGTCAATTTTTTCTTTATCTCCCTTATTATTAATCTTTTTATCGTATTTTATTCTTTATACTTATTCTTCGATATGAAAGTATTTCACAATTCTCAGGGCTCCAAGTTATCTTTAAAGCGAAATTCATAGTTAGGAGGTTTTAATATCTTTACATTTGTATATAACCGCTTTGCTTTTATTGCGTTCTTTGTTTTTGCTTCAATTATATTTTTCTCAATTACCTTGCTTCCTCTCTTCGTTGCAGATAGTGTTATCATTTCTTACGGTCTATATCCTTTCGATATAATTCAAACTTCCCCTGTTGCATGGACATACTTGCGCATTATTTACATTGTTTCTTACATTTCTTCTTCACTTATAGTCTCCAATTCAATATATTCAAGATTTTTAAAAAAGTTCAAGAGAGAGCCCTTGTCTAATTCAGATAATAGTGAAGACATTTCCCCTTGCCGGCTTGCATTTACGTGTTGGCAAAAACTTTTCTTGTGGAACTCCCGTGTATTTGTCAGAAAAAAGTTTGTATCAAAATATCCTAATAACTGGTACCATTGGGAGCGGCAAAACAAGTTCTGCTATGTATCCTTTTATTAAGCAACTAATCGACTATGATGACCCTCCTATCGGTATGCTTGTACTAGATGTTAAAGGAAACTTTTTCCAACAGGTAAAGTCTTATGCAAAAGACAAAAATCGCTTAGATGACCTATCCATCATAGAATTAGGTGCTGCCATAAAATATAATCCTTTGGATAAACCTAACTTAAAGCCCTCCGTTTTGGCCAATCGCTTGAAGACTATTTTAACACTTTTTTCCTCGAATAGCGGTGAAGATTTTTGGCTCGAGAAGAGCGAGCAAATAATTTGTGAATGCATAAAACTTTGCAGGCTATACAATGATGGATATGTTACTTTTTTGGAGCTTCATAAGCTTATAAATACAGAAGGCTATTATAAAGAAAAACTATATCTCTTAAGAGAATCCTTTCAGTCCGGCAAAATGTCGGAGGAGGATATATACAATTTACATTCGTCCATCTCTTTTTTCGAGGAAGAGTTTTTAAGTTTGGATGACCGAACCATGGCTATATTGAAATCGGAAATCACAAGAATTACAAATACTTTTATTTCTGATTTGAGCGTCCTAAATACCTTTTGTCCTTGTAAAGAAGAAATTACTTTCAAAGGCTTTGCTGATGTGATTAATAAGTCCAAAATTGTTGTTTTGAATATGAATATTGCTGAGTACAGAAATTTAGCAAAAATAATAGCTGCTTATTTAAAATTAGATTTTCAAACCGAAGCATTGTCACAACTTTCTAATTCTGCTGCTCCCAAAACTTCCGCATTCATTTGTGACGAGTTCCACGAGTATGTCACCTTTACTGACGGAGATTTCTTCGCTCAAAGCAGAGAGTCTAAATGTATCAATATTGTTGCGACTCAAAGCTATACTTCTTTACTAAATACTTTGAAGGACAACGCTACTGTGAAGGTAATTATTCAAAATCTAATTAATAAATTTTGGTTCAGGAATGACGACTCTTTTACCGTGGAAGATGTACAAAAGCAAATTGGAAAGGAAGACAAATCTAAAGTTTCTAGAAGCATTTCTGAAAACGCAAACGAAACTCACTACAATTATTTTACTAGTTCCTTAAACTCTAGGAATTCTAGCGTTTCTGAAAGTATAAATACTTATATCCATTCTGATTTTGTATATGACACTAACTTTTTTACTCAGGAGCTCGAAGTTTTTACTTCTTTGGCTTTCTTGTCTGACGGCAACAAAATTTTGAAACCTTCGAAACTTAAAATGCTTCCTCATTTTGAAGAAGAAATAACTGTTCAAGAGTGTATGAATAAAAAGACCGCTAAAATAATTTAAGTATATCTATTTTAAAAATTCTAATGTGAAAGGGGAAATTCCATGTTTCTTAAGTTTTTGACCAAAAATAAAATTCTTATATTCTTTTTAGTCTCCATGATTCTTTTTCTTTTTCCATCTTATAGTTTCGCAACACCGCACCCCAGATTAATATCCATGATCATAGGTGCTTTTGACAGCATCCAAACTTGGTTAGTTCGAATCGCCACACCCGCAGTCGCTGTGGCAGTTCGGTTCTGGACTGCTTATGCAAAAATTCAGTTTTGGTGATGAAGAGAGAATAAGAGCAGGAAAGAGAATCGTGCGTGGAAGTTTAGTTTCATACGTTTTTATTCTATCTATAGATTTAGTCATTTCCACAATACAGCTATTAACAACCAGAGGAGCATAGCTATGGAAAATTTAGATGCTACTATCCCCAACTTAATTACGCACACTATTAACGTGCTTTTTTCTAATCTCTTTTCTTCTATAGACAATAGTCTTTATTCTATATTAGATGACCTTGTTTTTGTGTCTACTGACATAATAGACCACCCTCATTTAGGGGACATCATCGGTAATAACATCTCAGGAATTATTTTGGTTGCAAATTCTTTAGTCATAGCTTTTTTAATATATTATTCTATCACTTACTTGCTCTCGCATTTCACTTTCTCACAAGTGCAAAACCCTTATCAGTTTATTTTTAGATTGCTGCTCTGTGTAATATTTATAAACTTCTCATACTCTATCTGCTACGCCCTTATCTTTTCCACTTCTACACTTTCTCTCGCAATCAGAAGTATTGGGGAAAATCTTTTTGATACCGAAATTGGATTTTCTTCAATAATTCAAAATGTAAATACTGTTATTTTTTTAGAACATAACGCTTTTAATATCTTCTCAATAGATGGTCTGCTAAAAGGGTTCATTTCTATAGGTTTATTAAACTTGCTGCTGTCTTATGCTTTAAGATATGTTATCATTCTCGTCTTTATATTAATAAGTCCTTTTGCTTTCTTGTCATTGATTCTAACTGATAGTTCATGGATTTTTAAATCTTGGTTGAAAATATTTTTATTTTTATTAATGCTCCAGGTCTTTGTATCACTAATTTTGTTAGTGTGTTTCTCCATTAGTGCTACTAGTTCGGATATGTTCTCCAGATTGATTTATATCGGCTCCATATACGCTTTGATGAAAGCTAACAATTATTTAAGAGATTTCATGATTGGTCTGGGTACCGACATCAGTATGGGCGTTAATAGTATTAAATCCATGTTTGCAGGTGGGCATATTTAAACAAGGAGGTAGTTAGTAGAAATGAAATTTATTTTTCCACAGAATTATAACTTCAAAAATAAATTGTTTGGTTTTATAGACTATAGTACTGCCATCCTAAATATTCTATGGTATGTTTTTGTGTTTGCTGTCCTAGATTTGTTTTTTTCAGATTTGACGCTTATACTTTCCGGATTTATAATCCTTTGTCTTCCTTTGTTTTTATTCAGTCTTTTTGGGTTTAATCACGAAAACATTATACACGTTTCAACATATATGTTAACGTTTATAAAAAAGCAAAAAGTTTATTTTTACGACAAATAATAATGTCAAGCGATTGTTTTTGATGCTTTAAAATGTTATACTTTTATAGAGGTGGCAAGATTATGAAACTAGAACAAAAAGATTCTGGATTACTATTCTCTAATACTGAACTTCCGGATATATTTTTTACGGAGTATTTAAGTATGGCAAATGGAGATTCTATAAAGCTATATTTATATCTAGTTTTCTTAGCCAAGCACGAGAAAGATATTAAATTAAATGATTTATCTAAGAAATTAAATCTGTCTCTTCCTATAATTCAAGCTAGTCTTGCTTTTTGGGAAGAACATGGGGTAATTACAAAAAAGGGGACCGGTTTTATATTAAATAATTTGCAAGAAATTGAATTGCATAAACTGTATAAGCCAAACCTTACCTTGTCCAAGGAAACAGTAGAGAATAACGCCAAAAGTCAATACAGGGCAAAGGCTGTCGAAAGTATTAATAATAGATGTTTTCAAGGAATAATGTCCCCAACTTGGTATAGTGATATTGACTTATGGTTTAAAAAGTATCATTTTGATGAGCAAGTTATGATTTCACTTTTTGACTATTGTTTAAGCAGGTCTGCTCTTCATAAAAACTATGTACAAGCCGTTGCTGAATCTTGGTCAAAAAATAACATCAAGACTTATACTGACTTAGAAAATTATTATCAAAAATATGAAAAGCTAACTAAAATAAAAAAAGCTATTTCTAAGAAGTTAGGCAGATACAATCCCCTCACGCAATATGAGGAAGCATATATAGAAAAATGGACAATGGATTTCGGATATGATTTAGACGTGATAAGCATTGCCCTTAAGAAAACTACTTCAAAAGCTAACCCAAGTTTTGATTATTTAGATAAACTTCTATCTGACTGGTATGACAGAAACTTTAAGACGACTGTTGAAATAGAAGCCTTTTTAATAGAACTTAAAACAAAAAGTAAAAACGTCAAAGAACTTAAGAAAGGCTCAGGGAATACGGGAGCTCGCACTAAGTATAACGATTTGGACAAACTGTACGATGATATGCAAAAAGCAAATCAAGTATGAGCGTCAAAATCCAGAAAGGATTGACATGAATAATCCACAATTTAAAAGTATATTAAAAAAATATGAGCAAAAAAGGTTATTTGCCGAGCAGGATTTAGAGCTAAGGAAGAAGGCTCTCTATTCAAAAAACAAACGATTAGAAGAGATTGACTCAGAACTAAGTTCGCATGCTATAAGCACAGCAAAAGCGATGCTTTCTTCTGGCAAAGATACTCTAGAAGATTTCATCTCGAAAAAAAATGCTCTTCAGGAGGAAAGAACTACTATCCTGAAGACACTCGGAAAAAATCCTGATTTTTTGCTTCCTACTTTCGAATGTACTCTTTGCAAGGATACTGGTTATATTTATTCTCTTGTTGGTGACGCACCATGTAATTGTTTAAAACAAGAATTGTTTAATCTCGAATTTAATAAATACAACATGGGGAATTTGGAGAAAGAGAACTTTAAAAATTTTGATTGTAGTTTATATTCAGATGTTGTAGATTCAGAAAAATATGATTCAGACATTTCTCCTAGGGAAAATATTTTAAATATACAGAAGATTGCTGAAAGATTTATCTCTAATTTTGATAACCCTGAAGAAAAAAACTTGCTTTTCAGAGGTCAGTCTGGACTTGGCAAGACATTTTTGTCTAACTGTATAGCTAATGAACTATTAAAGGAAAAAAAGACGGTCTTATATCAGACTGCACCAGTTCTGCTAGATGAAGTAATCAGCTGCAGACTGAATAAGCCTGACGCGAATCCAAATATTTTGAAAAACATACTAAATGCAGATCTATTAATTATAGATGATTTGGGGACAGAAAGTATAAACAGCATGAAATTTACTGAATTGTTTAATATCCTGAACACCAGGTTATTAAATCAAAATAAGAGAATTACTAAAACTATAATCTCTACAAACTTCTCTCTTCAAGAAATGTATTCTGTCTACGATGAACGTATTGTTTCTAGAATTGTTGGGTATTATACAGTGTGTAAATTTTTTGGAGATGATATAAGATTTAAAAAAATCTGAAGGCAGAAGCCCTCAGATTTTTTCTTTCTTACTATTATATAGCTTTTAATCCCACTACAACCTTTTCACCGTTTATCTCTATCTCTTCTATCACTTGCATATCAGTTGTTTGGTCTTGACTGAAATTCTCTGTAAGAGTATCCTCTATAATTTTGTCTAAATGCAATTCTAATACTTTTTGCATCAACTCCCCATCAGTCACAATTTTTAAATTAATTTTTTGTTCAACCTTAAATCCTGCATCTTTCCTTAATACCTGTAAAGTACGCACTAGATCTCTTGCCATTCCTTCTACAATTAACTCCTCAGTTAAAGTCGTATCTAGAGCTACTATGTCCTCATTCTCTTTGATAACAACTAAATGTGCTTTTGGTTTTTTGGTTTTTACAAAAGCTTCTTTGCTTACATCTCCAAATCCTTCTACTTTAACACTTTCATTTGTTTCTTTATTGAAGGCTAGTACTAGGTTCTGCATTTCTTCTTCTGACGTTGTTTCTAACTTAGCTTTAAACTGTCCAATCTTTTCTTTAAACAATCCCCCGGCAACTTTAAAGTTAACCATTAGATATTCATCATTTAAAGTGCTGTCATCTTCTACAACTTCAATTTCTTTTACATTTAATTCTTCTTTTATTATCTCCGAAAAGTCTATTACTGCCCTTTTTACATCCTTACTTGATGACACTATCATTTTTGATAACGGCTGTCTCACCTTTAGTTGTTTTTCATTTCTCAGCATTAGCCCCATCGCTATTATTTTTCTTGCATCTTCTACTTCTTTTAATATCGCATCATTATCATTCTTGTTGTCCGACATTGGATAATCTGATAAATGTACTGACATTACTTCATTTGGCTCAAAACTCTTGACCATGTTTTGCCAGATTTCTTCTGTCATAAACGGTATTATTGGCGCCATAGCTCTTATCATGTTTTTAATTGCAATATATAGTAAATAGTATACTTGTAATTTATCTTCTGACTCTCCTATCTTCCAGAACCTCTTTCTGTTCACTCTTATATAGAAGTTAGAAATATCATCAACTAACTTTTCAAATTCTTTTACTACATTTTGTAGTTCATATGCATCCATTTGGGCTTTTGCATATGTTAAGAACTCATTCATTCTTACTAATAGCCACTTGTCTGACTTTTCTAGCTTGCTTTCATCTATTTTATATTCATTAAGTTTTGGCATATCGAGTATTGCATATGTGTTGAAAAATACATATATATTCCAGAAATTTAGAAGTTTTCTTCTTGCTTCATCTCCTAAATTATATCCAAATCTTACGTCATTATTAACTTGTGCTCCTCCATATAAGTACCTAATCGAATCTACGCCTATCTTTTCTGCTGCTTCGTCAAACTTTATCATCGTACCTGTTTTTGAAAACTTTCCTCCGTCTTCTTTAACCACAGCACTATATGTTAAAACCATCTCATAAGGAGCCTTCCCCTCTAATACCACAGACATAAATAGTAATGAATAGAACCATAGTCTTATCTGTTCCTTCATTTCTGTTACCCATTCAGCTGGGAAATATTCTTTCCAATATTCTTTATCTGTAAAATATTTAAGTGTAGAAAATGATGCAATCCCCGCATCTAGCCAACAATCGCCTACATCTGGCACTCTTTTTACATGGTTTCCACATTTACATGTTATTTCTATTTCATCTATCCAAGGCCTGTGAATATCTGGCATATTGTCTACTTTTTGTGGTTCTACCGCTAATTCTCTTAATTCTTCTCTAGACCCAACAACAGTTACATGATTACACTCTTCACATGGATATATAGGTAGTGGCAATCCGTAAAATCTTTTCCTAGAAATAGCCCAGTTCCCCATATTATTTAACCAATCTTCCATCCTTTTACCTGCGAATTCGGGTTTCCAGTTAACTTTTCTTGATGCTTCTACTAGATCGTTTCTTACAACGTCACTATCTAAGTACCACTCTTTAACTACTTTAAATACTACTTCTTGCTTACATCTCCAGCAAACCGGATAACTATGCTCAAAAGGCTCAACCTTATACAGTTTCCCTCTTTTTTCTAGTTCCGCAAAGACAAGTTCAGCTACTGCTTTAGTATTATGACCTGTCATGAATCCGAATCCTTTTTGAATAACTCCTACATCATCAATAGGAATAATGACTTCTAATCCTAATTTCTGTCCTAATTCATAGTCTTCAGTCCCACACCCAGGGGCAATATGCACTATCCCTGTACCGTCTTCACCTGATACATCTTCCCATTCTATTACTCTATGTTTGATATCCTTTTGCGTATCAAATTCTTCAAAACATGTTTCGTACTCTAATCCAACTAGTTTGTCGCCTTTAAAGACCTCTACTACTTCTACTTTGTCATCCCCTAGCATTCCAATAGCATTTTTGCTCATAATTAAGCATTGATCATCTGACTCAACTTTGACCTTCACATAATCAATCTCAGGATTTACAGCTAAAGCAACGTTTGCAGACAAAGTCCATGGTGTTGTAGTCCAGACAACCGCCTTACAATCTGTGCCCACTAATGGCAACTTAAAGAAAACTGCATTGTGCGTCATTACTTGATATGACCCTGACATTTCGTGCTCTGATAACGATGTTCCACATCTAGGGCACCAAGGCATTGACCTGTATGATTGCTTAACCATTCCTTTTTCGTCACACTTTTTTAAGAAATGCCATATTGAAGTAATGTTTTCTTCTGAGTTTGTGTAATATGAATTATCCCAATCCATCCATTGTCCCAATCTTTTTGATTGTTCTGTTATAACTTCAGCAAAATTGTCCACTCTCTCTATGCACTTCTTTGTAAATTTATCTAAGCCGTATTTCTCTATATCTTTTTTGTCTTTAAACCCTAATTCTTTTTCTACTTCAACTTCTATCCAGAGTCCTTGTGCATCAAATCCATTTCTATAGTGTGAAGTATATCCATTCATTCCCTTATATCTTATATATATGTCTTTTAATGTCCTCCCCCACGCATGATGTACTCCCATTGGGTTATTTGCCGTTATTGGTCCATCTAAAAAACGAAATTTCTTCCCTTCTTGATTTTTCTCTACCAGTTTTTCAAAGCACTTTTCTTCTTCCCAAAATTTTAATACTTCGTGCTCCATTTCAATAAAGTTAAAATTCGGTTCTACTTTTTTCATACAGTTTCCTCCTCTTCTTATCTATATGACTAACTGTAGGGTTATTATCCCTACAGTTATCTCTACAATCATTATGCTCCCCGATTTCATTGTCTTCGAGAAGTATTACTTCTCTTTTCTTTGGATTCTTCGTACATAGGCGTTCATTTATTCCTCGTCTTTTTCCTCAGGAATTTTTTCTATACTTACAACTTTTCCTTCGTTGGTCCTCATCAGTGTAACACCTTGTGTTGATCTTCCAAGGACACTTATATTAGAAACGTTTAATCTGATAATGGTTCCTGTATCTGTTATTAACATTACGTCATCACTCTTCGTTACTATTCTTATCCCAATTATTTCTCCAGTTTTTGGAGTAACTTTATATGTTATTACTCCTTTTCCTCCTCTTGATTGTGCTCTATATTCATCAAGTTCTGTCCTTTTCCCAAACCCATTTTCAGTTATTGCGAGTAGTGTTGCTGTGCTCTCTGGAAAAATAGTTTCCATTCCTATTACGGCGTCCCCTGCATTTAGTCTTATTCCTATTACCCCTTGGGACACTCTCCCCATTGCTCTTACATCTTTTTCATCAAATGTTATACTTAGACCCTTCTTTGTAACTAAAACTACTTTTTCTTGCACTTCTGTTAATCTAACATTTATCAGCTGATCGTCGTCTTTTAATGCAATTGCTTGAAGACCTGTTTTTCTCGCAGTATTATACTCCGCCAAAGCTGTTTTCTTAACTATTCCTTTTTCTGTTGCGAATAATAAATATTTTCCTTCGGCAAAGGTCTGTATCGGGATTATTGCAGATATTTTTTCGCCAGCTTCTAGGCTAAGTAAGTTAACAATAGCGGTTCCTTTTGCTGTCCTTCCTGCCTCTGGTATTTCATATCCTCTTAACCTATATAGCTTTCCTCTATTGCTGAAAAAAAGAATCGTGTCATGTGTTGACGCTGTGAATATCTCCTTTACGAAGTCTTCTTCTCTTGTTGCGATCCCTGTAATTCCTTTTCCCCCTCTTCTTTGGCTTTTGTATGTATCTATCGGCATTCTCTTAACATATCCAAAGTGAGTTAATGCAATTACTGTTTGTTCTTCTTTTATTAAATCGTCAATGTCGATTTCCCCTTCTGCTGCGATTATCTTGGTTCTTCTTTCATCTCCAAATTTTTCTTTCATTTCTAATAATTCTTCTTTTATAATTTGGAATTGACGTGTTTCACTTGCTAATATCTCTTTTAGATCCGCTATTAATTCCATGAGCGCTTTATACTCTTCTTCAATCTTTTCTCTTTGTAATCCTGATAAAGTTTTAAGTCTCATATCTAATATCGCTTGTGCCTGTATGTCTGAAAGTTTAAATCTCTCCATTAATCTTTCTTTCGCATCATCATATGCCCCTCTAATTATTGCAATTACTTCATCAATATTGTCTAATGCTATTTTTAATCCTTCTAGAATGTGTGCCCTTGCTAATGCTTTATCTAATTCAAACTGAGTTCTTCTTATAACAACTTCTTTTCTATGATTTAAATAGTGGTCTAAGCATTCTCTCAATGTTAATACTTTTGGTTCGCCATTTACTAGCGCTAACATTATTATTCCAAAAGTTTCTTGCATTTGGCTGTTCTTATATAGCTGATTAAGAATTACTTGAGGATTTGCATCCTTCTTTAGTTCTATTACAACTCTTACTGCTTCTTTTCTGTCTGATTCATCCCTTAATCCAGAAATCCCTTCTATTCTTTTGTCTTTAACTAGCTCTGCAATATGCTCTATCAGTTTGGCTTTATTTACTTGATATGGAAGTGAGCAAACTATAATTCTCTGTCTTCCTCCGCTCATCTCCTCTATTTCAGCTTCTGCTCTTAAAGTAATCTTTCCTCT
Source organism: Oscillospiraceae bacterium (assembly GCA_009785865.1). Lineage (GTDB taxonomy): Bacteria > Bacillota > Clostridia > TANB77 > CAG-508 > WQVL01. The sequence continues at coordinate 44,257 of WQVL01000002.1, read as the reverse complement.
CCCTGTCGTATATGCGCTTTTTATGCCTTCTCTTCCTAATATGGTTGCCCCTGTAGGAAAATCAGGCCCGGTTATGACAGTCATCAAATCTTCATTAGTTACTTCATCTTCATCTATTATTTTTACTAGTCCGTCTATTACTTCACATAGATTATGTGGTGGTATGTTTGTTGCCATGCCAACTGCAATTCCAGATGAACCATTAATTAGAAGTGCAGGTACCCTTGCAGGCAGTACACTTGGTTCTTGTAGTCGGTCATCATAGTTTGGTACAAAGTTCACCGTATTCTTCTCTATATCTGCAATCATATATGAAGATATTTTTGATAACCTTGCCTCTGTATAACGATAAGCGGCCGGTGAATCTCCATCCATTGATCCAAAGTTACCATGCCCGTCTACTAACATATATCTAAGTGAAAAATTCTGTGCCATTCTTACCAATGCATCATAAACTGACGAATCTCCATGTGGATGGTATCTCCCTAAAACGTCTCCAACTGTTGTAGCACATTTTCTATATGGCTTGTCCGGTGTAAATCCATCTTCATGCATTGTATACAAAATTCTTCTGTGCACTGGTTTTAGGCCGTCTCTTACATCAGGTAATGCACGTGACACAATAACACTCATTGCATAATCTATATATGCTGTTTTCATTTCATTTTCAATATTTCTTTGTATGATATTCTCTTTCTTGATTTCCTCCATTGCTCCCCATTCCCTCTCTTTAGTTATTTCTTCACACAATTATACTAAAAGAGATGTCCTTTTGCAAGGAAAAAACAGATAAACTCTTACGGAAATTTAATAACCGGTGAATTTTTGTGACACAGTAAAAGGACGGGTATAAAACTCTCCCGTCTCTCTATTATATTATGCCAATATTTCTGCAACTTTTCTCTCATATTCAGAAATATTAAAGTCCCTTCCATTATTTTTTATCAGATTATGTAAGTTCTCCAATGTTCGGACATCTTTTATCATGTTTTCCGTCGGCATAACCGCTACCATTTTTTCCTGTACCTGCGCAAATTCATTTTCCATGCTCCTAAAATTTCCTTTTTGGAGCGCATCATTCCATTTTGTAATATGTGAATTGATAGTATCAGTTAATTCAATCTGTTCACTTATGCAACTGTCCACATCTCTTCTAACCATTTCTAGGAGCATTGCTTTTCTTTCACTGAGGTTACTACCTATATTCAACCTGTCGGCATTGTTTCTTTCTGTTCTTTCTATTACATGGTCCAGTTCCTTAGATACATTCGCTAGCAAATCGCCTGTTTCGAGAACGTCTCTTGCATCTGATACGTTTCTGAATCCTCTTGTTAAAAAGTCGGAAAGAGCTCTCCTTCCTAATTCCAAAGTTTGGTCAATCGCTGTTCTTATTGCCGAATTTAGCCCCTCATTTATAAGGGCATCTTTTACATCTATAACCTTGTTTTCCAAAAATTCTGGGAATATTGCTCTTATTCCTAAATCTATTCCTCTATTTATAACTCGCCCTAGAGTAGTATCAAAAAATCTGTCTTGTTCTCTTGCTATCGTTAAACTGTTTTCTCTTCCCACACTTTGACCTAAACTGTTTGTCATTTCTAATATATTTGAATTCATTAAAATTCCTCCTTTATCACGCGAATATACTTCTTGACTTTCTTCAGTAACAAACTTTGTCTTTCTCCGAAGGATATGCTTCGCTTATAATACTTAAATATTCTTTTTTTATATTGTGGCTGATTATAGGTTTATTACCATTTAAAAATAAATCATATATATTTCTCATTTTTATTTTCCCCAAGATTTTAAATTCGGAAAACAAATTTTCTAATACTGTATTATCTATTGAATTAATATTATATTTATTAAATATAATATTAATTTTTTCTTTTCTTATTTTCCATTTATTAATATATACCTCTAATAACTTTTGGGAACTCTTTATTCCTAATATATTTGGAACAACTACAAAGAACACACTATTGCTAATATTAATTATTTGCTTTAAATATGATTGGCTTGTCTCTGATGATGTATCAATAATAATTAAATCATATTTTGGCATCATCTCTTTTATAATGTCTTTTAAGTCTTGTGTGTCTTGATGTTTCTCCAAAATTAAATTCATTCTAGAAACTAACTTTAATTGTTTACTTATATGAATAATTAAATTGCTAGCATTCAAATGGTTAATCTTTAATTTGTTTTCTTCTAATAATTTAGTAGTGTTCTCGGGTAATTTACTGGTTCCAAAAAGTGTACTCATGTTGTTGTTTGAAAAGTCAAAATCAATTATTAATATTTTTTTATTTTTTATTATCTTTGCTAACATATATATAATTAAAGTTTTCCCTGCTCCTGTCATTCCAATAATGCTGATTACTTTATTTTTTTGATTATTTATTTTGTTTTTTTTATTTCTCAATTCTTTTATTATTTTATTATTTAATAAATAATAATTGATCGCTTTATTTTTTTTGATCCATCCTTTAATGGTTTTTACTGTTTCGTTTTTTTGATTATGTTTTACTTTCCCTTTTTTGAATTTTTCTCCTTGAAAAACATCAAAAAAAGTTTTTCGTTTTCTATCCAAAATCATTTCTTTTAGCAATTTAATCTCTTCATTAATTTCATTTGGAATTTTGTTTTCTTTTAATATCTGCTTGATTTCTTCTATTGTAATTTGGTTGTCATAAAAAACATTAAATACTCCTTTAGATATCAAAAAGTTTTTTATATCGTCATTCTCTTTCTCTAAAATGATAATAATCTCTACTCTTCTATTTATTCCTTTTATTAGATTAATCAGTTCTTCTACTGTTTTTTCTCCCGGCAATATGCTATTCAAAATCAAAACGTCAATTGACATTTCTCCTTCTAATACTTCAATTACGCCTTCTTGATATTGAATATCTGGCAATAAAACGTTGTAAATTTTTCCCTTTTTTAGCTCCTCATTAATTTTCGGATTTCCCATCGCTGTAATAACGTTTTTCATGTTTCTCTCCTTTCCCCTTTTTTACAATAGACCAGAAACTCCTTTTATGCCTTTCTTCGGTTATGTAATCTTCATGTTTTTTCCATTCTTCTCCCTTTCTGCCTATTCTCTATTATGATTTTCAAAGTACCTGTTTCGCATAACCTTAAACTGACTTCTATTGTCAAAAAGAAGTATCCTTATATTTTCTTCCCTTTTTTGTCTCTTTCGCAAAACTTTGTTGCATTTGTTTTATCAATTATATAGATTCGATTCTTTATTATTGCTTTAAAATTAATTTGGACTATTCTTCAAATTTAATAATTATAATATTTTTTATTCTCTGCTTTATTCTTTTTTTATCTATTTTTTCTAATTTTTTTTATTTTCTAAACTATTTTTTTATTTTAATATTTATTTTTTTATTTTTTTTAATTATCTATTTAAATTATTAATTTAAATTAGATTATTAATTACTAATTATTTTTATTTTATTTTTTAATTAATTTTTTTATCAATTTATTTTTCCTATTTTATAGTATAGCTTCTTGTTTATATTTTTTAAAAATTTTTACGCCTCTTTCTATTTTTTGTTCGCTATATTTTTTCCCCATGTTATTCTTTTTCTCAACTTTTTATGCTCATGTCTTTTCACTCATTTACTCACTTTCTTTAGTCCTCCTTCCTTCTCTTCTTTTCTTCTTTTTTAACTCTCAGACTTTTCTTCTTTTTTGCCCCTTTTTGTAGTGGTCATAATTCGTCTTGTCATTGAGCAGTAAAAACTTTTTTACTATTGAGTCTCTTTTCTCTTTTGTATAAAAGTCATCCATTTATTTTCTTAAAAACAATTTCTATACTATTTTATTGTTTTTTCTTACCTGTTTTTTCTTGAAATTCTATTAACTAATCGCTGTCGTTTTTCTTCTAAAATGCTTGTTTTCCCTTTGCCGGAGGATATCCTCGGCCCTCTGTTGTTTCCATTTTTTCCCTTTTCGTCTTTTATGTGTGTTTCTTCTTCCTTTTCTTCCCCTATCATCTGTTCACATCTTTTACTTTTATAGTACAAGGGCTTCCTAGATGTTAAACATATCTTTTTGTTTCTTCTGTTATGTAATCTTTTGTGAATTTGTTCTCTCTTTCTTTCTCCTCAAATTTCTTCTTTATTCTCTTTTTCTGAATCTTCTTTATTCAGCAATCTTAATTTAACTTCTTTTTGTTTACATATTTTCTTTTTCTTTGCTATTTCCTTTGTTTGGTTTTTTTGTCCGGACATTTTTCAAATTAATTATTTCTATTTACTTCTTTGTTCGTTTTTACTGGATAATTTTATTTATAAAAAAAGTTATACACTAAAAATATTTGGTCCTTTTTTTATTTAATTTATTTTTTAATAAATTAATTTTTATTACTTTTTAAATTAATTTTCTACTTACTATCTGAATTGTTTTTTAGATTATTGCTTCTTTTTCAAATTCCGCCACATCTATTCTGGTTAAAATGTGGTCATCTCCTACAAACATTAAGCATTCTCCTCTTTTCAATCCTTTGATTTCTATTTTTTCTTTCTCTGATAGGTTTGCGTGCTCGCTTAGCACCTTAATATTTTCTTCTTCTAATGAAAAAAATGTCTTGTTGCTAGAATTATTTATTATGCTTTTCCCATATGCACCACCATCTAAACTAAACAAATCGGACACATCTTGAGTTATAGCAACACTGCTTCCTCCGTATTTTCTTATAGTCTTAAATATTTTATATATAAAGCTTGCAACATCCTTATTAGAGGTTATTCCTATTAATCTCCATATTTCATCTAAGTAGATTGCTTTTCTTTTGCTTCTGTCTCGTTTTATTTTGTCCCAAAATAAATCTGTAAATAAATACATTCCATATTTTATATTTTCTTCTCCCAAATCATAAATATCTGCGATTATTAATTTGTTTTCTATTTGTATATTTGTGTAATTATTAAAAAATTTAAGAGAGCCCTTTATGAATGGAATTAATTTTATTTGCAAAGATTTTGTTTTTTCATCTTCACCTAGAACATTATATAGATCCTCTAGCACTGGCATATCCTTGCTTTCTTTAAATATTGGCTTAATATTTATTTTTTCATCACTATTTTTATATAAGGTATTATCTTCAAATGTAATTCCTTTGTTTTTATATGTTTCTATTAACTTTTCTTCTAGTCTAGCTTTTTCTTCCTCGTTTATGTCTCCAAAAATTAATTTAAAGAATCCGATCAATCTTCCAATTTTAGTAGCCAAATATCCTTGTTCATCTTCGATGCTTTCTTGTCTAATGTCTAACACATTAATATATGTCTCTGAAACGGGCCCTATTTTTAAAAGAACTCCACCAACTGAATTTGCTAGTTTCGCATATTCTCTATCTGGATCTATGACATATTGATCTACACCAAGCAATCGATATCTTAAGATTAATAGTTTAGTATAGAATGATTTTCCGAGACCCGCTTGTTCCAAAGATACACATGTTGGCATTTTTATATTTCTTTTCGCAATATCTATCAATAAAGACTAACGAATTATTGTATATGTTTGTACCACAAAAGACTCCCTCTTCATCAAATATAGAAGAGGATATGAATGGATATGTTGCGACTAATCCACTGGTCAAAACATTCCTTCTGGAGGCAGATTTAATATGCTCATTGTTGTTGCTTATTGGTAAGCATGATAAAAAGGTTTGCTCTTGTCTGAAATTAGCCCTTCTTGTCTGTATGCCGAGAGGATTGAAGAATTCCTTCTATTTTGTTTAATAAGTATTCTTGTTCCTTTGGATCCTTCGAAAATATATTTAAATATATGTATAAATAATAAATATCTTCATTGTTTATCTGTATTTCTTTTCTTATATATTTTGCATCATTATACGTAAAAGCTGCTAGGTCTATATCTTGTCGATTTTGATTGCCTTCCTTCAAGTTCACACCTGCATTTGCAATGTGATATGTTAAATCTCTGATTGCTTTATACCCATCTTGTTTTTCATAGAAAACTGATATGTTCATATTTATATTTGTGTCTATTATCTTTTTTAATATTAAATCATCATATTCTCTATAATAATTAGTAATTATCACGCCTGAGTAAAAAATATTATCTATTTCTATATATTTTGGATTTGTCATGTTTATATATGCTGGCGCTATTAAATCTTTGTCTTTAGTAACTCCATCTAGGAAAGTCACTTCCTCTATATTCTCGTCTCTCTTTTCTTTAATTTTTACTCTCCTTTCCTGCCTATATGATATCAACCAGTTCTTTTCTCGCATTAAAAAAAGAATATAGTATCTTATTTGTCTTTTCTTTTGTATTGCTGTCTACAACTATGTTTCCGCATCTTGCTAAGCATTCCTTAATTTTAAAATAATTATCATTTAATTTTTCATATGTTATTTTTGCTTCATTTGCATTCATGCTTTGCTTCTTATTTTCATGGATTTCTTTAATTAGAATATAAAACTCTTTTGAAGATGATTTTCTTTCTTTGTTAATAGTCTGAATAAAATTAATATACTGTTGAGATAATTTAAATATCTTTCCTTCTTTTGCTTTACTTATAGTTTCTATTTTTGAGATATGTTTGGATAAGTCTTCCTTATTGCTATGAATCAGTATCTGGAGATCAAAATTGCAGGTTTTTAAAAAAATTTTATAAGAATTTAAAATAGCTTCTTTTTCTAGTTTTGATTTTAAATTAAAGTTAATTGGTGAAACAATTAAAATCTTGACCAGCGAACCATCCTTTAGTTTGATAGCTCCATTCTCTAATACTTCCTGATAAGGCATCCATCCTTGGACTGAAACCGTTTTCTTTTTTATTTTTACACCTCCTTTTAAAATTATTTTACAAAATTTTCCATTGCTTGTCAATAACTTACCACTTTTTTCTTCGTGTTTTTTTAGTTTTTTAGTCTATAATAATATTATAGTGTTTATATTTGTTGATTTAAGAGTAACTTGAGGTCTTTTGTTGGCTTCACTTTATTCGAGCAAAAGATGTATTATTGTTCCTTTGTGGGTGGTAATATGTTTGAGCCGTAGATTATAATAACTATGTGTAGATTGTATCTTTTTTATATATATGATCAAAATGTATTTATTATAGTCGGAATAAGATTATATTGATATCTAATTCTAACTTCATTTATAAATTTTTATTTGAATTTAAGATAAGTTGGTGAGTACTGTTATTAGTCCTTCATGGATGAATATGGTTTTCTAGGGTGTTCTTATAGTCGAGCAACTGATTAAAACATGTGGTCTCTTGCTTATTTATATAGCAATATATATTAGGTGAAAAAATTATGTGTCTTAGTCTTAGCTGAAAATGAATATGAGCGTTGTGTATAATGGCTTGGGAAAACCCAAGCCATTATTTATATATTAGTTTTTGTTATTTATATCTTTTACACATCTAGATTTTTTACATATTTAGCATTAGCTTCTATAAACTCTCTTCTAGGAGCTATTTCGTCTCCCATTAGTGTCGTAAATATCTCATCTGCTTGCATTGCATCTTCTAGTTTTATTTGTACAAGAGTCCTTGTTTCCGGGTTCATAGTCGTTTCCCAAAGCTGTTCTGGATTCATTTCTCCTAAACCTTTATATCTTTGTACTGATATCCCGTCTCTTCCTATTTCTGTTAGCTTTTTGTCCATCTCCTCATCAGAATAACAGTAGATGTCCTTCATTCCCTTCTTATACAGTTTATATAGTGGCGGCTGTGCAAGATATATGTTTCCATTCTCTACAAGAGGTCTCATATATCTAAAGAAGAATGTTAGAAGAAGTGTTCTAATATGTGCCCCATCAACGTCTGCATCCGCCATTATAATTACTTTTCCATATCTTATTCTAGTAACATCAAAATCGCTTCCAATTCCTGCTCCAATCGCTAAAATAACAGGCATTAGTTTTTCATTGTTATATATTTTTTCTGATCTTGCTTTTTCAACATTAAGCATTTTCCCCCAAAGTGGTAATATTGCTTGAAACTTTCTATCTCTTCCTTGCTTCGCACTACCTCCTGCTGAATCTCCCTCTACTATGTACACTTCGCACAAATCTGCATTTTTCTCACTACAATCTGCAAGCTTTCCTGGCAATGTTGTATTTTCTAAAACATTTTTTCTTCTTACTAATTCTCTGGCTTTTCTCGCTGCTTCCCTTGCTCTTGATGCACTTATGCATTTTTCTAAAATTGCTTTTGCAACAGCGGGATTTTCTTCTAGAAATGCTGCTAACTCTTCATTCATTACAGTTTGCACTATTCCTGTTACTTCACTGTTTCCTAGCTTGGTCTTAGTTTGCCCTTCAAATTGAGGCTCTTTTACTTTTACTGATACAATAGCTGTTATTCCTTCTCTAATATCTTCTCCCTGTAAGTTCAAATCTTTTTCTTTAAGTATTTTATTTTTTCTTGCATAATCATTAAAAACTTTTGTCAAAGATCTTTTAAATCCTTCTAGGTGAGTTCCTCCTTCTATTGTGTTTATATTGTTAACAAAAGAATACATATTGTCAGTATAGCTAGATGTATATTGAATAGCTATTTCAACTGGAACCTCTCCTTTTTTTTCTATGTATATTGGTTGTTTATGTAGACCCTCTTTTTTTCTATTTAAATATTCAACAAAAGATATAAGTCCTCCTTCAAAATGAAACTCTACTTTTTTAGAATTTTCTTCCCTTTGATCTTCCAAAGTAATCCTAAGTCCTTTTGTTAAAAAGGCCATTTCTCTAAATCTATTTTCCAAAACTTCTTTTTCATATTCTAACGTTTCAAAAATAGTATCGTCTGCTAAAAACCTAACTTCTGTTCCTGTATTGTTAGACTCACCAATTCTTGTCAGAGGTTGTACTGTGTTCCCTCTTTCAAATCTCATCTGATACTTTCCGCCTTCTCTCTCAATAGTCACTTCCATCCACGCTGCTAATGCATTAACAACCGACGAACCAACTCCATGTAGTCCCCCAGATACTTTATATCCACTGTCTCCACCAAATTTTCCACCAGCATGAAGAACTGTATACACCGTCTCGGCTGCAGAAATTCCTGTCTTTTCATGAGTATCTATTGGAACTCCCCTGCCGTCATCTTTTACTTTTATTATATTTCCTTCTTCTATTTCGATATTTATATTTTTACAATATCCTGCTAAAGCTTCATCTACCGAGTTGTCCACTATTTCATAAACTAAATGATGAAGACCTCTGGCAGAAACACTTCCTATATACATTCCTGGCCTTTTTCTTACTGCCTCTAACCCTTCCAACACTTGTATCTGGTCTGCTCCATAATTATTTTCTACTTTGTCCATTTTTTCTCTTCCTCTCTGTTTGTTTTATTTATAATGAAACGCAGAAAATCTTTCAGATTTTTGCGTAAGATATCTATACCTCGCTTTCGCTCGAACAGCTAATCTTAATTATACACTGATTACATTCCCATTTTCAACTTTATATAACTTATATTTAGTATTCGGTATGCTAAAACTGTCTGTCCCCGTAATCATCACTTGATTTTTTTTAATGTTTTCTAAAAATCCTTGTATCCTTTTTTTATCTAATTCTGACATAAAGTCATCTAATAATATAATAGGATATTCTTCTTTCTCCTCGTGTATTACTTCCGCTTCTGCTAACTTTAAAGAAATAATAGTTGTTCTTTTTTGCCCTTGTGATCCATATATCGATACTTCTCTTTCGTTGATATATGTTTCAAAGTCATCTCTATGTATTCCTACACTTGTAAATCCTTTTTGTATATCTGTTCTCCTTTTGCTTCTTAGCTCTTCAATATATTTTTCTTCAATTTTTATTACGCGATTTTTATCCTTGTATTCAACATCAGTAACAAACTCTGAGGAGTCTTTCACTTTCTTTCCTCCACTTATATTTGTTTTGTACACGATTTCTATATTTTCTTTATAGTCTGTTGACTTTGAATGTATTTCCTTTATTTTTTCATTTATTTTTTCTATAAACTCTTTTCTATAATTATATACCTTTATTCCTAGCATCACTAACTGTTCATCCCAAATTTCTAACATCTCTTCTGCTTTTCCTTCGTGCTTAATTTGCTTTAAATAATTATTTCTCTGCTCTAAAACTTTACTATATTGATTTAAGCTATATACATATGTTGGTCTTAATTGACTAATCATTATATTTAGAAATCTTCTTCTCTTGCTTGGTTCATTTTTTAATATAGAAATATCATCTGGGGCAAATAACACACAGTATATATTACCTAAAATATCACTTAACTTTTCTATTTTTATGTTGTTTATATAGAATGCTTTTTTATCGGTTTGTTCATATTTTATAGCTATTTCTCTATCTCTCTTTTTTGCAAAAATTTCCACTTTACAACTTTCATTTTCGCTTAAAACATTAACTAATTCTTTTTCCTTATTTGTTCTAAAAGACTTTCCTAAACTACAAATAAAAATGGCTTCTATAATGTTAGTTTTTCCTTGTGCGTTGTCTCCATAAATTATATTTATGTCTTCATCGAACACTATTTCTTGTTCTTCATAGTTTCTAAAATTAGTTAATTTTAATTTAGTTATCGTCATTTATTGCCTCTTCTTTATTTTTTAACGTTATTATTTGATCTACTACATACTTTTGCACAATATATATTAGTAAATTTTCTATTTTTATATGATTTTTCCTTATTCTTCTTTCATTCTAATTGGCAAAATCATATATGTATACTCTTGTCTTTCTTCATTAGTTGGATTAATTACACATGGTGATATTGAAGTTCCAAAGCTTACAAACACTTCATCATCTTCTATAACTTTTAATGCATCTAAGAAATATTTTGGATTTACCCCAATTTCTAATTCTTTTCCTTCTGTTTCAATATATATTTCTTCCTTTGCGTCTCCTGTTTGATTTGCACAGGAAATCGTTATTTTACCTACTTCTATCTTTATTTTTACAGGATATTTCTTTTCCTTTTCCATAACTGAACTTGAAATTAAACTTACTCTTTCAAAACAATTTTGTAATATATTTTTATTTATTCTTACTCTTGTTTCCCAATTACTCGGTATCACACTTGTATAATTTAAGAAATCACCATCTAACAATCTTGTAACTATCTTGCAATTTTCCATTTCAAAAACTGCTTGGTTTTTCTCTACACCAATTTTTATTTTATCAAATGAATCTATTACTATTTTATTTACTTCATTTAATGTTTTTCCTGGTATTACTGCTTTAAAATCATTTGTTTTCTCTGACAAATTAGCTTTTACCCATCCCATTCTAAACCCATCAATTGCTACAACGTTTAATTTATTATCTATTACTTCAAATAAACACCCCGTAAATATTGGTCTATTTTCTTCAATACTTACTGCAAAAATTGTTTTTCTTATCATGTTTTTTAATATACTTTGATCAATTTCTATAGATTTTTCTATATTTATTTTTGGAAGCTCTGGAAACTCATCTGCATTCATAGTTGCAAGTTTATATAAAGATCCTTCACATTCTATAACTAGTAAATTATTCTCATTTATTTCTATGTTTATTTCACTATCAGGAAGTTTTCTAATTATTTCACTAAACATTACAGCATTTACAACCGTATTTCCTTCTCTTTCTACATTACATTCCATCACATATTCAATACCTATTTCTAAATCATAAGTAGTTAATTGTAATTCATTTTTATTTGTTTTAAAAAGTATTCCTTCTAGTATTGGCATTGTTGTTTTAGAACTAACTCCTTTTACTACGGAATTAATTCCTTTTAAAAGTTTTTCTTTTTCACAAATTATTTTCATTTATTTCTCTCCTTTATTACGCGAATATACTTCTTAGCTTTCTTCAGTAATAAGCTTTAAGTAATCTTTAAAAATTTTTGCGCTTATATTATATAAATATATAATTATTAGTAATAGTATTAGTATGTCCTGTGGATTCTGTGGAAAACACCTAAACAAATGATTTTCCCTAAAAAAACGACTGTTTATAAAGTTGTGTATAACTTCAAATATTATTAACAGCTCTATCTCTAAAATATAGATTTATAGCTTTTCAACATATAATCAACAGGTTATTTACAACAGCATATGGATAACTTTTTGATTTCTTCTTACGGAAAGGCTATAAAGAAAAAGTATAAAAACTTGTTCTACAAACAATTTTTTCATATAAAAGCTTATAATCATTTATTCTTATATAATTTAAACTTACTCTTTATTTAAAATTAACTTTTTAACACTTTCCACAATTAATCTTGTTTCTGTATCTTCCTTAATTGCTGTTTCAATTTTTCTAAAAGCGTGTAAAACAGTTGAATGATCTCTTTTTCCAAAAGCGTCTCCGTATCTTTGGAAAAGATTCGTTTGTAAGAATCCTACAAAGATACATTCCAACTTGCCTAGGAAAAGCTATATCATTAGAGCGATTAGAACTCTTTAAAACATCTACACTAATATTAAAATATCTTCCAACGGTTTCTAATATATATTCTGGTGATATAATAGATTCTTTTTGTTTAATTACATCGTTTATAGCTCTTTCAGACATTTCTATAGATACAGGAGTATGTGTTAAAGAACTTTGTGCTACTAATTTATTAAAAACACCTTCTAATTCTCTAACATTCGAATCTATTTTTGCTGCAATATTTGATAAAATTTCATCATCTATTATTAATTGTTTTTCATCTGTTTTCTTTCTTAAGATAGCTAAACGAGTTTCATAATCTACCATTGAAACATCTGCAAGTAATCCCCATTCGAATCTAGATTTAAGTCTATCCTCTAATAAAGGAATATCTCTAGGGGGTCTATCGCTTGAAAGGATTATTTGTTTTTCATTTTCATAAAGAGTATTAAAAGTGTGAAAAAATTCTTCTTGAAGCCTTTCTTTTCCGGTTAGAAATTGGGTATCGTCTATTAATAAGACATCTATAGTCCTATACTTTTGTCTAAACTGTTCTATTTTAGCATCTTTCAGAGCATTTACAAACTCATTCATTAAAGTTTCAGAAGTAACGTATAGAACTTTAGATGCCTTGTTTTTCCAAATTATCTCATTTCCAATAGCTTGCATTAAATGAGTTTTTCCAAGACCAACACCGCCATATAGAAATAAAGGATTATATGCTGTTCCTGGGGCTTCAGCTACAGCAAGAGCAGCAGCATGAGCAAATCTATTATTATCTCCAACAACAAAAGTACTGAAAGAATATTTTTGGTTTAATGAAGAAGACTTTGAAAAAGAAATTGTCTTATTATTAATAGCTTCAACATGAGATTCATCATCTCCGGGAGAAATAACAGAAATAGTACATTTTCTTTGTAAAAGCAAACTAAATGTATTTGCTACTAAATCATGTAGCCTTACTTCAAGATTTTCTCTTTTAAAAGGATCGTCAGAAACTAGAACAATATTGTTCTCGTTAATAGAATCTAGTTCTATAGGATCAATCCATGTAAGGTATGAAACATCAGACATTTCTTCTTTTAATATTTCTTTTGCTTTTGTAAGCAATTCATTTAAATTTATGTTCAATAAAAACCCTCCAGTTTATCCACAAATTTATCCACAGATGTTGATAAGTCGCCTTTAAAATAAGCAAATAATCAAAAAAAGTTATCAACAATCAAGAAAAGATAAATCCGCAAATACGTATATCCGTATTATTTCATAATAATATCAAAAAATATAAAAATTATCAACAGGTAATTTGTAAAAGATAAAAAAACATTGACAAAAAACAATAATTCGTTGTATAATTGTGAATACTTATTGAAAAAATTAGGAGGTTACAATTGCTATGAAGATGACATATCAGCCAAAGAATAGGCAATATCAAAAAGAACATGGATTCATGAAGAGAATGAAAACAAAAGCAGGAAGAGCGATATTAAAAGCGAGAAGAGCAAAAGGAAGAAAAAATATATCTGCATAAATACAACAAGGGATGCTATTTAGAACGTTTCCGTAAGAAATGACACCAATTGTGTCCTTTTCTGGAAGAAGGTGTTTCTATATGAAAAAAACAAAAATGTTAAAAAAAAATTATGAGTTTAATAGTGTATTGAAAAAAGGAATATACTATGGAGGAAGCCATATAGAAGCAGTTATAAGGACTCATAGTTTAGACACAAATTTTTTAGGAATTGCTATCAGCAAGAAAGTAGGAATAGCAGTTATAAGAAACAGAATAAAGAGATTGATTAGAGAAAACTACCGATTACTAGAGGCAGAAACAAAAACAGGGTACAGTATTATATTTTTATGGAAAAAGAAAGCAGACCCTAGAAGGGCAACCTTTGAGAGCATAGAGAAAGATATGAAAACCATTTTTAAAAAAAGCGGAATGGTTTAGGGGTAAGAGAAAAAAGATATGAAAAAAGGTGCTATATTTTTAATAAATATATACAAAAAGCAGATATCTCCAATGTTTGAACATATGGGGGTAACCTGCAAATACTATCCTACTTGTTCAGAATATGCTAAACAATCGATAATAGAATATGGAGTTTTTAAGGGATTATATTTAGGAACAAAAAGGATTTTAAGATGTAATCCTTTTTCACAGGGAGGATATGATCCTGTAAACAAAGGAGGAAGCTAAGCCATGAACCCAATATCATTTTTTTCAAGCATATTTGGTTTTGTATTAAATCATATATATATATTCATTCAAAATTATGGGTTAGCCATAATTTTATTCACGATGTTACTAAGGTTGGCGATGTTGCCTTTGTCGATTAAGCAACAAAGAACTAGAAGAAAATCATCGGAGATCCAAGGACAAGTAAAGGAAATACAAAAAAAGTATAAAGGAGATCAGCAAAGAGCAAGCGCAGAGATTATGGCTTTATATAAAAGAGAGAAGATGAGCCCGTTTGGTGGATGCCTGCAAGTAATTCTTCAATTTGTATTGATCTTTGCAATGTTCACCTTAGTGAGAAATCCTCTTACATATATGAGAGGAATAGACGCTGAAGGGATGGAGAACTTTAGGAATTACATCGCGAGGCAAGTGGTAGTAGAGGAACAGATTCAAGAAGAAGTAATAGAGGAAGAACAAGAAGAATATATGGGAGAAGAAGAGATTTCTGAGGAAGAAGGAGAGGTCGAGGAAGAGGAAGAGATCGAAGAAGAAAGAGACATAGTTGCAGAACAAAGACAACAAGAGATAATTGAAGAACTTAGAAGCGATAGCTATCCACAAATTAGACTAATAAGACTTGCAAATGAAAGAGGGATGGTTGGAGATAGTGAGTTTGGTGACTTTTATATAAACATGGAATTCTTTGGACTGAACTTAAGCAATGTTTTAACAGAGGACTGGAGAGATCCAGCAGTATATATAATACCAGCACTTTTTGTTATATCTTCAACGATATCTATAAGATTGACAATGGCGATGAATAAAAAAAGACAAAAAGGCAAAGACAAGAAAGAAATTGTGTTAGATGAAAATGGAAACCCTAAACCGGAGGAACCAGATATGATGGAGCAGATGAACAAAAGCATGATGTGGATGATGCCAATAATGTCCGTAACTATTGCTGTTATTGCACCTTTAGGACTAGCACTGTACTGGTTAACAAACAATGTTGTCATGATTATAGAAATTTTATGTTTGAATAAATTTCTATTTTCTAAAGAAGATCAGGAGAATGGAGGACAAGAGAATGTCTAAAAGTATAATTTCTGAAGGGAAAACAAGGCAAGAGGCTATAGATAAAGGATTGAAAGAATTAAAAGCTTCAAAAGACATGGTAACGATTAAAGATGTTGCAGATGAAGGTAAAAGGAGCTTTTATAGCATATTAGCACCAAGAGTTGTGAAAGTAGAACTGACAATAAAAGAAGGTGTTTCTAAAAAAGAGGACAGACCAGAAAAGAAGACGGAAAAGAAAGAAAGAAGACCTTTTAATGAAAACATGGAAGAGATAGAAGCAGCTGAAATAGCGATAAAGACTTTTCTAGGAAAATTCTTAAAAGAAGATGTTTCTTACGAAGTAGGCATAAATGAATTCAAAATTGAAGTGGTTTTAAGTGGAGAAAATATAAATTACTTAATAGGATACAGAGGAGAAACAATAAATAACTTACAGGTCCTACTGGGAGCTATTGCAAATAAAGGAGCTTCGTCTAAAATAAGACTATTTTTAGATGTTGGAGGATATAAAGAGAAAAGAGAGAAGACATTAGAAGACTTAGCAGAAAAAATTGCTAAAACAGTAATGAGAACAGGAAAATCAATTACATTAGAGCCGATGACAGCATATGAAAGAAAGATAATCCATTCTAAATTGCAAGAAAACAATAAAATAGCTACATTTAGTAAGGGTGAAGAGCCATATAGAAAAATAGTAGTTGGATTAAATAAATAATATTAAATAAATTTGAGGTCAAAGATCAGATTTATAATTAAAGCAGAGAGGCGTTGTTTCAAGCTGAATGGTTTAATTATATATTTCTAAAATCTTTGATCTTTTTAATTATAAGAAAAGGGGACAGTCAAATGGATATAATTGCTGCTATTTCAACGGCACCGGGGATTGGTGGAATTGGAATTGTAAGAATGAGCGGAGAAGGTTCATTAAAAATATTAGATAAAATGTTCAGAGCGAAAAATAAGGAAAACAGCGATAGAACCAAAGGGTATTCGTTGAAATATGGAGAGATCATTAATCCAGAAACAAACAAAGTAATAGATGAAGTGTTAGTGTCGTTTTTTAGAGAGCCTAAAAGCTATACTGCTGAAGAGATGTGTGAAATTAATAGCCATGGAAGTGCTGTTGTTCTGAGAGAGATATTAGACCTGTGCTTAAAGCAAGGTGCATCTCTCGCAGAACCAGGAGAATTTACAAAAAGAGCTTTCTTAAATGGGAGAATAGATTTAAGTCAAGCGGAAGCAACGGCGGATATGATAAATGCTAGAACGAAGTTGGAAAGCAGGGCAGCGATTCATCAGTTGGAAGGATATCTATCTAAGAAAATTAATGAAATACGTGGGAAAGCAATGGACGTATTGGTGGATATGGAAGCAAATATAGATTATCCTGAGTACGATATAGAAGAAGTGACAGAAGATAGGGTAAAAAGCGACTTAGGAACAATTAAGGGAGAATTGGAAGCTTTGTTGAAATCTTTTGAAGATGGGAAGATCATAAAAGAAGGAATAAAGATTGCAATAATAGGAAGCCCAAATGCAGGAAAATCATCGCTGTTAAATGCTATGCTGAAGGAAGAAAGAGCAATCGTTACTGATGTTGCAGGGACTACTAGAGATACAATAGAAGAAATGATTACAATAGAAGGGATTCCCTTTAATATGGTAGATACTGCGGGAATAAGAGAAGCAGACAATGAAGTGGAGAAGATAGGAATAGAGAAATCAAAGCAAATTGCAGAAAAAAGTGATGTGATTATTGCTATGTTTGACAATTCTCAAGAATTATCTGTAGAGGATAAAGAAATTTTGAAGTTTATAAAAGGCAAGAAAGCAATAATTGTTTTGAATAAATCAGATTTGAAGAGTGCCAATATTGAAGAAAAAATCGGGAAAAGCTATGAAAAAATTATATATATTTCTGTAAAAGAAGAAAAAGGACTAGAAGAACTGCAAAAATACTTGATTGCAATGTTCAAACTTAATGAAGTTAATTTAGATAATGAGAATATAGTTACGAATATAAGACACAAAAAGTTAATTGAAAAAGCAGCAAAAAGTGCGGAAAAAGCGGAAGAAACTATTAACACAGGGATGCCTATAGATATTATAGCAATTAATATTAAAGATATTATAGAAGATTTAAGTAAGATAACAGGGGAAAATGTTTCAGAAGATATCGTGAATGAAATATTTTCAAAGTTCTGTTTAGGAAAATAAGAAATATGGAGAGAAGATATGAAATATAAGCGGAGCAAAGTCTAGGGAAGAAAGTCCAAAGCTTGTAACTGATGTCGAACATAAGAAAGAAAGTTCGAGTTATAATGCAGGAAGCTATGATGTAGTAGTAATTGGAGGAGGACATGCAGGGTGTGAAGCAGCACTAGCGTGTAGTAGAAAAGGGCATAAAACAGTTATGTTTTCGATTAGTTTAGAATGTATAGCTAATATGCCTTGTAATCCTAATATAGGTGGAACATCGAAAGGGCATCTGGTAAAAGAGATTGATAGCTTAGGTGGAGAAATGGGTAAAAACATCGATAAGACATTTATACAGTCGAGAATGTTAAACACATCTAAAGGACCGGCAGTACACTCTTTACGTGCTCAAGCTGATAGAAGAAAATATAGTGATGAGATGAAATATACATTAGAAAAACAGGAAAATCTGCACATTAAGCAAGCAGAAATTGTAGATATACAAATAGAAGATGGAAAAGTAAAAGCTGTAGAAACGAATATCGGGGCAGTATACAACACAAAAGTTGTTATTTTAGCCACAGGGACATATTTGAGAGGAAAGATATATATAGGTGCCTCTTCTTTCGAAAGTGGACCAGATGGCGTTTTCGCAGCAAATAAATTGTCCGATTGCTTAGAAGGCTTGGGAGTAAAGTTAAACAGGTTTAAAACAGGGACACCTGCAAGGGTTAATAAGAATACAGTGGATTTTTCAAAAATGCAAAGACAAGATGGTGACGATGAAATCGTTCCATTCTCATTTGAAAGCGGGAAACTTGAAATAGAACAAGTTCCATGTTATTTAACATATACTAATCACAAGACGCATGAAATCATCAGGCAAAATTTGCACAGATCGCCCCTTTATGGTGGAGAAATAGAGGGAACAGGTACAAGATACTGTCCTTCTATCGAAGACAAGGTAGTAAGATTTTCAGACAAAGAAAGACATCAAGTGTTTATAGAGCCAATGGGACTAAATACAGATGAGATGTATGTGCAAGGAATGAGTTCATCGCTTCCAGAAGATGTTCAAGTAGCAATGTATAGGACAATTGAAGGGTTAGAGAATGTAGAATTTACTAGACCTGCATATGCTATAGAATATGATTGTATTGATCCTATAAATCTAACCCTCTCATTAGAGCTAAAGGGGATTAGAGGGATGTTTTTTGCGGGGCAGATAAATGGAACGTCAGGATATGAAGAAGCGGCAGCACAAGGGCTTATGGCAGGGATAAATGCAAGCCTACAGATAGAAGGCAAAGAGCCAATTGTTTTACATAGGTCAGATGCATATATAGGTGTGTTAATAGATGATATAGTAACAAAGGGAACCATTGAACCATATAGGATGATGACATCAAGAGCGGAGCACAGATTGCTATTAAGACAAGACAATAGTGATATGAGATTGACGCCGATAGGATATGACGTTCGGACTAATATCAGAAGTAAGATATGAGAAATTTCTAAAGAAGAAAAAAAATATAGAGAAAGAAATTGAAAGACTGAAGAATCTGACAATAAAGCCTGCCGAGGATATAAATAGAATGCTAAAAGAAAAGGAAACTTCAGAAATTGTGAGTCCTGTTAAAGCTATTGAACTATTAAAGAGAACAGAGATATACTATGCAGACTTGTCTTTTGTAGATACAGACAGACCAATACTAAACAAACAAGAGATAGAGCAGATAGATATACAGATAAAGTATGAAGGATATATTAAGCTGCAATTAGCCCAGGTGGACAAATTTAAAAAACTTGAAAATAAAGTTTTGCCTAAAGATATGGATTATGCTAGTTTAAAGGGTATAAGCTTGGAAGGAAGACAGAAGCTAGAAAAATTTAATCCGACATCTATAGGACAAGCTTCAAGAATTTCAGGTGTGTCACCGGCAGACATAACAGTTCTTTTGATATATTTAGAACAATATAATAAGAAAGGATAAAAGAAGGATGAAAAATAGTGATGTAATGAGAGGAGAGCGTTATGGATTTAGAAATATTTAGGGAAGAGTTAGAGAAACAAGCAAAAGGGATACAAGTAGATTTAAGTTTTTCGCAAATAGAGAGTTTTTATAAATATATGAGATTATTGATAGAATGGAATGCGAAGATAAATCTAACAGCAATTACTGAACCTGGAGAAGTAATAACAAAGCACTTTATAGACTCCCTTGCAATACATAAACATATAAAAGATAAAGAGCTTATAATAGATGTTGGGACAGGTGCGGGGTTTCCGGGGGTACCATTAAAGATAGCAAGAGCAGACTTGAAGGTAGTATTGCTAGATTCGTTGAATAAAAGGATTTTGTTTCTTGAAGAAATAATAAAGAGCTTAAGACTGGGAGATGTTACAGCAATACATAGTAGGGCGGAAGATGCAGGCAGAAGTACAGAACACAGAGAGTTATATGATGTAGTTACGTCAAGAGCAGTGGCTCCACTGAATAGTTTGGTAGAATACATGTCTCCTCTTGTTAAAGTTGGAGGAAAGCTTATTTGTATGAAAGGACCTAAACTGAAAGAAGAAATAGAGCAAAGTAATAATGCGATGAAAGTACTAGGATTAGAGATAGTCAACATAGAAGAGATAAAATTACCGAACACTGACATAGAGAGAAACATATTGATAATAGAGAAAAGGGAAAGAACCTCTGAACTTTTCCCTAGGAAAATGGCGAACATCAGGAAGGTGGCTCTATGACTAGGTTCCACAGGTAACGAACGCGTGGAACATTGCCTGGCTCGGCGTATAGAAAGCTTATGTTCGACAAAATACGACAGAAAACGACACGAAAGAATTTTCGAAAGGAAGGTTAAATCATAAAGAGATAAGATTCTTTGTAGATTTATAAAGAATTCTGCGAAAATATCGGTAAACTCATTGACTTCTATATAATAATTTTATATTATTACAAAATAGATTGATGAATTTATTTTATGCAAAAAAAATTAAAGAATGGAGAATAGTTATGGGCAAAATAATCGCAGTTGTTAACCAAAAGGGAGGCGTAGGGAAGACCACAACAGCAGTGAACATAAGCGCTACACTAGCGAAAAAAGGCAAAAAAGTTTTGCTGATAGATAGTGATCCTCAAGGGAATGCAACAAGCGGAATTGGGGTTGACAAGAATGTAGGGAAATCAATATATGACGTAATAATAAATGATGTAGCGATAGAAGAAACAATAGTAGAGAGCAATGTGAAGAATCTTTTTGTTTGTCCTTCTAACATAAATTTAGCAGGTGCAGAAGTAGAGTTAGTATCGATGATGTCAAGAGAGCAGAGACTAAAGGAGAAGCTAGAAGACGTACAAGACAAGTATCATTATATTATAATAGATTGTCCTCCGTCACTAGGGTTATTAACGGTAAATGCCTTTACAGCATCAAATTCATTGTTGATACCAATACAATGTGAATATTACGCACTGGAAGGTGTGGGGCAGCTTATGAATACAGTTAACATAGTGAAAAAACAATTAAACAAATCTTTATATATTGAAGGTGTTGTTATGACAATGAATGACGTAAGAACAAACCTTTCTACACAAGTTATAAATGAAGTTAGAGCCTTTTTTAAGGACAATGTATATAAAACTATTATACCGCGAAATGTTAAACTTAGTGAGGCACCAAGCTATGGAATGCCAATTTCAGTATATGCGCCACACTCAAAAGGAGCAAGATACTACGAAAAGCTAACAAACGAGATATTAAGAGGGAGGACGTCAAAATGGCAAAAAACACAGGATTAGGAAAAGGATTAGGAGCACTGTTATCAAACAATGTGATAGAGGAAGAAAGTGAGGAAATTCAAGAGGGAGAGGTGGTTCGTGCTTTAAAATTAATAGAAGTAGAGCCAAATAAGAATCAGCCTAGGGTTACTTTTGACGAAGAAGCTTTAGAAGAACTCTCTAATTCAATAAAAGAATATGGAGTAATACAACCGATAATTGTTACAAAACGAGAAAATTATTATCAAATAGTTGCAGGAGAAAGAAGGTGGAGAGCCAGCAAGAAAGCAGGGTTGACAGAAATACCAGCTATTGTGAGAGAATATACCGAGCAAACAAATAGAGAAGTTGCGCTGATTGAAAATATACAAAGAGAAGATTTAAATCCTATTGAAAAAGCGATGGCTATAAAAGAATTATTAGAAAAATATGAACTGACACAAAATAAATTAGCAGAAAAATTAGGAATGGCTAGAAGCAGTCTTACAAACAGTTTAAGAGTTCTAAACTTAGAGCCAAGGGTTATAGAACTTGCAAAGGGAGGGAAGCTAACTGAAGGGCATTGTAAGGCTCTTTTAGCTATTGAAGATCCCGAGAAGCAATACAAGTCCGCAGTATATATGGTAGAAAGCGGGGACAGTGTGCGAGAAGCGGAAAAACAAATGCGTATTAAGAAAAAAAGTAGTAAGCCAAATGAAGATGGTAGATATCAAGCGATATATAGAGAAATGGAAGACACTTTTAGAAATTACTTTGGAACTAAAGTGAAGATAGATGCAGGGAAAAGATCAGGAAAAATTATTATAGAATACAACACAGGCGATGACCTAACAAGGATTCTTGGATTAATCAAGTAAAGAGAAAAGCTTATACTGCACATGATGTGGTGTAAGTTTTCATATCAGGAGGAGGAAATAAATGGAAACACTCTCTGTAATTGTAAATTCTTATGTCTTTAATTTAATCTTGGGAGGAGTTACTACGCTTTTGCTTATACTATTTATATCAACAAGAGTAAAACTAAGTAAGTTGAATAGAAACCATGTGAAATTCATGAAAAAACTAGGAAATGGGAATAATATAGAAGAGATTTTGAAGAAGTATGTGAAACAAGTTGAAGAGGTTACTGAAAGAACAGAGGACCTGAGAAAATATTGTGGCAGATTAGAGTCGGAAATGACAACTTGTATACAAAGGATAGGAATGGTTAGATATAGTGCTTTCAAAGATACAGGAAGCGACTTAAGTTTTGCCCTTGCGCTACTAGATGATAATAAAAATGGAGTGTTATTAAATGGAATCTACTCAAGGGAAATGTCTAATATATATGCTAAACAAGTTATAAAAGGTGAGGCAGTAAATAAAGTGTCTGATGAGGAGAAAAGAGCAATAGAGATAGCAATTACACAAAATAAGGGATACAAAAAAGAGGAGTAAACTTCCATGTAAAACCGATAGGGAGATATCGATTTTGACAGAGCAGATGCTTTAAAAGAAAACCCAAACAATTCTATTGACAAGAACTTTGAAAAATGCTACTATAGAGAATGTTACAGGAAATGTAATGTTCATATGGAGAGGTGGTCGAGTTGGTTTATGGCACCAGTCTTGAAAATTGGCGTGGGTTTGTAGCCCACCGTGGGTTCGAATCCCACCCTCTCCGCCATTTTTATGGAGTTGTACCCAAGTGGTTGAAGGGGACAGTTTGCTAAACTGTTAGGGTTCGTAAGGGCCGCGAGGGTTCAAATCCCTCCAACTCCGCCAAACTTGTCTTATGACAAGGACAAAGAGTGAGTAATGAAGAGTATATTAGCTGAGTTAGGAAAAACCTAAAAGCGACGTACTTTACACTATTCACTCTTCATTTTATATGTGGTGAGGTGTCCGAGTGGTTTAAGGTGCTTGCTTGGAAAGCAGGTGTGCCCCAAAAGGGTACCGTAGGTTCGAATCCTATCCTCACCGCCACAATTTGATTTTAAAGGACGCAAAGGAATTAATATGTAAGATTATTAATGAAGAATGAAAGTGGCTTAAAATTGAAGCTGAGAAGGCAAAAAGAATAAGCAAGTTAACAACAAAAGTCAAACAAGGAATGATTTAAATAATTAATAAAAAATATGAGAGAGACGATCTCATATTTTTTATTATACAAAAATAATTAAATATTTAATTTATTTTATTAATATTTAATTGTTGAAAAAATAAATTAATATTTAAATAGATTAAAAATAAATAATATTTAAATAAATTATTGTTTATCAAAAAACAATATCCAATCAATTTATTTTAATATTAAGAACAATTATTGCAACAAAAGAATGAATAATAATGTTATCTAATTGTTGCAACGAAATACGAGAGAAGAGTGAGAAAAAACGGGTTCTACATTATTTAAAGAGAAGGACAATCAATGTACATAAAATCGTTAAAACTTGAAGAATAAAGAGAATAAAAATGCGAAGAAAAGACAAAAAATATTCGGGATTACAGGTTAGAAGGGAAAACATAAAAATTTAAAAAAGGCTACATAAAAACTAGACGGTTAATGAATGAGAAGAAAAACAAGCTCTGTGACATCTCATCTGTTAATTGAAAACTTTCCATAGAAGATAATTTTTGATAAAGAATATCTAGTAAAAAAAGCGTGAAAGGAAGGTATTAAAGAAGCAGTTAAAAAAATAAAAATAATAAATAATAATATTTATTATTTACTCTGATTTATAATAATTATTTCAAAATAATAGATCACTTAATCTGAAAATAACTAAATAAATAAATATTTAAGATATTATTTACTCTAATTTATAATAATTATTTTCAAATAATAAATTAATTAATTAGAAATATTAAAAAAATAAAAAATAATTAAAAAATAATTGAAATTAATAGTTAATTATTTAGTTTAATATTTAATAATTAATAGATTAATTTATCTATTATGATCTTTCTAGTTTAATCAAACAATAATTTAGGAAAATAAAAACCATGAAAAAAAGGATGAAGAAAAGTGAAAAAAGGGCACAAGAAAAATGAAATTATTAAGCCTCATAAGTTAAAAAATAAATGCACATAAAATAGCAATAAAATGATAATAAAAAACACGAGAAAAAAATGTTTTAAATAAATCTATTCGGAATGAAGAGATTCAGGAAAATGATAGAATTAGAGAAGATGTAAACATAAAAGACAAAGAGATAGACACAAGTTGTAATAATTAAAATAAAATGTAAACCAAAGTAGGAGCATGATGAGATAGAACATAGGAAGAGAAAATAACATTAATTTATATTTTTTTATGATAATAAAATAAACACTAAAAAATAAAATAAATAATCAAAAAAACAAAAAATAATTAAAGAATTAATATAAATAAAATAAAAATAATTAATCAAAAATGAACACTAAAAAATATTTTAAGAGATTTTCTTTGGTTTTTTAGTTAAATAAAAAACAATTAAATAAAAAATCTTGATTAAATGTTTTAATTAATTAATAAATCTTGATTAAATACTTTAATTAAATAGTAAATAATAATATTTAAATTAAATTTAATATAAAATAAAAAAAGGCTCAATAGCAATTTAAAGTCACAATTTAATTATCAATTAATATCTTGCAATGATCAAGTGGAGAAGTAACATATGGAAAAGATGAGAGAACGATGTAATATTTTTGTCTCAAAGGAATTGAGAGAGAAAATAAAATAGCATACATAATGCAAGTCAAAGAACAATTAAAAAGGAAGACTAAATATAAAACAAGAAAGCAAATTAGTTCGGAAATAACAACCCGAGGAGAGTATAGAGAAAAAGAAAACTGTCTACATAAAAACAAAAAAATGAGAACTATGAATAGTGGAGGCAAAAAAATTTCTATGAACTATTAGCAGAAAAAGTATTATTAGGAATGAGGAGATTGGGAAGGTAGAGGAAAAGTAAATTGATAAAAAAGTTAATTAAAAAATAAAATAAAAATAATTAGTAATTAATAATCTAATTTTAAATTAATAATTTAAATAAATAATTAAAATAAATATTTAAATAAAAAAATAGTTTAGAAAATAAAAAAAATTACAAGAAATAGATAAAAAAAGAATAGAGCAGAGAATAAAAAATATTATAATTATTAAATTTGAAGAATAGTCCAAATTAATTTTAAAGCAATAATAAAGAAGCGAATCTATATAGTTGATAAAACAAATGCAACAAAGTTTGCGAAAGAGACAAAAAAGGGAAGGAAATATAAGGACACTTCTTTTTGAAAATAGAAGCCAGTTTAAGGTTATGCGGAACAGGTACTTTGAAAAACATAATAGAGAATAGGCAGAAAGGGAGAAGAATGGAAAAAACATGAAGATTACATAACAGAAGAAAAGTATAAAAGGAGTTGCTAGTCTATTGTAAAAAAGGGGAAAGGAGAGAAACGTGAAGAACGTTATTACAGCGATGGGAAATCCGAAAATTAATGAGGAGCTAAAAAAGGGAAAAATTTACAACGTTTTATTACCAGATATTCAATATCAAGAAGGTGTAATTGAAGTATTAGAAGGAGAAATGTCAATTGAAGTTTTGAGCTTGAATAGCATATTGCCAGGAGAAAAAACAGTAGAAGAACTGATTAATCTAATAAAAGGAATAAATAGAAGAGTAGAGATTATTATCATTTTAGAGAAAGAGAATGACGATATAAAAAACTTTTTAATATCTAAGGGAGTATTTAATGTTTTTTATGACAACCAAATTACAATAGAAGAAATCAAGCAGATATTAAAAGAAAACAAAATTAATGAAGAGATTAAATTGCTAAAGGAAATGATTTTGGATAGAAAACGAAAAACTTTTTTTGATGTTTTTCAAGGAGAAAAATTCAAAAAAGGGAAAGTAAAACATAATCAAAAAAACGAAACAGTAAAGACCATTAAAGAATGGATCAAAAAAAATAAAGCGACCAATTATTATTTATTAAATAATAAAATATTAAAATAAATATTAAAATAAAAAAGTGAATCATAATTTGATATTAAAAAAGGAAAAAATAATATTTAATTTTTTTAGTCTAATTAAAAATGATTCTAATAATTAAACAGATGAAAAAGTGTTTATTAATTTTAATTTTTTATATAGAAGAAAAACAAAAAGAGGAGGAGTCATAAAATTCGGAATAGAGATATTCATAGTAAATGAGAATATATAGAAAATTGGATAAAGAGAAGAAGTTGTTTTGGAGTAAATATAAAAATATCAGACGACATTAATATATAACGGAAAAATATAGATAAGTTAAAATGTGATGGAAGGGTAAAATGTTTTTTGAAATCTGGTTCTAAAACAAATTTATTTCTAATACTATTAAAGCAAGACGGTTGTGAAGGAGAAGAAATATGAAAAATAAGAAAATAACAATGTATGTTGGGATAGTTTTCCTGATCTTGCTAATCTGTGTAATAGGGTATTTAGTCTATGTGAATGTAGGTAGAGGAGAAAACCCAGAAGAGATACATGAATATACACCTCAAGCAGAATTGCCTGACGAAGAATTAAGAAGAACGATGATCAATCTATATTTTTTCGATGTAGCAACGGGTGAATTGAAGCCAGAAGCGAGAACAATAGAAAGCATAGAACTTTTACATAATCCATATCAGAGATTAGTAGAACTCTTATTAGAAGGCCCGCAAGACGAAACAAAAGCAAGCCTTATTCCCGAAGATACTGTATTAAACAGTGCAGAACTTAGAGGGAATGTCGTTTATTTAGATTTTTCTGAGTACTTTGTTAAAGAACAAGCATTAGGAGAAGAGCAAGAACGTAGAATTATTAGGTCAATAGTAAATACGTTAACAGAGTTAATAGAGGTTGATGCTGTAAAAATCAACATCGATGGAAATGAATCCGTAGCTTTTCCAGATGGATATGTTAGTTTTGAGGCACCTTTTAGAAGAGAAAGATAGTTACTTCAAAAACTTATATAAATGTATATATTTGAAAGCTTTATTCAAATCGTGCAAAAAGCATTCTACTTCATGAAGAGAATGCACGGCTCGATTTGTTTTTATTAGAAAACTTTTCTCCTCCTTTTTATGAAAAAAAGTATCCTTATGTTTATAGTATCTCATTTCCGAATTCTCCTTTATTGCAAATTATATGAAACTATTATATATAGTATATAGTATGAAAAAAAATTATAAAGGGAACTAGTGAAATAGTATGAAGATACAGTTAAAAGAAAACGAAGAGATAGAAGAGTTAGGATATAACAATTGGAAAATAATTCAAAATAAGAAGGAATTTTGTTTTGGTATGGACAGCATAGTTTTGTCAGACTTTGCAAAGGATATTGCTACCGGAAGCATAGTTCTAGATTTAGGAACGGGGACAGGAATCATAGGTATTTTGTTATGCGGGAAAAGTAAGTTAAAGAAAATTATCGGGATAGAGATTCAAGAACAGGTAGCAAATATGGCAATGAGAAGTATACAGATAAACAACTTACAGCATAAATTTACAGTAATGAATGAAGATATCAATAACCTAAATAAAGTTTTTGACAACCAAAGCATAGATGCAATTGTTACAAATCCTCCATATAAAAAAGAGAATAGCGGAAGGCTCAATGAAAATCCAGCTAAGCTGATTTCTAGACATGAATGCAAATGCAACTTGGAAGGCATTGTAAAGCAATCAAGTTATTTGTTGAAGGACCATGGAACATTATATATGGTGCACAGGCCTGAGAGATTAGCAGATATCCTTGTTTGTTTAAGAAATTACAAGATAGAACCGAAGAGTATTAGATTTGTCCACTCAAGAGAAGAAAGTGAGGCAAAACTGGTTTTAGTGAAAGCGGTTAAGAATGCAAAGCCATTTTTAAAAGTGGACAAGCCATTAAGAGTATATGACAAGGAAAACAATTATACGACTGAGTTGTTGGAAATATATGGGTCAAATAAAAGAGGAGAAGTAGAGGAAAGCAAGATAGACTGAAGGCAATCGATGGGAGTGATTAAAAATAAATTTGACAGAAAGGTGGGATAAAATGAAACGGAAAACTGTATTTGGTAGCAACTCCAATAGGAAATTTAGAGGACATAACTTTAAGAGCAATAAGAATATTAGGTGAGGTAGATCTAATTGCAGCAGAAGATACAAGACATACTTTGAAGTTGCTAAACCATCTAAAGGTAAAAAAGCCACTTATTAGCTATTATAAGCAAATTGAAAAAACAAAAGCTATATTTTTAGTAGAAAAATTGTTATGTGGTGAAAATATTGCTTTGGTTTCGGATGCGGGGACACCTGGAATTTCAGATCCAGGTGAAGCGATAGTTAAAAAGGCAATAGAAAATGATATTGAGGTGATCCCTGTGCCGGGAGCTTGTGCAGTAATTACAAGCTTAATGGCCTCTGGATTGAGTGCAGAAGAATTCTCATTTATAGGATTTCTTCCGGTAAATAAAAGAGAAAAGAGGAAAAAGTTAGAAGAGTATAAAAATTTAACTCAAACTTTAATTTGCTATGAAGCACCACACAAGCTAATAAACACATTAGAAAGTATGCAAGAAGTTTTGGGGAATAGAGAAATTGTAGTTGCACGAGAATTAACAAAGATACATGAGGAATTTATGCGAGGAAAGATATCCGAAATTCTTGATAAGTATAAAGAGGCTAAAGGTGAATTTGTAATTATTATAGAGGGCTCAAAACAAAATGAAGAAGAAATAGCTATAGAATCTATGAAGAGTAAAACATTAGAAGAACACTTAGAAGTATACTTGAAAAAGGGAATGGAGAAGAAAGACGCAATTAAGCAAGTTGCAAAAGATAGAAATGTGCAGAAAAATGAAATATATCAATATTTTTTATAAGACATATACAAAAGTAACTCTGCTATAGAGAGAGCCAAATGTTGGCTCTTATTTTTTTGACAATATAAATTTTTCTTAATTCTATTGAAGGAGAACGATGAATACAATTTATCAAGGAGGAGAACATGCTTAATATAATTTGGCCTTTATTTATTGTCGCTTCTTTTATATATGCCATAATTACAGGGAAAGTAGAAGAAATAAACAATTCGATTTTTGATTCTACAGCTGATGCAGTTACCTTGACCTTGACATTAATAGGAACAATGTGTCTATGGACGGGGCTAATGAAGATTGCTACAGAAACGAGTATAATGAAAAAACTGACAAAAATGTTAAGTCCTTTAATGAGAATATTATTTCCGGATATTAAAAAAGGGGACCCTGTACATGAAGAGATATCTATGAATATGGTCGCAAATGTAATGGGAATGGGGAATGCAGCGACACCAGCTGGCTTAAAAGCAATGAAGTCAATGCAAAGAACGAATAAAGACAAAAAAGTGTTATCAAATTCTATGGCAATGTTTATTGTGCTTAACACAGCATCAATTCAAATTATCCCAACAACAGTGATAGCGATAAGAAGTTCCTTGCGGTTCGGAAAATCCAACGGGAATGATAGTGCCTGTCTGGATAGCGACGACATTTGCAGCAGTGGCCGTGATTGTAAGTGCCAAGATTCTAATGAAGAAAATGTAAAAAAGGAAATGTGCGAAAACAGTGAGGAGCTTTAAATGGCAGTAGTAAACTATTTTTCTAGTCTAGCAATTCCTATTACTATCTTAATGATAATAGTATATGGAGTGAAAGAGAAAGTTAAGGTCTTTGATACGTTTTTGGAAGGGGCAAAAGAAGGCATCGAAGTGAGTATCAAATTATTTCCTACGTTGATAGGACTATTTGTTGCTATAGGTTTGCTTAGAGACTCTGGAATATTAGATTTTTTAGTAAATTTGATGATGCCGATTACTAATATGTTATATATTCCTAGTGAAGTAATGCCACTTAGTATATTGAGACCCATCTCCCGGAAGTAGCTCAGTAGCTATCGGAACAGATATAATGAAAGAGTATGGGACGGATAGCCAGATAGGGCTAATTGCTTCAACAATAATGGGTTCTACGGAGACCACTTTTTATACTATTGCAGTATATACGAGCATAGTAGGAATTAAGAGAATAAGATTTGTATTGATTGCAGCTCTAATAGGAGATGTGATCGGGATCCTTACATCTGTAGCAATTTGGCGAATTTTGTCGTAATCTTTTTCTTGACAAATTTTGGGAATAATAGTATTATGATGACAGATCTTGCAAGCGACTTTTTTAGGAGAAGACACTAATGTTTTTTAAAGTCTTAATATTTGTTTCTGTTTATTTTATAGTCAGAAAGATTATTATAAAAAAAGTATCAAAAGAAATTTTAAAAAGGATAGCAGATTAATTGTTTTTACTCTTGTAGGGGACAAAACAAAGAGGTTTTTTGCATGTTTTAGCCCTATGTAAAAAATTTTTATCGATTCTTACGTTCCCTACAGCCCCCATATATTTTTTCTATAAAAGTTTTGTTAAATATAAAAAGGTTGCTTCAAGCAAAAATTGGACCCCAAGACACTTGTGCTCTACATGAATATTGTAGAGACAAATGTCTTGGAGCCCAAGTTTACGAGGTACATTTTTCTTATATTACGTTTAAAAAAGCACCGGGTGTTTCTCGAGACGCTATATTGATATCAATAGTATCTAAAGAGTAATTATTTTCTAATAACTCTTCCTCAATAGTTTTATGGACCAATTCAGGAAAATTATTTTCTTTACTTAAATGAACTAACAAAGCATTTTTTAAACCGGAATTTATTAATTTACAAATAGTTTGTCCAGATACTTTGTTAGGTAAATGTCCGTGAAGACTGTCGATTCTCTTTTTTAGAGAGAAAGGATACGAAGAAACTTTAAGAATTTCCGGATCATAGTTTGCTTCTAACATTAACGAAGAACTTCCTTCAAAATGTTTAAAGATACTGTTACTTACGTGTCCTAAGTCAGTTGCAACACTTAATTTATGCTTATTATTACAGATATTAAAACCACAAGGGTCAGCAGCATCATGTGGAGTGCTGAATGGAAAAATTTTCAAATCGCCAATTTCAAAGTTCTCGGAAACTTTGAATATTTTTTTGTTTGAATCGGAAATGGAATCTTTTTTTTCCTTTAATGCATCCCATGTTTTAATATTTGCATATACCGGCAAATTATATTTGGAAGACAAAGTATTTAAACTTCGCACATGATCAATATGTTCATGCGTAATTAAAATTGCATCAATGTCGGTAATAGATAGATTAATAGAAGTAAGCCCATCGATTATCTTTTTAGCGCTTACACCGCTATCTATTAAAATGTTTGTGTGATCACTTTTTATTAAAAAGCTATTTCCACTGCTGCCACTATATAAACTACAAAATTGTAACATTTATTTTCATCCTTTGCTATTTTTGTGTTGTCTTAACAATAATAGATGACGCCGAATGGGCGCCGTCTATCTAATATTTATTCCTGAACTCTTTCTATATTAGCACCAATATTTCGAAATTTTTCTTCGAAATTTTCATATCCTCTATCAATATGATGGAGATTATATATTTCGGTTATGCCTTCTGCACAAATACCTGCTATGAGTAGAGCTGCTCCTGCTCTTAAATCTGAGGAATAAACCGGAGCTCCATAAAGGCCATCTACCCCTTCAAAAATTGCTGTTTTGCCTTGGATAGTAATTTTTGCTCCCATTTTATTTAATTCTTCCGTGTATTGGAATCTAGAATCCCAAATAGTTTCGTTAATTAAGCTAGTGCCTTCCGCTAATGCAAGAACAATACCCATTTGTGGTTGAAGATCTGTAGGGAATCCAGGGTAAGCTAAAGTTTTAACAGAAGCTTTAGTTGGTCTTTGAGAATACCAAACTCTAATTTCGTCACCATTAGCTTCAACATTTCCACCAATTTCTAAGATTTTTGCAATAATGGACTCTAGATGCTCGGGAACACAGTTCTTTATGGTTAAATCTCCTTTAGAAGCTATTGCAGCGAGCATAAAGGTTCCAGTTTCTATTTGATCTGGAACGACTGAATAAGAGAAGTCTCCGTTTAAACTATCAACTCCATTAATTTTTATAACATCTGTACCGGCTCCACGAATATCAGCACCCATAGTGTTTAAGAAGTTGGCAACATCAACAATATGCGGTTCCTTCGCAGCATTATCAATAACAGTAGTACCTTCTGCAAGGACACTAACAAGAATTGAATTAATAGTTGCTCCGACAGAAATCGTATCCAAGAAGATGTTAGTTCCAACTAGTTTTTCAGCAGAAGCTTTTATAGAACCATGAGAAACATCAACAGTTGCTCCTAATGCTTCAAATACTTTAACATGTTGGTCAATAGGTCGTGCTCCTAGATTACATCCACCGGGAAGACCAACTTCAATTTGCCCACATCTTCCAAGCATACTCCCGATTAAATAATAGGAAGCCCTAAATTTTCTAGTTAAGTCAATAGGAGCTGTGGCAAAAGAAATATTTCTATTATCTATGGTAATAGAATTTTTATTTATCCAATTAATTTTTGAACCAAGCTGCTCTAAAATTTTGCAAGAGATTTTTACATCTGCTATATTAGGTAAGTTGTGTATAGTACAAACCCCATTAACTAATAAAGTAGCAGGCAAGATTGCGACTGCTGCATTTTTGGCTCCACTTATATTAACTTCTCCTCTTAAAGGAGTTTTTCCATATATAACTAATTTCTCCATATCTTCGTCCTTTTCAAATAAAATTAGAGTGTATATATACACTCTAAGAGGCTATAAAAAATATAACATAAAAAATTGTTATTTACAATAGATTTTATCAAAATACTTGTGGGAGTAAGGAATTACAAGAAATTGGATTCCTATATTCTAGCCCAAATGTTTTGAAAGACTTCTACTACCATGAATTTAACTCTAATATCAGCAGAATCATGGGAGATTAATCTATATTCTTCTTCTGACAAATTATCTTTCATAAAATCTCTCGAAGAATCAGGGACTACCACTCCGCTACTTATATCAACAAAACATAAAGGAGGAAACATTACACACCACCAGTTACTGCCTACTGCGTCTCCAATTTCAACTTTTAAAGCATCATAGAAACCAGGAGGTAAAGTAATTTCACCATATTGTTTAGTAGGAAATCTAAAATTACCTACTTGAACGTTGGCGGAATGTGCTGAACCATTGCTATACAATGTATTGTTAGCGATTCTTTGAATTTCATCTATGTTATTATTTGCGAAGAGTAATATATCGTCCTTACAACTAAAGTCATCAGAATGTTCATTTATATATTGAAGGATATTATCTCTAACAAGATATTTTAAATGTTGATCTTCAGATGAAGGGCTGTTTGAAACAACATGTAATCTGAATAAGCTGTTTGAAATGCTATCACTAATTGCTGTGGCGTATGAAAATGCAGAGATAATAGTGAATAACGTGAACAATAGTAGTAATAGTAAAAAGCGCTTGAATGTTGGGTTTGATACGATTCTTGTAAAAATATTCATGGAAGCCTCCTTTTGTTAAAAAGTCTCTTTGGAAAGAGTATTAACCAAAAATAGTATTTTTATGCAAGAAAAAGAGAAAAGAAGTAGCAGTTTTTAAATTAGTATGAAGGCAAAGTCATTGTAACTGTAAAAATAAACAGAATCTCTAAAAAATAATTATAATTAGTGTTGACATCCAGCACAAAGGATGGTAAAATTTACCAGGAAAGTAATTGGGGGGTATTTTAATGGGTGGTTATGAGAGTATAAAAAGAGTATGTAGTTTTTATGTGAGCAGTGTTCACTTAATTACGATGATAGTTCCATACATAAAAAGGCAGTTGGCTTTGAATATTGGAATGACTACTTTTTATGAGTATAACCTAAAGAACAAGGCAGAAGAAATTCTAGATAAAATAATATTGCCGGATGAAGAAAGAACAGCGATGTTGTCAGTGGATTGGAATTCAAAAAACGCCTATAAGTTTTCCGAAATAGAAAAGGAATTAAAGAAAAACTTAAAAGAGAATAAAGAATTGAACATATTGATTACAGGAGATAATAAGTATATTGAGGCAGCAAATGAAAATTTAGAAAACTTTTTCATGAAAAATATGAAGAAGATAGAGGGGAAATATATTACTATTATAAATTGTTATGAGGTTACACAGTTTAATGATAATGTTAAAGATATTCTAGATGCGCATGATGTGATATTGAATACATCGGGGATCCACAAGATATCAGACGTCTTCGAAGGATATACAAGGAAAGTGGTCGTTTAAGAAATTAGTAAAACAATAAAAATCTTAGGTATTGAGAGAATAACTAAAAGTCTCTATCCTAAGATTTTTTATTGTTTATATATTATAAACCCTTTCAAGAACTGAGTAGAGGACTGTTCTCGATGGAGTAGCCGTAACAAAATTACCACAAGTAGATAAAGTTAATAGATGTTCTACATTTTCTCGATCAAATTCTGCAGAAAAAGTTCTGCCCTGGTCCATCAATGTAAAAAAGTCTTCTATAGTTAAAGGGTTTCCGCTAAAAAGAGCACTTACAACATTTGTCTGGCTAATACTTACGATTCTATATAGTTTTAACCTCCCATCTGGTAAATAAAGTTGTACATGTGAAGGAACTGGAATACGTCCCTCGGCGAGATGGTTAATGGCGCTAAACATACTATTGTTTCTCATATTATGTCCGTGTATTATCGTATTTAAATCTCTGAAGAGAGGATCGTTACCGGATTCTATAAAAAGGGAACCGGCAGGAGAAAATTCACGGTCAATGGTATGACGTAAATATGTGTCATTAGTTTCTCCCTGCAATACAACATGATTAATATTTGTGCCAGGAAGATATATCCATGCAACTACATCCCTATTCCTATTTAGCAATGCATCCCAATCAATGATTAAATGTTCCGGTATGGTTTCGACATGGTTGCTTTGAACAACAGAAGTATATCTTTCCTGCATTTCTGAAGTTAAATTATCAATTGCCCTGTAATCCAAGAAAATTCTTATCAAATTATATGCACCATATATAAATACGGCTATACTTGCTATCAATATGATGAATCTGATATATTTAAAAATTTTTTGCTTTTGTTTCATGAGTTCCAACTTTCCTATCTATATATAATTCCCCATTATTTCAAATAAAGGAGGACTTAATAAAATCCTAGATATATTATATAGCATTTTTTCATAAACTAGCAAGCAATAATAGATTAAAAATGGATGGCAATAAATGGCAAGTTTCGACTCTTTGTTTTTACTGAACGCTGGTTTGACTAAAATATATTTTTAGGATAATATTAGGGTACAATTTTCTTAGTTCTAGTATCTATGATGCTTAGAAATAAGTTGTGTATACGTATTTTAAAGGAGGAACTGTAGATGAACGATTATGAGAAAGCAAAAAAATTATTAGAAGAGAATGGACAAGTACAAGTACTACTTAACTATGAAAGAATGCCAGAAGAAAACCAAAAGAAGTTTCTTGACCAAATAGTAGAGATAGATTTTGAACAAGTAAATGAATTATATAGATCAAGAGAAGAAGTAAAAGAAAAAAGCAATATAGAGCCTATATCATATATAGAAAAAGCCAAACTGTCAGACCAAGAGGTGGAATTATATGGGAACATAGGTAGAGAGGAATTGAAAAGAGGAAAAACAGCAGTTGTTACTATGGCAGGAGGACAGCGGAACGAGATTGGGGCACCCAGGACCTAAAGGAACATTCATGTTAGGAATTTCTGGGCAAGATAAATCTTTATTTGAAATATTATGTGATAGATTTAAAGAAGTAAAAGAAAAGTATGGAACTTCTATTCCATGGTATATTATGACTAGCAAAGAGAACAATGAGGAAACGGAAGAGTTCTTTAAGGCAAATGATTATTTTGGATACCCGAAAGAAGATGTTAGGTTTTTTATGCAAGGGGAACTACCAATGGTAGATATAAAAGGTAAAATCTTATTAGACGAAGATGGTCTAATAAAATTGGCAGCAGATGGTCATGGCGGATTGCTTACGGCAATGGAAAAAAACAATATAAATAAAGACATGAAAGAGCGAGGAATGGAGTGGTTTGTGATAAATGGAATAGACAACCCGCTTATAGGAGTATTAGATCCTATCTTTATAGGAATTACATTAGAGAAACAGTTGCTTAGTGCATCCAAGTCCACAGGAAAGTTAAATCCGGAAGAAAAAGTAGGAGTGTTTTGTAAAAAAAATGGGAATCCAAGTATAGTTGAGTATATAGAAATTTCTGAAGAAATGGCGAATGCTAGAGATGAAAATGGAGAGTTACTTTATGGAGATTCAAATATAGTATGTCATTTGTTTAATATAAATGAGTTTGAAAAGATAATGAATAAAAAGTTACCATATAAAGCAGCATTTAAAAAAGCATCTTACTTAGATGAAAATGGCAATTATCAAGAACCGACAGAACCAAATTCATATAAATTTGAAGCGTTCATATTTGACGCGTTTGAGATGCTAGATGATATGGTGGTGTTTAGAGTAAAAAGAGAAGATGAGTTTGCCCCGATTAAAAATGCATGCGGCAATGACAGCCCAGAAACAGCAAGAAAACTGTATGAAGAATTCCACAAAAGAAAAGGTCTTAACCAATGATGTGCGGAGGGAGAAAAGTAATATGAACTATATGGAGAGGTACCAAGAATGGTGCAATAAGGAGTATTTTGATGAAGAAATAAAGAGAGAATTAAAAGAAATGGAAAGTAATGAGCAAGAAATAAAGGATAGCTTCTATCAAGATCTTGAATTTGGAACGGGAGGGCTAAGAGGAATCATTGGTGCTCGGAACAAATAGGATGAATAAATATACTGTGGGAAGGGCGACACAAGGATTAGCAAACTATATTATAAAGCAAAATAAGAAAGACAAAGGAGTAGCTATTGCCTATGATTGTAGGCATATGTCCGAAGAATTTAGCATGCAGTCTGCGTTAATACTAAACGCGAATGGTATAAAGACATACAGATTTGAGGAATTAAGACCAACACCAGAGTTGTCTTTTACTATAAGATACCTAGGTTGTGTGTCTGGAATAATTATAACAGCAAGTCATAATCCACCAAACTATAATGGATATAAGGTTTATTGGGAAGATGGTTCACAAGTCTCCACGCCTATGGATGACGAAGTAATAGCAGAAGTAAATGCTATTACGGATTATTCTACGATTAAGACAATGGAACTAGATGAAGCCATACAAAAAGGATTGTTTCATGCAATTGGAGAAGACATAGATAGAGCATATTTGGATGAGTTGCAGAAATTAATCATAAATCCTGGTGTTATTGAGAGAATGAGTGATGATTTGAGAATCGTATATACGCCGTTGCATGGAACAGGGGGGCCCGTAGTAAAAAGAAATTTAGAAGAAATAGGATTTAAGCATGTATATCCGGTAGAAAAACAAATGATACCAGATCCAAATTTTTCAACAGTTAAATCTCCAAATCCAGAAGACCCGGACTCTTTTGAGATGGCTTTGGAGTTGGCTAAAGAGGTAAATGCAGATATAGTTCTTTCGAATGATCCTGATGCAGATAGGCTAGGGCTGTTCGTTAAAGATACCGCCACTGGTGAATATATATGTTTTAGTGGGAATATGCTTGCTATGATAATAGTTGAATACATATTGACTCAGAGGAAAGAGAAAGACACATTACCAAAAAATGCAGCAATAATTAAAACTATAGTATCTACTAATATGACAGATACTATATGCAAAGCGAATGATGTAGCGCTATTTGAAGTTCTTACAGGATTCAAGTTTATAGCTGCACAAATGAGAGTTTTTGAAGAAAATAACAACTCTCATGAATTTATAATGGGATTTGAAGAGAGTTTTGGCTGCATGATAGGTGAGCATGCAAGAGATAAAGACGGAATTGTTTCTATTCAAGTTTTAGCAGAAGCGGCGGCTTTCTATAAAGAGCAAGGAATTACACTTTGGGATCAATTGGTTAAAATGTATGAAAAATATGGATACTATAAAGAAGAAGGATTTAGTGTTGTATTCGAAGGAGCAGAAGGCGCTCAGAAGATTAAAACAATGATGAATACTCTAAGGGGAAATCCACCACAAAGACTAGGAGGATACAAGGTACTTGCAGTAAGAGATTATGAAAGTGGTAGAGTGGTAGATTTTGTTCAGAACACAGATGACATTGTAGACTTACCAGAACATAACCTTCTATATTATGAATTAGAAAATGATTTTTGGGTAGCGACAAGGCCTTCTGGAACAGAGCCTAAAATTAAATTTTATATAGGAGTAAAAGGGTCTTCGTTAGAAGATGCAAGAACAAAAGTGAAGGATTTAACAGAAGCAGTAAGAAAGTTAATTAGTTAAAACAATTAAATAAAAGCTCTGCATTATAAATGCAGAGCTTTTAGCATGTTATTGTAAGAAAGGCTTTTGCCAGCCTTTTAGTTCGCTTTTCTTAATTGCGCCATATAGATTAGTTCTAATGTTAGGAAAATCTTTTTCAAATTTTAATAATAAATTTTTCATATCTTCTCTTTTAGAGTATCCATCCATAGGACAACATTTTGCCATGACAGGGATATCGTTTTTTTCTACAAATGTTTTTATTCCCTTCTCAGGAGTGTAAATAAGAGGCCTTATTAAAGTTATACCAGCTTTATCCATAAATCCTGTTGGAGCGAAGGTCCCAATACTTCCAGCGAAAAAAAGATTTAAAAAGAAAGTTTCTAAAACATCATCTTCATTATGTCCGAGAGCAAGCTTGTTACAACCTTCTCTTGTGGCAGAACTATTCAAGATTCCTCTTCTCAGATTTGCGCAAAGAGAGCAAGGATTTCTTTCTTTTCTAATATCAAAAACAATTTCTTTTATGTTAGTCTGCTCATTAATATATTCTACATCGATATCATCACAAAACTTTTGTAAAATTGATATGTCGAACTCTTCAAAACCAGGATTTACGCTAATAGCTACTAAATCAAATTTTTTATTAAAAAAACTTTGAAGCATTTTTAAACCCATCAGCAAAGTCATAGAGTCTTTGCCGCCAGACAGACCAAGAGCTATTTTATCTCCGTCTTCTATCATATTATAATCTTCGATTGCTCTTCTCATACGGCTTAATATTTTTTGCATTTGCACTATACTCACCCCTAGCGCCTCTTATTGTAATGTATGAATTTACCGATGTCAATTGACATGAGAGGAATACATATTGGGATATTGAAAAAGTAACCATAATGATGTATACTAGAAAAACTTAGGTCTCCTTAGTTAAATGGATATAACAAACCCCTCCTAAGGGTTAGTTGTAGGTTCGATTCCTGCAGGGGACACCAAATGTTACAGTAATATGACAAACACGTTAATTTTTGTCGAAAAAAGTCAATATGCTATAAGAATATGCTAATATGAAAGTATTCACATAACTATAGTTTAGAAAGGGAGTAGAGAAACATGGATAATAAAACACAAGCGATTTTGGCATATGTATTTGGATGGATAGGGGGACTCGTTGTTCTTCTTGGGATAAATGACAATTCAAGAAGTACAAGAATTCATGCAGCACAATCAATAATTCTATCTGCAGCATATTTCATACTTTTAATTTTTAGTGTGGTAACAGGACTTGTTTGCTTTTTCGGGCCATTACTTGGAACCGTATACATAGCAGCAATTATATTTGGAATAATTAAAGCAGTTAACGAAGACGCTCCTGAGCTTCCGCTTATAGGAGAACTTGCTAAGAGCATATTCGGGAAAATGCTTGGTGAAGAAGATGGAGAACCGGGACAACAATAACAAAATAGGAATAAAGGATTGTACGATAGAAGTGCAGTCCTTTTTACTTGTGACAAATATTACAATTATATTAAATTTTGTTTGAAAGGACTATTAATATATAAAAGTGTGATAAAATATAGACATATTAAAAAAATAGAACAATAAAAATTTAGGAGGAATAATTATGGGATTTATTAGAGCTTTTTCAGGAGCGCTTGGAGGAACATTTGCGGATCAGTGGAAAGACTTTTTATTACCAAGGCCAGATGTTACAGCAACAACAGCAGTATTTCCAGCAGTACAACAAGGAACAGATGCAGGTCGTGGAGCAAATACAAGAGGATCAGAAAATATTATAACTAACGGAAGCAAGATAGTAGTGCCAGAAGGAACAGCGCTTATCACTATGCAAGATGGGGCTATAACAGGACTTATTGCTGAACCAGGTGGATTTATATACTCATCTGATGATCAAAACTCTAAATCGATGTTTGCAGGTGATGGTCTTTTCTCATCTACATTAAAAACATCATGGGAAAGATTTAAATTTGGAGGAATACCAGCGTCACAACAGCAAGCATACTATGTGAATTTAAAAGAAATTCCTAATAACCGTTTTGGAACACAGTCGGAAATTTATTGGGATGATGCATTTTTAGGGACACAGGTTGGAGCAAAAACAAGAGGAACATACACATTAAAGATAGTGGACCCACTATTATTTATTAAAAACTTTGTGCCTGTTAACTTCTTACAACCAGGATCACCACTTTTTGATTTTGCAGACATAGACAATAATCCAGCAGGAAATCAACTTTTTGAAGAGGTTGTAGGTAGCTTAGCACCAGCATTCTCGATTTATACAAATGATCCAAGCAAAGGTAATCGTATGGCAAGAATACAAGGAGATTCTATGGGGTTTGCACAATCTTTATCGCAAGCTGTAGAAGAAGCATATCAATGGCAAACAAGTAGAGGTCTTGTAATAGAAAGAGTTACTATAGCGGCAATTGAATACGATGCAGATACACAAGAAATGCTAAAGGATGTAAAGAGAGCGGATGCTTTATCTGGAGCTCGTGGGAATTCATTTATGCAACAATCTATAGCTCGTGGAATGCAGGCAGCAGGCGAAAACCCAAATGGTGGTGGTCTAGGAATGGCATTTATGGGAATGGGAGCAAATGCAGCAGGAGGAATGATGGGGAACTTACAACAGCCGGTTCAGCAACAACCAGTTCAGCAACAACCAGTGGAACAACAGCCAATGCAACAGCAACCAGTAGAACCAGTGCAACCAGCGGCGCAACCAGAAGCGGCACCAGTAGATCCTATTGCAAAATTAAGAGAACTTAAACAATTATTAGATGAAGGAATCATTACACAAGAAGATTTTGACAAAGCGAAAGATAGGCTCCTAGGAGGATAATATATGGAAGAAAATAATCAAGCAGTTAGCTCGTCTGATGAGCCAAGAGTAATTCAAACAGATGCTGGAGCAGTAGATGGACAAAATAAATGTCCGAAGTGTGGAGCGACAG
This sequence comes from Oscillospiraceae bacterium, assembly GCA_009785865.1. Taxonomy (GTDB): domain Bacteria; phylum Bacillota; class Clostridia; order TANB77; family CAG-508; genus WQVL01. Next base: position 2,268 of record WQVL01000002.1, on the reverse strand, counting down.
ACATTGCATTAAATTCAAATACTGGAGCGTTAAGATGTAATTTCTGTAGACATGAGTTTGAACCAGAAAAAGCAATTGGATTAGATACAGACTTAAGTCAGCTCACTGGAAAAGTGGTAGGCTCTGGAACTCAAAACATTGCAGAAGACTCTAATGATATGATTACATTTAAGTGTGAAAGTTGTGGTGCGGAAGTAGTAATTGATACAAATGAGGGATTGGGAGCAAGGTGCCATTGGTGCAGAAACACATTATCGATTAATGGACAAATTCCGAATGGGGCTGTACCAGATATGGTATTACCATTCTCAACAAAAAAAGAAGAAGCAAAAGAGGAAATTGAAAAATTTGTTGCTAAAAGAAAGTTTTATGCGCATCCGAAATTCAAAGAAGAATTTTGTACACAAAATGTTATGGGAGTATATTTACCATATATGGTAGTCGGGATAAATTCTCGTGCGAATTTATCTGGAAGCGGAGAGCGTTTAATCAGGAGATATACACGTGGATCGGGGAAAAACCAGAGAGTAGTGTTTGACGCGGATCTATATAATTTAAAACGCGAGTTTGATTTAGTTATTAATGGATTAACAGTTACATCAAGCTCTGACAAGTTACAAAAAGCATCTGACAGAACAAATAATATAATTAATGCAATTAAACCATTCGATCATGAAAATTGTGTTAGATGGAATGCTAATTATTTAAAAGGATATGCTTCAGAAAAACGTGATACAGACATTGATGACTTGAAACCTCTAGTGGAGACGAAGGCAAAAGATATTGCAAGACATAATGCTAATAGTTCTATCAAAGAATATGATAGAGGTGTTAGATGGAACAATGAAGAATTAGAGATAAAAGGTCAGCAATGGAAAGCAGCATATTTGCCGATGTGGCTATATAGCTATCAACAAGTAAGCAGTGATGGAAAGCAGAAGAAGTTACACTACGTAGCAGTTAATGCAAGAACAAAAAAGACTATGGGTAGTATACCAGTAAATATGCCAAAATTATTTGGAATTTCAGCATTGGTGCAGTTAATAGGATTTATATTGATGTTTATACTTTTTGCTATAAATGTTGAATGGGGATGGATAGCATTGTTTGCAGGTCCTCTATACTTTATGGGAGTATATCTGAAATATCGTAATTCAAATGCTAGGTTTTCACATGAAAGGGAAACAAAAGCAGAAATGGGACCGGTTCTTAAAACGGATACATTGGTCAAACGATTGACAGGTATTCCAAATTCACGAATGAATGGAGCGAATAATTTAAGAGTAAATGCAAATAGAACTGCAAGTGATGGAATAAAAGAAGCACTAGGTGACAGCATTGGAGTTAGAAGAAGATAAGCAATAAACTTTATTAATTAAATTGGGTAGAGATTTCTCTGCCCATTTTAATTGTAGTGAAAATGTGGTAAAATGATAATTAGTTTCGAAGAAGAAAAGGAAAAAAAGATATGACAAAGCAAGAGAAATTTATGAAAGAAGCTTTAAAAGAAGCGGAGAAAGCATACGGCAAAGAGGAGATTCCAGTAGGGGCAGTTATTGTGAAAGATGAGAAAATAATTGCAAGGGGACACAATATAAAAGAAATTAAAAAAAGTTCAATTGCTCATGCAGAGTTAATTACTATTGCTAAAGCGAATAAGAAATTAGAAAACTGGAGACTTTCTGATTGTGAAATGTATGTGACGCTAGAGCCGTGTCCTATGTGCGCAGGTGCAATAATTCAATCTAGGTTTAAAAAAATATATATTGGAACAATGGATGAAAAAACAGGCGCTTGCGGATCCGTCTTAAATCTATTAGAATACAAGTTCAATCACGAAGTTGAAGTAGAATATGGAATACTGCAAGAAGAGTGCGAATATATATTAAAGGATTTTTTCAAAAATCTGAGAAAGAAAAAGAGGTCATAAAAATGCAAAGGGAAAAAGTTTTTAATAAAAAAACAATACATGCATACATAATAGCTATAGCTATAGCTACTATTTTAGCTATTGTTGGACTAATTATGCTAAGATATAGCGTGGAAGGAGAAAGGGATTTACCATTTGAGATCAAATCAATTCTTATTGTAAGTACAGTAGAAGGTGGCTCGGGAGAAAGAGATGAAGAAGAGCAATGGTTTATAGAATTGTTTCAAATAAATGATATATTCTTTGAAATAGCTAAAAATGAAAGCCATAGAAGAGAAGATACAATTAGAAGTATTGTTTTTGAGAACATTAGAATTGAAACGTATAATGACAAAGGC
>WQVL01000001.1 GCA_009785865.1 Oscillospiraceae bacterium | reverse complement strand
TTGGTTGAGTCCTAAGGAAAAATATATAGAGTACATAAGTACATGAAGTACAGAAACAACATATTGGGTATTTCAAAGCCAGTATTTTCAATTAAGTGTGACATATGTTTGACAAACCAACACTTCTCTTATATATAATTTATTGCCGCTTCTTGTATTTAACATAATTCTGTGATATAGTAAGAAAATGGTAAACGTTTTACAGACAGACTAAAATTAGGAGGTTTTACCATGTTAGAACTACGATTAGACTCTGTGCGGTTAAAAGGCTGTGCTTTTACATTAAAGCCAACTGCACAGAAATGCAGAGTTGACTTTGAATTAATAAAGTCATTACTCCACTGCATGCATAATCATTTAGGTATGCACGATGAAGTCGAAGGTAAGCATGAAGAAATTATAGCGGATAATCCATTTCTTCCTTCAAGTTTGCGGTTAGAAGATGTAACTGCAAAAGGGGATAGCGATGTGAGAAGCTACTATAGCGTACAAGATTATTTGAACGCTGATTTACTAACGCAAGACGGAGAGGAGCTATTATTGACAGAAAAAGCAATTAAAGTCTTAACCAAAGCCGCAGAACTTCAGATAACATTAGCTAGCTCAGGATTTAATACTAATCCATGCGCTCGCAAACACCCAGCAGGTTGTTAGTTTTAACAAAGAGGCACCCCTCCATTGTGAGGGCTCTTTTTTTGGGTTTTATCATAAACTTATTTAATACTTATATTACACATGATATAATACAAAATATAATTAATAGAAAGCGAGGGGTACAAGACATGGCAGGACATAGTAAATGGAAGAACATAGCCGCTAAAAAAGGTAAAATGGATAAGGCAAGAGGAAAGATATTTACAAAGCTAGGTAGAGAATTATTAGTAGCAGTGAAAGAAGGTGGACCGGACCCCGGCTCTAATGCGAAACTAAGAGATATAGTTGCAAAATGCAAGGCAGCTAATATGCCTAACGATAATATAAATAACGCTATAAAAAAAGCTTCTGGAGAAGGTAATAGTGCAAGTTATGAAGAAATAATGTATGAAGCTTATGGGATAAATGGTGTTGCATTAATGATAGATGTATCTACTGATAATAGAAATAGAACTGCTGCAGAAGTAAGGAATCCTCTTACAAAGTCTGGTGGGAATCTAGGTACAACAGGATGTGTATCATATCTATTTAATAAAAAAGGGGTTATAGTAATTGAGAAAGCATCTATATCTCTTTCAGAAGATGAATTGATGCTCATAGCTATTGATAATGGTGCAGAAGACTTTTCGGTAGAGGAAGAAGTATACGAGATATTTACATCTCCTGAAGATTTCTCTACAGTTAGAGAAGCTTTAGAAAAGGAGAGCCTAGAATTCCTAGAAGCAGATATACAAATGGTTCCTGATACATATATATCTTTAGATGAAAAAGATGGTGAAAGAATGCAAAAACTAATTGATAGTTTAGAAGATCTAGATGATGTAATGAACGTATATCATAACTGGGAACAGTAAAATTAAATATTAAACGATATCCTTTTCAACCCAATGTCGGTAGGAGAGGATATTTTTATTGTCTTATTTTTTATATAAAAAATGTATGCCTACTTGTCTTAATAAAACCTCGAATGCCTTGGAAGAGTTGGACAAAATTGATTTCGAACAAACTTTGTGATATAATTATATTAAGATCCGTACGTTGGATCTCTGTTTTTTCTAAATATTAGTAGAGCTACCCTCTAGGCGCTATTGATATTAAACTGTAATGAAATAAAGTAAGACAGGAGGCCTTAATGGTTACTGTAGACAGAATCACCAAAAAGAGTAAGCTGATCCGGAAGGCAGTAACATATTACGCGCTGGCAGTAATAATAACTGGCGTGGTAATATTGCTCATTTTCGGATTCAGCCAGTATTGGCACCAATTGGTGCCCGCGATACCAAATGCATCTAGAGTAATATTGGCTGTAGTAACAATTTTCGCTAACTACCTGCTTCTAGCGGTAGCATGGAAGTATCACGCAACATATAATGCGGCCAAGAAATTTCCTAACGTTAATAGGATATTCACTACACCGAACGGTGTAGCAATTCCCTATAAATGGCCTTTAGGAGCGACACAAAAATGTAACAAATAGAAAGGACAAGTCAATATTGGACTTGTCAAAAATAGAGGATAAAAGCGCATGTTTACACATGCGCTTTTATATACTGATTATAATGGTTCTATATATTAAACTACTATCATTTTTTGAGTATAATCTAGATTAGCTTTTGAATCATATCCATAACCTAAAGTATAAATGTTTGAAGCTAGAATATCTTTTTCTAGCATGTTTTTTAATTGCTTATTTTTATTGGTGTCCATAAATCTTTTTACAGATGTAATTACATTCTTTTTAGATAAATTCATTTCAGATAACAATCTCTTACCAGCTGTATTAAATCCTAATACACGAAGGTATGGTTTTACTTTATATGATTCTTCAATATCTTTTTTAGTTATATTAAGCAGGGAATAGAGCAGTACTCTTTGAATTCTTGTTTGAGTATAGCGTTTTGTTTTGATTAGAGACATTAATTCTTCAAGAGTGTTACAGCTATTGCAAGCTTCTTTAATTCTGTTTTCAAGACCTTCTGTAACATCTGCTATTTCTGCTATTTCTTCTACAGACATTCTTCTTAGGGCATAGAGTAATTCTTTTTCAAAAACAGATAAGTCAGTAACAATTTTTCCATATTTAAGTTGTTCATGTAGAATATTGTATGATACTTCTGGCAAAAACTCTTTTACGCTTTCTTCATTCTTTAACATATGTCTGATTCCAGTAGCGCTTGCATATCCATTGGCTGTTTCTAAGCTATTATCAGCAACACTAATTCTTTTTATAGTAGTCCCGACTACTTTACTATTCATTTCTTTAATTGCTCTTAAATATTCAATTCCTAATATATTGTTAGAACCAGAAAGAACATTAGCAAATTTTCTAATATCATTCAAATACATTAGTAACGCATTTTCTCTAGCTTTAGGATAGGAGATACCTCTTTCTAATTCATGACTTAGTAAAGAAACATATTCAGGCGGATTCTCACAGAGCACCTCAGCAAATTGTTGTAAAACATCAATCTCTCCAGTTTCACTACCAAAGCAGAGTGTCACATCATCTGATAAACTTTCTAACAGTTTAATACTTCCTCTTGCAAAGTTTTCAGCACTTGAGATTGCATAAACTGTGGGAATTTCAATAACCAGGTCAACACCACATGCAAGGGCCATTTCAGCTTTAGACCATTTATCTATTAATGAAGAATCACCACGTTGAACAAAATTGCCACTGATTACACATACTGTATAATCAGGATCAACTTTTTTCTTTGCTTCTTCCAAATGGTACAGATGCCCATTATGGAAAGGGTTATATTCAGCTATAATTCCAAGGACTTTACTCATTAGGGATCACCTCTTGATTTTTTTTCCATATTATCATAAAATAAAATAAAAAACAATGGATATTGTCTATTTTTATATGCTTAGGGCGAAATATAAGAGTAGAAACAGGAGAGTAAATGGATAAAGTGATATTATATACAGATGGTGCTTGTTCTGGAAACCCTGGCCCAGGAGGCTGGGCGGCACTATTAATGTATGGAGATAAGAAAAAAGAAATTAGTGGAGGTTCTAAAGAAACCACTAACAATATAATGGAGATAATGGCGGTAATCGAAGGTTTAAAAGCTTTAAAAAGACCATGCAATGTAGAGGTATATAGTGACAGTAGCTATGTTGTAAACACGTTTGAAGAAGGCTGGATACATAATTGGCAAATGAATAATTGGAGAACTGCCGGAAAAAAACCAGTAAAAAACAAAGAGCTATGGGAAGAATTATGGGAACTTACTCAAACACATAAAGTAAAGTTCATAAAAGTAAAAGGTCATAGCGACAACGAGTTTAACAATAGATGTGATGAACTAGCAAGAGCAGAGGCGGAAAAGGTGATAATAGCCGCAGAAAAGTAGAGGTAATTATATGGTTAAAACATTAGAAGAATTACAAGAAGTATTTCACAAATCAGGATTTTGTGATATAAGACGTGATCCTGAAGAATTTAATGCATTCTTGGAAGGACTTTCACCACAAGCTCGGACTCAGACATTTAGAATATATAAACAGAAAGTTAAGAAGTCTTTCTGACAATGAAGATCCTAAGCAAAATGGCTACATGTATGTTGGAGGCCTAATCAGCCCTTCTAAAGAAATACAAATGAGAATTGCAGAAAAGGGATTAGAGACACTACCAAAAATTGATGATGATAAAGCTAGAGCAGCACTTGCATATTATCTAATTAACCTATTACACATGTATTCGGACGGAAACGGAAGAACCTCGAGATTAATATATGAAATTCTAAACAATCCTGAATTTGATATACCTTCTAAAAGTGAACAGTATACACATAAAGAAGGAGAAGACAGTGGAGTTAGAAATTTCTACAATATACATGGTATTATGTTGGAAAGAAATGCTCTAGGTTATGCAAGCAAAGTTCTCTTTGATCGGTTTAATCAAAACCGGAAGAATAGATTCTCGTTTAGCTGACTATGATTTCATTAATGCAAGAAACTTTCGTATGAAAGAGCTAGGTCAAGCACTGTTTACAGATGAAAGAGCTTTATATATCCCAGAAAACATAAGAGAGCAATTATCAGAAGAAGAAATTACATTAATATATCATACATTACAGGATAACTTAACAAAACACCCTGTAGGAGCAACTACATTAGCTATAATGCATACCCAAAATGGCACTATTGACAAAGTTATTGATCAACAAAAGAGAAGAGAAGATAGATGGAATGAACAGTCTTCGTCATATATATTTACAGAAAAAGTTCTTTCCTTTGGGCTACATACAAGTAATTTTGATGATGACAGACCTGAAATATTAGAAGGTGCTGAAACATTTGAAGGATGGACAGCTCAAGACTATATGCTAGCAACAAGAATCGGAGCAGAATTAAAGGAGAAGCAACTTGAGTACTTTATTGACATATTCGAGCACCCCGATAAATATATTGAATCCGATGGAAGAACATTAAGAGATGTAATATGCGGAAAAACTCGTGATATACGAACAAATGAATTATCAACAAAAGAATCACCTGTAGATGATGAAGGAATGGGGTTATAAATGTACGAAGTATTTACAGACTTACATGTTCATATAGGGAGAAGCGAAAAGAATCATCCTATAAAAATAACAGCAGCTAGAAGCTTAAATTTTGCAAATATAGCAAAAGAATGCAAAGAAAGAAAAGGTATAGGTGTTGTCGGCATAATTGATTGTATGTCTCCTTATATTATAGAAGATATAGAAAATTTCTTACGTGCAGGAGAAGCTTACGAGGTAGAAGATGGCGGAATAATATATAAAGATGAAGTTTGCATTCTTCTTGGTGCTGAAATAGAAACCTCAGAGATGCGAGATGACGGAAAAAAAGGAAGCGCTCATAATATTTGCTTTTTCCCACACCTGAAAGATATAAAAAGATTTTCTAATGAAATGAAAAAATATATTAATAATATTACTCTAAGTTCTCAAAGAACTAGACTTTCTGCATATGACTTAGTCGATATAGTGGAGGAGTGTAATGGTATTTTAATACCTGCACATTGCTTTACACCTCATAAAAGCTTTTATGGAAATTGTACAGACAGATTACAGAAAATATTTAAAGAAAAGTATGGCAAGATATACGCCATAGAATTAGGTTTAAGCTCAGATACATTTTTAGCAGACAGTATCTCTGAGTTAGAACAAAAATCCTTTATAACTAATTCTGACGCACATTCGTTACCTAAAATTGCTAGGGAATATAATAAGTTATTGGTAGGCGATATTAGCTATAAAGAAGTAATTAAAGCTTTAAAAAATGAAGATGGCAGGAAAGTAGTTGCCAACTATGGATTAGACCCAAAGCTCGGCAAGTATCACAGAACCTATTGTGAGAAGTGTGAGAAGAATGTTTCTGGCAAATCACCTGTAACATCATGTAATACTTGTGATAGCAGCAATATAACAGTAGGTGTTTTAGATAGAATCGAAATGATTAGAGACAAGGAAATAAAATGTGATAGCTATGCTTCTTCTAATCGTCCACCATATGTGTATCAAATACCACTGAGCTTCATTCCGGGTTTAGGCAAGAAAACTATAGAAAAGTTATTAGATGTTTTTGAAACTGAAATGAATATTCTTCATAAAGTATCGGTTGACGACCTTGAAGGAATTGTTGGTAAGAAGATAGCCGATAATATTATAAGGGCGAGAAGCGGAAATATGAAAATACAAGAAGGTGGGGGACGGAGTGTACGGAAAACTTACATAGAAAATGAGAAAGGTAAATATATGAAAGAATTATTAGATGTTTTAGATGAAAATGGCTTTATGACAGGGGAAATATAGACAAGAGATGAGATACACAGAAGAGGATTATGGCATAGGGCAATTGTAATAGCAATAGTTAATGAGCATAATCAAATATTAATGCAACAAAGATCTGCCAGTAAAGATAAAAATGCAAATATGTGGGATATTTCTGTCGCAGGACATATATCAACAGGTCAAGATTCATTATCTGCTGCTGCAAGAGAAATAAATGAAGAAGTTAGCATAAATCTTGGATATAATGTTGATGTCAAAGATTTTAGATTTATGTTTTCATTTAGAAAGCAACAAATTGTGAGTGATACATTTATTGAAAATCAATTCTATGATTTTTTCATATTAAGAAAACCTGGCATAGAAATATCAAGAATTAAATTTCAAGAGAGTGAGGTCCAGCAAATTAAGTTTGTTGAAATTAGCGAATTGCTGAATATGGTAAAAAACAATCAAGTTGTCGAAAGAAAAGAAGTATATAGTACATTAGCAAATTATTTGTTTAGGATGTAAATATTTTTAAGTAGACAGGTATTGGAGGTAACAATTTATGAAAAATGAACTAATATATGAAACCGATAATTTTATAGTAGAAGCATTTTCTTTTCCACATATATCAAGAGAAGAGGGCGGACATTTAAAGATAACACCCAAAAAGTATTATGAGGATAGGTCAGAGCTACCTCCTAGAGAAGCAATTGAGGTTATGAGATTAACTATGATCACTGGCAAAGCGTTTAAAAGAGCAATGAATAATAGAGGTATACCTGTTATTAGAGTCAATTATCATGATATGGGCAATTGGGCGTACAAAAAAAATGAAAAACCTTATTTCCATATACATATTTATGGTAGAGCTGAAAACGCAACCATACAAGCATGGCCAGAAGCAATGCAATTACCTGATAGGTCAACAGGATTCTATGATAATTTCATACCGCTAAATAGAGAAGACATAAATGAAATAAGAAAACAAATTCTAATTGTTGAAGAAGAAGCTAAATATAGAAATTCTGAGTGGACGACTGTCTTGGTTTAGTTACTCATATATTGACATAGTTTCAACAAAAGGTGTAGAGGATAAACACTTCCCTCTACACCTTTTTGATATCTATAAATCTAGTTCTTTTATTTATTTACTTGAATATACATTAAGAAAAGTTACTTACGGAGGAATATAATGAACAGAAGACGAGTTGTTAGAAGACACAGAAAAAATTCTAGGATCAGGGACATTGTACAAACACATATTGAAGAGCGCATAAAAGAGTATTTTATAGCTAGTGTACTATTTATAGTAGGAGTTATAGCTGGTGTAATATTTATTAATAATAGTTCAGAATATCAGCAGAATGAAATAAGTTACCATTTAGATTCTTTTGTTGTTTCACTACAAAATGATCATGTTATTAATGATGGTGCACTACTACTAGATTCACTTGCTAACAATATTGGTATAGGTATTTTGCTTTGGTTTATGGGCATGTCAGTAATAGGGATCTTAGCAGTTTACTTAATAATTGTATTTAGAGGATTTGTATTAGGATATACTATAGCATCTGCAATAGCTTTTTGGGGAACGGGAAGAGGCATGCTTTTTATAGGGACATCTCTATTCTTGCAAACTTTAATTTTTGTCCCTGTCATTTTAGCAATTAGTGTAAGTGGTATGAAATTGTATAACTCTATAATAAAAGATAGAAGAAAAGAGAATATTAAATTAGAGGTGCTCAGACATACGGTTTTCGGCGCGGTGATGCTTGTTTTTCTAGTTCTTTCTTCCTTGATCGAAGTACACATATCTAAGAATTTACTGATATTATGTATAGAATATTTGTAAAAACTATTTACAAGTTTATTCTTATTTGGTATAACTATATCTAAGTAATAATTAAATAATTAAAGGAGTAATATATATGGAGAAACAAATAGCATCTTTCTTGGAATTTATAGAAAATGAAAAGAAATTATCTGAAAACACATTACAATCATACAGAAGGGATATACTTCAATATGAAAATTATGTGAACACAAATAGAATTAATTATGCAAAAGCAAAACAAGAAGATATTCAAGGATATCTGGTTCATTTGCAAGAATTGAGTAAAAAATCTTCAACAATATCTAGAAATCTAGCTTCAATTAGGTTGTTTTACCAATATGCATTAAAAACTAAAAAAGTAAAAAAAGATCCAACAGAGGGTGTTCAATCTCCAAAAATAGAAAAGAGAGTACCTGCTATTTTAACTTCTCAAGAAGTAACACTATTATTAGACCAACCAAAAAATGTTGATTTAAAAGGTATACGTGATAAAGCAATGTTAGAATTTGCATATGCAACAGGAATGAGAGTTACAGAAATCATTTCTCTAAACGTACAAGATATTTGTTTAGAAGACGGAACTGTAAATTGCAAGACTTCTTCAAAGCAAAGAAATATTCCATTAGGAACATTATCTTTAGCAGCATTGAAAGAATATGTACAAACCGCAAGGCCTGTTTTGGTTAAGAATGAAAAAGAAACTGCTCTATTTGTTAATATAAATGGAAGAAGACTTACAAGACAAGGATTCTGGAAAATAGTTAAATACTATAAAGAGCAAGCACACATAACAAAAGAAATTACACCTCATGTTTTAAGACATTCATTTGCAACACATTTACTTCAAAATGGTGCTGATCTAAAATCAATACAAACAATGCTTGGACATTCAGATATATCTTCAACACAAGTATATATGCAATTCCAAGATGAATCTATAAAAAACATTTACAGAAAAGCTCATCCAAGAGCATAGTATAATAAATTGAAAACTTAAAAAGTCGCTTGATATAGCGGCTTTTTGTATCTAAGGAGGCATATTATGATCTATGATGTCATTATAATCGGTAAAGGTCCTGCCGGAATATCTGCAAGCCTTTATACTGCAAGAGCTAATTTGAAAACTCTAATTATAGGGAAGAACGAAAGTGCTTTGTCAAATGCTAAAGAAATAGAAAACTATTATGGTTTTGAACAACCTGTCTCTGGACAAGAATTATTAGATAATGGTATTAGTCAAGCTCAAAACCTAGGTATAGAAATTATAACAGATGAAGTTGTTGGCATTTCATATCAGGATAATTTGATCGTTAAAACTGTGAATGGAGAACACAAAGCAAAAGCTATTGTGTTAGCAACAGGCACAAAAAGATCTAAACCAAAGATCAAAGGAGTAAAAGAATATGAAGGAAAAGGCATAAGCTATTGTGCTGTTTGTGATGGTTTTTTCCACAAAAATAAAAATGTTGCTGTTATAGGAAGTGGAGATTATGCTGTTTTAGAAGCTCTGGAATTAACTCCTATAGTAAATTCAGTAACAATTTTAACAAATGGAAAAGAGGCAAGAGAGGTAAGAAATCCTAAAATAACATTTAACAATAAAATAGTTACAGAAGTTAGAGGAGATGATACTCAAGTACAAACTATAGAATTTGAAGATGATTCTTCTTTAGATATTTCTGGTGTTTTTATAGCCGAAGGAACCGCTGCCGCTTTAGACTTAGCAAAAAAGATAGGTATAGAAACTGAAGGAAACAATATAGTTGTAGATACTCATATGAGAACAAGCGTACCTGGAGTATTTGCCTGCGGAGATTGCACAGGGGGAGTATTCCAAATATCTAAAGCTGTATATGAGGGAACACAAGCCGGATTAGCTGTTATAGAGTTTTTGAAGAGTTAATTGTTTTAAGTTTCTATATGCAATATTCATAAATATTAAGTAATATAAATTTAAGGAGAGAAAATTATGATGAAGAATATATTTCTAAATAATTGTTGCCCAATAAGTTAGCACTATATCTAGTTGTAGGTATAAGTGCTAATGCTTATGCCTGCAATAGAAGTATATTTTGAAAATATATAGCTATGTAGGTTTTATCTTACATAGCTATTTTTGTATCTTCTAAAATATTATTGAATATTATGAGGAAAGGAGAGAATATGTTAAGAGAATTATATTTGGATGCTAAGAATATAAAAGAAAAAGACCCAGCAGCAAAAAACATATTGGAGGTAATCATTTTATATCCAGGATTTCATGTTCTAATATCTCATAGGATAGGGCATTTATTTTATAAAATGAATTTGTTTTTTATAGCTAGGCTAATTTCACAAATTTCAAGATTTCTAACAGGAATAGAAATACACCCTGGAGCAAAAATTGGAAAGAGGCTCTTTATTGACCATGGAATGGGAATAGTAATAGGGGAAACAGCTGAAATAGGTAATGATTGCACAATATATCATCAAGTCACATTAGGAGGTACTGGCAAAGATAAAGACAAGAGACATCCCACAGTTAACAATAATGTAATTATTGGAGCAGGCACTAAAGTCCTAGGTCCTATAACTATAGGAAACAATGCGAAAATCGGAGCAGGTGCAGTTATATTAAAAGATGTTGAAGAAAACGCAACAGCAGTGGGAGTGCCCGCAAGTAGAGTGATTGAAAAGAAAGGATAGTTAGTAATTATGAAAATATATAATAATATATTAGAATTGATAGGAAACACACCATTGATCAAATTAGATAGATATCAAAAAGCAAATAATGTGAAAGCAAATTTGTTAGCAAAAATAGAATCTTTTAATCCTGCAGGAAGTGTAAAAGATAGAATTGCTTATTGGATGATTAAAGACGCAGAAGAAAAAGGTTTTATAAACCAGAAAACAACCATTATAGAGCCAACAAGCGGAAATACAGGAATAGGTCTAGCTTGTGTATGTAGTGCAAAAGGATATAAGCTCATATTAACAATGCCTAGTAATATGAGTATAGAAAGACAAAAACTATTAAAAGCATATGGTGCTGAAGTTATATTGACAGAACCAGAAAAGGGTATGGCAGGAGCAATTGAAGAAGCAAATAAATTGTCAAAAAACATTAGTAATTCATTTGTTCCAAGTCAATTTACTAATATGGCAAATGTTGATGTTCATGAAAAATTTACTGGACCAGAGATATGGAATGACACTGATGGTAATGTTGATATATTTGTTGTAGGATTAGGAACAGGAGGAACGGCGACTGGAGTGGGAAAATACTTAAAATCTAAAAAACCAGAAATTAAAATAATCGGTATAGAGCCATTTGATTCTCCAGTAATAACTAAAGGAAAAAAGGGACCACACAAAATACAAGGAATTGGCCCAGGCTTTATACCCGAAATATTAAACAGAGATATTATTGATGAAATAGTAACAATAAAAACCGAAGAAGCATATGAAAGTGTCAGAAATGTATTGAAAACCGAAGGGTTATTAATAGGTATCTCAGCAGGTGCTGCATTACATATTGCAACAGAAGTTGGAAAGAAAGACGAGAATATAGATAAAAATATAGTACTCATCTTGCCTGACTCAGGAGAACGATACTTATCGTTAGATTTATTTGGATAATATGACACCAATGGTAAAAGCCAACGGAAAACCGTTGGCTTTGTTTTGCATTAAATCATTGTGGCCATGGTGGATTAATTATTCTCAAAACTACTCCATAAGATGATGTTATTAGTAAATATCCATTCTTTGAAATGTCTACAAGTTCTATAACTGTCGAATTTTCTAATACGTGAACATTCTCCGACAAAACAACGCTCGATGGATCGAATGAATTGAATTCAGCCTGCCCAGCAGAATTTGCTCTTGTTGTCCCGACTATATTACACACAAGGATGTGAGCAGGACCAAATCTACTAGGAGGATCCCACCTACCAGTAGTACGATGTCGTCTATCAAAAGAGTGATAGTGGCTCCATAACCTTCTAAATTCTTCTTCTGCTTCTTGAATTTCTTCATTAAGTCTTTCCATTCTCTGAACAAAGCTTTGAGTAAGCTCTTCGCTCCTTATAGCTTGGTTCAAAAGCTCACTACGCCTGTCACGAAGAAGCAAAAGATTGGCTGTTGCATTTAGTAAAGCTGTTCTACATTCTCTTGATTCTCTCACTATATCTAGCTCTTGCCGGAGGTTATGATTGGTTATCCCCAGCCATATGATGAATGCGATTACTGCAATCGCTGTTATTACTCTTGCAATGATTCTTTTTTTCATGTTGCATGTCTCCCTTTTGGGGCAATTGCCCAAGTCATATCTATAAAATTCCAGGAGGCAGATTCACTCACGAGGCATGTTCACTCTACTGGATATTGATGGGGGGTGTGGTTCAAAAGGCTTTATAACTACAAAGGCTCACGCCTTGGATCTTATATAAATTATACCATATTTTACATAATTTTTCAAATCCACAATGTTAGACAAGCACTTGCAAAGTCAGATGTTTAGTGTATATAATGGAGATATATTGTATAGGAGAATTTGATATGAGTGATATAAGATATAGTTTTGAAGATATAAAGAAAATACCAAAAGCAGAATTGCATTTGCACTTAGATGGTTCCCTTAGACCCGAGACTATTAAAGAGTTAGCTAATGAACAGGGGATAGCTATTTCAAAAGAAGAGTTAGATAGTTTACATGTTTCAGAAAACTGTGAAAGTTTAAATGAATATTTGAAAGCATTTGAATTACCCTTAAAGGTAACGCAGAATGCAATGGCCCTTACTAGATGCACAAGAGAGTTAGTAGAAGATTTAGAATTAGAGAATATTATTATTGCAGAAATTAGATTCGCACCTAGTTTGCATACAAGAAATGGCCTAACTCAGTTTGAAGTTGTAGAGGCTGTTTTAGCTGGAATAAATCAAAGTTCGGATATTCAAGTATCCTTAATCTTATGTTGTATGAGAGGCGAAAGAGAAAATGTAACTTTAGAGGAAGCTAATTTGGAAACAATAGAAGTCGCTAAGAAATATTTAAATAGGGGAGTTTGCGGTATTGATTTAGCTGGAGCAGAAGCACTATATCCAGTCCAAAATCACACAAATCTTTTTGAAAAAGCAAAGGAATATAATATACCTTGTACAATACATGCAGGTGAAGCAGATGGGCCTGAAAGCATCTGGAATGCAATTGAACTAGGAGCAGATAGAATAGGGCATGGCGTAACAGCAATAGAAGATGATGATTTAGTACAATATTTAATTACTAACAAGATACCTTTAGAGATGTGTCCAACTAGTAACCATCATACTAAGGCAGTAAATTCAATATCAGAACATCCAATAAGGAAATTGTTAGAAAAAGGAGCAACTGTAACACTTAATACAGACAACCGAACTGTTTCGAACATAACACTTACTGGGGAAGTGATAAAGCTGCAAAAGGAATTAAACTTAACAAATGAACAGATTGACACTCTGTTAAATAATACGATTGAATCAAGTTTTCATTTTAAGAAAAATAAGTAAGGAGCAATATTAAATAGTATGTTATTTGAATTTGAAGGGGTAATAAAGAAAGTTCCAGATATGGATGGGGCATATGTAGAGGTTCCTATTGATATTAGAAAAGAATATGGCAAAGGAAAATTGAAAGTAACTGCTATATTTGATGGGATTTGCTATGACGGCAGCATTGTCAATATGGGTGTTAAGAACCAAGATGGCTCCATTTGTTATATAATTGGAATTACTAAATCTATACGAGAGCAAATCGATAAGAAACCAGGAGATACTGTTAAAGTAGTGGTCAAAGATAGATAAAGTATGTAGCTAAGGCGACCTAGAATGGTCACCTCACTATATTACTATCTACAGCATTTTTCTTCTTTGGAACAAATTGCTTGTTTTAGTGCTTCTAAGCATCTTTTAATATTACATATTTCTCTTTCAATTAAACGTGTTCCTCTTCTTACATCACCATTACATACCGTTTTTAATCCTTTTTCTAAACATTCAATACCTTCTTCAAGGTGACATATAATTACTTCTATTTCTCTTCTTCCTTCAAAGTTAGTGTGACGAAGCGCTCTTTTTACTTCTTCTAATCCCTTTTTCATTTCTGCAAGCCCTCTTTGAATACACTGTACACCTTCACAAAACTCACAACGTCTAATTCTTCTTAGTCCTCTTTCTGCTTCAGCTAAACCTCTTTCCATTCTTTCGATCCCTTTTTCAATAGAGCAGATACCACAGTTGTTTTTCTCTCTGCAGCCTTGTCTTTCTTTAAAGTCACAAGAAAATTCTTCTGGTTCAAACATATTTCATCATTCCTCTTTCGTATTTTCCCCATAGTGGGTATATTACATATTATGCTTAAAGTAGCGAAAAGGTTATTGTCAAAAACGGTTTATTAATGTATAATAGATGGATATTATATGAATTTGAAATAGGGGGAATTTTAAATGTCACATATCTTACCAGATGTATCAAGAACATTCAATGAATTTTTATTATTACCAAATCTGACAACTGAAAAATGTATTCCGTCAGAAGTATCTTTGAAAACACCATTAGTGAAATTTAATAAAGGGGAAGAGCCAAAATTTTCTGCAAACTTGCCAATGGTCTCTGCTATTATGCAATCTGTTTCAGGAGAGAAAATGGGAGTATCTTTAGCAAGAGAAGGAGGATTGGCTTTTATTTTTGGTTCTCAATCAATTGAAGCGCAAGCTAATATGGTTTATAGGGTTAAAAAACATAAAGCAGGTTTTGTTATAAGCGATTCTAATGTAAAAGGCGGCTCTACGTTAAGAGAAGTAATTGCTCTTACCGAAAGAACTGGTCATTCAACAATTATAGTAACAGATGACGGAACTGCAACTGGAAAATTCTTAGGAATAGTTACTGATAAAGATTATAGAATTTCAAGAGATAATCAAGATGAGCCTATAGATAATTTTATGACTAAAAAAGAAAATGTAATCTGGGCACCAAAAGGAATTACTCTTCAAGAGGCCAATGACCTTATATGGTCAAATAAAATTAACTGTCTTCCAGTATTAACACCTGAAGGTAATTTGAAGTATCTAGTATTTAGGAAAGACTATCAAGATAGAAAGAACAATCCTAATTCATTACTAGATGAAAATAAGAGATATGTGGTAGGAGCAGGTATTAACACTCGTGATTATGAAGAAAGGATACCTGCATTAGTAGAAGCGGGAGCGGATATTCTTTGTATAGATTCATCAGACGGATATTCTGTGTGGCAAAAAAACACTATTGAATTCGTAAGAAAGAAATATGGAAACATTGTTAAGATAGGTGCTGGAAATGTTGTGGACAGCGAAGGATTTAGATATTTAGCAGAAGCTGGAGCAGACTTCATAAAAGTTGGAGTAGGTGGAGGTTCAATCTGTATAACTCGTGAACAAAAAGGAATCGGACGCGGACAGGCTAGTAGCTTAATAGATGTAGTAAATGAAAGAAACAAATATTTTGAAGAAACAGGTACATATATTCCAATATGTTCAGATGGAGGAATTGTACGTGATCACCATATAACAATAGCATTAGCATTAGGTGCTGACTTTGTAATGATGGGTAGATATTTTGCAAGATTTGACGAGAGTCCGACTAGAACTGTAAAAGTAGGAAATAACATTGTTAAAGAATATTGGGGAGAAGGCTCAAACAGGGCAAGAAACTGGGAAAGATATGATTTAGGAGATCCTAGCAAAGACAAATTAGCCTTTGAAGAAGGAGTAGACTCATATATACCATATGCTGGGCCTTTAAAAGACAATTTAGAAATAACAGTAGCAAAAATCAAATCTACACTGTGTAACTGTGGAGCACTAACAATTCCTGAACTCCATGACACAGCAAGATTAACCTTAGTTTCTGAAGTTAGTATAACAGAAGGTGGAGCACATGATGTTCTGTTAAAAGAGATCGATAATAGCTATCATTCATAAAATTAGCATACAAAAAAGCTGGTAATACTACACCAGCTTTTTTTGACGAACTTTTTTAGATTTAAAGAAAAACTAAATTTATGCTTTCCACCCGCAAGGTGTATGTTTTTTTGCTCCCGGAGCAATCTTGTCACCACAACCAGGACAACGCGGGGAAGCTCCATTTTTCCCCATGATGGTAACTGTTGGGTTCATGTCCCATCCACAAGACGCATGCTTTGTTGAAATTGCTCTGATTTTTTCCCCACAGCCGGGGCAGTACATCATTTCTTTAAAGCGATTATGGGGCCGACTTGAGGGTTTTTGCCTCCCAGCTTCCCTTTTAACTGCTTTTTGTTTCTTGCTCGTCATCTTAAGCACCCTTTCTTAGGTTAATGTGTTAATACAATGTTAACATAAAAATAGTTGAAAATCAATATGAAAATATAACTTATTTATCTTGTACAACTATGCATATGTTGGTATAATATAAAACAATAACAAAGGAGATGATTAGATATGTCACATATTTTTGATATATTAAATGAAAGAGGATACATTGAACAAATAACTCATGAAAATGAATTGAGGGAATTACTTTCAAAGGGAAGCGTTCCTTTCTATATAGGGTTTGACCCAACAGCAGATAGTCTTCATATTGGTCATTTTGTTTCATCTATGGTTATGTCTCATATGCAAAAAGCAGGGCATAAACCAATTATTCTAATAGGTGGAGGAACAGTTTGTATAGGCGATCCTTCTGGAAAAACAGATATGAGACAAGTTATGACTCGCGAAATAATTGATAGTAATGTAGAAAAATTCAAGGAGCAGCTATCAAGATTCGTAAGCTTTGAAGGTGATAATGCAGCTATTACTGTAAATAACGCAGATTGGCTATTAGACCTTAATTTTATTGAATTTATGCAACAAATAGGATCACTATTTTCTGTTAATAGAATGCTTGCTGCAGAGTGCTATAAAAAAAGAATGGATACAGGTTTAACATTTTTTGAATTAGGATACATGCTTCTTCAATCATATGATTTCTTACATTTGCATGAAAAGTATGGTTGTAAGTTACAACTTGGCGGAAATGATCAATGGTCTAATATAATAGGTGGTGTTGATTTAATAAGGAAAGTAGGACATTCTGATTCTTTCGGATTAACATTTAAACTTCTTACTACAAAAGAAGGAGTTAAAATGGGCAAAACTGAAAAGGGTGCTTTATGGTTAGATCCTGCTAAAACATCTCCATATGATTTCTATCAATACTGGAGAAACATAGCTGATGATGATGTTAGAAATGTTCTATCTCTTCTTACATTCTTGCCAATGGAAGAAATAGATAGATTGAGTAGTCTAGAAGATCAAGAAATTAATGAAGCTAAAAAAATAGCAGCATTTGAAATAACAAAGTTAATACATGGGGAAGAAGAAGCTTTAAAAGCTTCAGAAGCTTCAGAAGCACTTTTTGGTGCTGGTAGCAATTTAGATAATATGCCAACAGTAGAATTAGACACCAAAGATATTTCTATATTAGATGCTATTGTTAAGGTAGGAATTGCACCTTCAAAAGGTCAAGCTAGGACTTTAATAACTCAAGGTGGAATTAGTCTAAATGATGAGAAAATAGATGACATGAATTATATGCTAAGCGATAAAGATTTTACAGAAGGACATGCAATACTTAGAAAAGGAAAAAAAGTATATTTTAAATTGATTGAAATGTCAGAATTAGAGAAGTTTTTTAAAAAAACATAATATAGAACAAACAAAACGAGGGGTAGGTTAACCCCTCGTTTTGTTTTGCAAAGCTCCTTTCCTTTAGTACCGACATCTTTTGAAGTAATTCAAATAAATCGAAACTATGAAAAGGAGAGCGAATATACCCAGCCACGAAATTTCCTCGACCAGCGTATCCACAATGTTACTTAGCCATCTTTTCAACATTTGCAACAATCCTCTCTAGGCTTATTTTAACAACATTATATCATTTTTTAAAACTTTTTGCAAAAAACTATTGACAAAGAACTTTTGTTCGCCTATAATGAATTTAACAAATGAATGTTCGTAAATTTAGGAGGAATGAAAAATGATAAGAGTAGATGTAAAAAAGTTTATAAGAAGTGTATTAATAGTATTGGTGATCATTGGAGTGTTTTCTTTATTTTTAATTAGTCCAAGTTTATCACATAGTGAAGTAGAGTATAAAACAATATATGTTATGCAAGGAGAAACTCTTTGGTGTATAGCTTCAGAACTTAGAATTTCAAATAATTATTATCAAGGTAAAGATGTTAGATATATTGTTAATGACCTGGTTACTGTTAATGATTTGAGTTCAAAAACACTAAGTGTTAATCAATCATTACAAATTCCAACAATGTAAATGCAGAAAGTTGCTATTAAGTAGATAGATATTTTTCAATAATATAGCAAAAAGCCTCAGTTTGAGGCTTTTTTACAGGAGTGTTGGCGGGATTCCAGAAATACGCGCCATTAATTAGTGTTCTTAGATGTCTGCTTTTTTTCACGTACTGCAGCAACGAATGCAAGTATCATACTTAAAATTGCGCTAAGCAGTGGTCCTGGCTGATGAGTTATAATAAAATTGAAAATCACCCACCCCAGAGAAAATCCTCCAAGACTAATCTTGGACAGAAATTCCCGCCTAACGCTCAGGTGAACGTTGAGCAGGAAAAGCCAGTTACCAATTATTAAGACAATTCCCCATAAACTACTTCCTAACAGCATAGGGATGCCTCCTGCCACCAAATACAGTATGGTGAAAATGCCTAATACAAGTTTTGTACTATGTTCAGGCTTTTCTAGGATCATGCGGTATATTAGTAAAACCAAGCTAATTGCAACTATGATAGTTGCCTGATGGTTTCCTGTGAGCGAGAATAACGCAATATACACTATCTGGATAGCCATTGAAATCCATTGACTGACCTTGCCAAGAATAATTGCCCGTAACGCGCTCAATACAAAAGAGAGTATATTTAACAGGATTACAATTGTAATGATATTGATCATATGTGCTTTTTCCTTTCTCTTCGCGAATGTGACTTTCGACAATTAAATCATTGTCATTCTTTAGACAACCTAATTATCACCCCAATCTCATTTTTTGTACTTAGCTGCCCTCGTAGTCCTCCTGTAAAAAACGAGATAAATAAATTAACTAAGCAAACTCAGTATATATGTAACACATTAAAAAACATGTCGAATTTTGACATGTTTGGAAGAAGGGGGTTATAAATTCGCCAGAGGATTACTTTCTACTGCATTTCTAATCTGAGTACTATCTACATGAGTATATATTTCTGTTGTTGATATGCTTTCATGTCCTAAAAGCTCTTGTAAAGCTCTTATATCTACATTACCATATTGATACATTAAAGTTGCTGCAGTATGTCTCAATTTGTGCACAGAGTATTTATTAGTGTCTAAACCAGCCTTCTGCAATTCTCTTTTTACTATAACTTGAACGGTTCTATTACTAATACGTTCACGTCTTTCACTTAAGAATAAAGCATCTACAGAATCATATTTGATACCTTCTTTGGGTCTTACGTTTAAATACTCATTCAAAGTCTTTACGCAAGCATTATTAAGGTAAATAGTTCTTTCCTTATTACCTTTTCCTATAACATTAAGCTTTTGCTCACTGAACTTTATATCCTTAATATTTATATTAACTAATTCAGATAAACGAACACCACAATTTAAAAACAATGTGATAATCGCTAAATCTCTTATATTATTTCTATTATCTTCATCTCCAGCAACATCTAAAAGCGACCTGCTTTCATCAAGAGTTAAATATTTCGGCATACGCTTCCCGAAGTTTAGGTGTTTCAAGGTTTTGAGCCGGATTTACATCTATTAGCTTAACCTTTTGAGATAAATAATTAAAAAATACCCTAATACTAGAAATCTTTCTAGCGCGTGTAGCAGGTTTACTTCTTAAAGTTGTGGCCATATATGAAATATAGCTGTGAATGTCTTCTAAGGCAATTTTCTTAATTACAGATATATCTATATCTTTTATAACAATAGCCTTAAAATCGTCTTCCTCAGTCAATTTGAAGTGCTTCTTCATATACTTCAAGAACGTAACTAAATCATAGTTATATTCGCGAGTAGTAGCAGGGGACTTATTCAAAATCGTTATATTATAGTCTAGGAAAGCGTTTAAGTAGTCTGGATTCGCATCTCTGTCAATCATAAGCTAAAATTCCTCCTTATATCATCAAATATATAGTAATTCATATTTTTTTCATTCATCACATAAAAAAATTTTTTTTGAACCAGGGAGTAGGGGGTTGTCATTTTGCACTTTTATATTTTTCTCTATTTTAAATATTATATAAAATTTTCTCTATAATCATTTTCTAAAATTTTATAATTTTTATTTTTAAAAAACTATATTTCAATTCAAAGTTATAAGAAATTTATTATTAATAATTTATAAAATTTAATTACAAGTCCAAATTTAATTCTAAGTTAATTTGAAAAGTAGTTAGCTAAACATTATTAATTATTTTGCTAATTATAGACTAAATTCTTCTTATAAATATAGGTAAAACTATAATATATCTAACAAGTAGAAAAGTCCAGAAGAAGGCAAAAAAACGACGCACGAGGATCGATTCTAAGCTGTTTTCAGAAGAAAGTAATATACTATCATGTCTGCAAAAACGGCTGAAACAGGCTATATATAGCCATTTGCATGAAACTTGTGATTTCCGGTTTCTTCCTATCTTCATCTGCGCAAAACTTTCATTTTGCGCAATGTTGTATCTGATAAAATAATACACTATTCTTTCTTCATTGTCAATGTTTATTTTTCAAGTCCTCTGCTTTATCATCTTGTTCTTATTCTGTTTTTTGCTTTTTCCGTCGTTTCTCTAACCAACTTCTCTAGACTTGTTCCATCTGCTAAATTCTCAATATGATGTGACTCAGCAAAATATTTTTCTAAATGTTTTTCTTCTGCTTTTGGATTCTCAAATTTAGGTTCAGATATATTGCATACTCTATCAAGAATTTTTACAATTCTTGCAATTTCATTATCATTTATTTCTGCATAATGCTTATTCATACGTTTATCCACATATCCCCTAGCCAACTTACGTGCTACTGTAGATTTTCCTATAAAACTTTTTCCTTCTGCTACTTTTTTTAGCCTTAGTTCAGGTTTAGTTAATAGCCCGATCGCTTCAACTATTTCTTCTGCATGTTCTGCAATATGAGCATTTCCGCATTGCTCATATAAAGCTTTTAGCTCTTCTTGTGTAATTTTAGTATCTTCAAATAAATCATGACCATGGCATACTGCTACAATCAAAGGACTCGTATAACCTTGCTGAATAGCTAGCCTAGCCACTCTTTCAGGGTGACTATGAGCAGAACTACCATTCTTTCTTTCATTACCCCCCTGCTTTTTGTGATTAAACATATACTGATAATTCACAGCGTCGATCAACGATTTGGGGATAAAATATTCCAAGCCAACATCTTGCTCATCTTGAACATTGGCTGTTGCATACAAATCACTTCTTACCTTTTTAATTTTTTTTACCGCATCCATATATGGCTTTATGTCTTCATTCATGCCTTTTGTATTTTTTTGAGCACTTTGAGTAAATCTCTCGTGTATATCTAAAAAAGATAAACCAATTCTATGGAACTGTTCTTGGTGCGCAGAAAGTTTGGAATTTTTTGTGCCAAATTGATGTTGAAGCTCTACACAATCGTTAAGATTCCTCCACAAAACCTGTCCGTTATTTTTATGTAGACGAAAAAACCTTTTTGTATCACCAACAATTTTATCAATATATGCTTGCGTAAAATTCTCCCTCAGGCACTGTATCTTCTCCCCTCTCCCTGAAGAGCGGGTTATTGGAAATTCTTTTAGAGGCGGTTTAGTAATTATAGCGGCCGGACCTTTTGTTGCAATATCATTGTTAATAAAGTCGCGAAGTTGAACCTCTATTGGAATTTGCTCTTCGCCTATTAAAAATGTTATTCTTTCTTCTGCAAAACCGTTATTTTTAACAACTCCCGTACTTATCGGGATAGGAAGATCAGAAAAATGTTCTACTATCTGCTCACGAAGTAATGTAGAATAACCATAAGGAGTCGCATGCTTTGCATTTTCCAGGTGTTTGATTGTAGCATCAATAGTAGGATCCATTTCAAATCCAGGATTTCCTTTTACTAAGTTTCTAATAGCTTGAATATTTGCATTTACTCTTGATGTTAGTAAAACATCAGGATTATAGAAAGTATGAATGCGATCTTTTTCAAATTCATAAAAGTATTTCCATTCATATTTAGTATAATCTCCTTCTTTTGCACCTTTAGATTTAATTACTTGATCTATATTATTAGTAATATAGCTAACTTGCTTAGACAGTTCAAGTGGAAATCGATGTGCTTTCAACAATTCTCTTGCACTTTCAAGCTCTTTCATAGAGTCATACCCTGTGTTCGAATCACCAATCATGAATCTAAGTCTAACCATATCTAAATAATATGGTACTCTTTGCTTGACATTGTCAATGGTCATTTCAATAGTTCCGGTTCAATCCTTGCTGAAAACCATTTTTTGATTGCAAAGTACCATATGATTTGTACTCTAAAGACTTAGACTGCATAAAAGCATCCAAGAGCACATAGAATTGTTCAATTGCAAATAAAAGATCTTCGTCCTTATCTAATAATCTAGAATGAAGATCCCTGGCATGAGACTCAGTGCCAAAACGAAATCTCTTTGTACATACATATTTTGCGATTCCCATATTACTCCTTGTCGATTTACATAATTTCACTCATCTATTATAAGATAATTTATGCAAAAAATCAAGAAAATAGTTAAATTTTGTAAGATATACATAAAAAAGAGAAACCGTCGTCCAAAATAGTAATAGCTATATTAAAATAAACAGTTCCACTAACCCTTTTGGGAAAAGCGGAACTGTTTATCATTGCATAAAGATTCAATAGATCCCTCAGCAATTGGGAATCTTCTCGATACCATACTCAAAGCATACTTCATCTAACACTACCTTAGCATTTCCTGTACCTTCATAATAAGATACACTAAGTTTCGAAAAAGTTCTTAACTCTTCTTCACTGAGCTTCAGCATCATCACTACATTTTCATACACTTCTTTAGCGGAAACAGGGAGATTCAACCCAAATAAATAGGCATCAATCTCAAAAAGATTTCTTAGTACGTACTTCGCATCTTTTCCAAGATAGAAGTCCTGAAGTTCAACGCATAAGGTAAAGCCACCGATTGTCAATTCTCTTACACAAAAAATGTTACTGTAAAGTCTGTTTAACATTTTTCCGTTTCCTTTGAGAGTTCTGGTGGAATGGTATGCAAGCGGCATACCGTCTTTACTAAGTACGTCATAGTAGTTGGTTTCACTACCTTCAGGCACAGCTTCAGTTATATGGAACCCCGAAAAATTGTCTGTTCCCTTGAAACTCAAAAGAATTTCAAGTATTTTATTATCGGCAGTTCTACATCTGAAGGTTCGCCCATCATCGCAAAAACCCTCTAAAACGGCAGGTAGTTTAGCACCTGTGTTTTTAAGAAGTGTAAAAAAAACTTTGAATTTCCAACCTTCGCTGTCTGTTAGCACTCTAACATGCCTTTTGACGCTCCGATTGTGTGGTGTCAGATAGTTGCAGATTTTTCCCATGTCGATTTCCTCCTTTAGAATAGGTGATGTTTTGAGTCCTTGTGCTATACAGCATTTCTGCTATAGTGACCAGGAAATCTGTTTCTTATAGTATAAAACTATGTAATAATTATAACACAAAACACAGAAATTGTCAATTTATGTCAACTGTGCTATTTGTTCGTTTTTACTTTCTCAATTAAATAAAAACACCCTACGAGGCCTTCAGAAACGAAGACCTCGTAGGGTGTTTTAGCTTATGACTTCTTGAAAATAAGTTCCATTCTTTCTATGAATTCTTGATTTGATTTTGTTGATGTCATTTGTTCCATTAACTTTTCTGTCATTTCAACTGTATTCATATTAGACATTGTCCTTCTTAGTGAGAATATTGCTTTTAATTCTTCTTTTGATAATAGTAAATCTTCTTTTCTTGTTCCAGATTTATTAATATCAATTGCTGGAAAAATACGTTTTTCAGAAAGCTTTCTATCTAAATGTACTTCCATGTTTCCAGTTCCTTTAAATTCTTCGAATATAACATCGTCCATTCTGCTACCTGTTTCAACCAGTCCAGTTGCAAGTATTGTTAAACTTCCAGCGTCTTCTGTGTTTCTTGCAGCTCCAAAAAATCTTTTTGGTTTATGTAGCGAACTTGGATCTAGTCCTCCAGATAACGTTCTTCCAGATGAAGGTATAACTAAGTTATATGCTCTTGCAAGTCTTGTTATGCTATCTAGTAGTATAACAACATCTTTCTTTTGCTCTGTAAGTCTTTTAGCTCTTTCTAATACCATCTCCGCTACTTTTACGTGATGCTCTGGCATTTCATCAAATGTAGAGTAGATAACATGTCCTTTTATAGATCTTTTCATATCTGTAACCTCTTCCGGTCTTTCATCTATGAGTAAAACTATAAGTTCTACTTCAGGATTATTATCTGTTATACTATTAGCTAATTTCTTTAATATAGTAGTTTTACCTGCTTTAGGAGGAGCTACTATCATTCCCCTCTGCCCTTTTCCTATTGGAGATAATAAGTCCATTAACCTCATGGTGTATTCTGTAGGCTTTGTTTCTAACCTAAGCCTTTTGTCAGGATATATAGGGGTCAAATCATCAAATCTTTTTCTCTTCATTGCATTTTCAGGATGTTGACCATTAACTTCTCCTACAAATATTAATGCAGGGAATTTTTCTCCCTCCTTAGGTGTTCTTATAATACCTTTTACTATATCACCAGTATCCAGTCTAAATCTTTTTATTTGTACAGGAGAAACATACACATCTTTAGGCGTAGGTAGATAGTTGTCCCCTCTAAGAAACCCATAACCATCAGGTAATACTTCTAGTATACCTTCTGCCATCTCATCTCCTTCTGTCGTAAGCTTATACCCTTCTCCATTGTCACTCTCTGTTCCTTTCGAAACAGGTTTGTGTCCTTCATCTTTATTAGATTTTCCTTTAGACACCACGCTCTCTTTTTCTAGTTCTTTTAAAGCAATTATTAGATTTTCCTTCTTGATTTTAGAGATATTTTTGATCCCTTTTTCTTTTGCATACTCTTTTAATTCTACAAGTGAAAGTTTATCGAAGTCCATTTTTATGCCCCCTTAAATACGACTTAGTGTCGCTTTTTACATTAATATTAATGATAAACGTGAATACCTAAAGATTTAAATTGATAGAAATAATATATGAATCGGTTTTTTGCTAATAAAGTGGGACGACATGATGCCGACCCTTAATTCACATATATAAATATTTATCTTGTAACATTCACATAGACTCTTTCGTTAGGAAGAAACATGTCCAGCTTTTCCCTTGCCATCTGCTCTATGTATTCTATAGAATCGATATTAGCCCTAGTTGTCGCCAAAGAATCTCTGTGAATACTTTTGGCTTCAGCTTGCTCTGTGTAATGACGTTCTGCTAACCTATATGAATCTAATATTCTTTGCTGACTAATAAATAAGTATGTAATGTATATAATTACAGCTAACAGTAATATTTTTTTTAAAAACTTTTTTGATTTTAACACTTTTATCATTTGTGTATTTCTCTCCATATAAATAATTTTGTTCTCTTAATATATTTCAACATATTTATGCGAAATCCTTCTTTTTCCATGAATTTTCTTTTAATTTTTTCATGATTCACCCTTTTTTCGATGTTTTTCTTTTGTGCTCAAACCTTTTAAACGGTTGATTTTCAACGCCTTCAACCCTTCGTGTGTTTTATTGGTAATTAAAATAAATTTTGTAAATATTTTCCTAAATTTTGCGAAAACAAAAGAAAATGGTCTGAAAATGATTTTTAGTAAAAGACTTAGTACTATCTTGATAGGCCTTATAATAAAGGTTCCAACTGTGGTTTTTATAATTTCTATAATTGATGTGCTTACTTTAAGAAATGCTTTGCTAAATAGTAACAAATAAAACAAAGCACCTAGTACTACTCCAATGAATATATAACCTCTAAGCTCTCCATTGTTAAATCTAAAAATCGTAAACAATAATGTAATTCCCACTATTACCCAAAAAACAATATCGTGTATATGTGTTAAAAAATCAGGTGTTTTAAAACTTTTTCTTAGCACTCTAAAAACATCAAACAGTAGACCTGTTAAAAAACCATATAATATGAAAATTACAAATATGTATGCTTGATTATTCAAATACATCACCCTATTTAAATATTTTTCCCATTAGTCCACCATTTTTTCTGTCTGGCCCTTTATCTGAATATGCTAAGCTATATATTTCACCTTCTACAATAACTTCTGTTGTATCAAGACTAAGCTTATTTATTCTCAAGTTCTCTCCTTTTACGTTTAATAATCCCAAATCAGTTTCTACTATTACCACCTGATCATCAAAGCTTAAAACGTCTAATACTCCGGACATGCTTAATTTTCCTCTGTTTTCTAAAATCAAATTTTGAATAACACTATTATTCATTTGCCTCTTCTCTTCAATAGTCATATGTATACCTCCCTCAAGGTTATCCTTGTACTTTAATATATATTCAGGTCTTGTCTTTTTTAGAACACAAAAACCTGCTAATATTAGCAGGTTTTTGTGTGCATTTTTATATTTCTAATTACCAGTCCCAGTCCCAATCATCAAGATCGAACCAGTCATCATCCCAATCCCAATCGTCAAGATCGAACCAATCATCGTCCCAATCCCAGTCGTCATCGAACCAGTCATCGTCCCAGCCCCAATCGTCATTCCACCAGTCATCGTCCCAATCCCAACTAGCAAACTGTATTACCCAGAACAACTCACCAATACCGTCTCCTCCAATTATATAATGATTTCCAGCTCGTTCCATAGTATAGAATACTAAGTCTAATCTTTCTTCTTCTCCATTAACCACAACATCTACTCTTGCTCTAACTCTGTGTATGCTGCTATTGTCACTTTCTCTTCTTACATCTCTGATGTATATCTCCTCTACGCTAAAATCTGATACATCTAAATCGTCAATAGCGTCTATGAACTCTTCTTCAAAATCTTCTATATCAATTCTGTCAATATCTCTACTTGCTTCTCTATAATTTTCATCAAACAAACTAGCGTCAAATTGAGCTCTACTATTATGAGATTCCCTAAAAGCAGTTTCTCCTACAACATCTACGTATCTTACTGCTTGACTTCCATCTGCTCTTTCAAGCGCTCTTATAAATCCAATAACTACATCTTCAGGACTATTGGCATTGCCACTACCGCTACCACTACTCGCTCCTCTACTTAGAATGAAAAACACTCCACCTGCTACTGCTGCAATTATAGCTACTACTAATACTGCTATCAGTATTATTAATAATTTTTTTGTTCTAAACATTTTGTACTCCTCTCAATTCTATATATTTTTTCTCCTATTTTATATTTCAACAAAGTTAGTGAAAATCCTTCTTATTTTATCATTGTTCCAATTTATCTTTTAGTCAACAAAAAACCTGCTTGCTTAAGCAGGTTTTTGTATTTATCTTTATGTTTCTAATTACCAATCCCAGTCCCAATCCATATCCCAAGGATTTGTTCTAGGTGTTAAACTGAATGAAGCTCCATCGTCCATGATTACGAAGTGGTTTAATCCTCTTCTCATTGTATAGAAATCAAAATCTAGACGCTCTCTATCTCCATCATAAACTACAGTTACTCTAACTCTAACTCTGTTTATGTTTCTATTGTCTCTTTCTCTTCTAACATCTCTGATCTCTATGTTTTCTATTCTAAGATCTGACATGTCTTCCATTCCGTCATCTAGTAACTGCTCTCTTGCTTCTTCTATAGCTTCTTGTATATCTGAGTCTCTTCTTGCATCTCTAAGGTTATCATTGAACAAAGACCAGTCAATATTTCCTCTCCTGTTTATAGACATTCCCACTGCTGCAGAACCTGTTAGATCCATATTTCTTAGTAATTGTCTTGCATTTTCATTTTCAATTGCTCTTAAGTAATTTCTAACAGCTCTTTGAGGACTTCTTGGAATTACAGCCAGTGCTACGATAGCAAGAACTATTACAGCTACTACAGCAATTACTATTATTTTATATTTAATTGCTAAGTCTTTTACTTTCACAAGTACTGGTTTTACTTTATCCATAAAGTTTCCTGATGGGCCACCTTGATTTCCCATGTTTTCTCCATTATTGTCTTCCATTTGTTTACCTCCAAATTATTTTTATATTATTCATTATATATCACATAACTTTTACGTATGCAACATTTTTCCACAAAATAGTGATAGAAAGTTGTCAGGGCAGAATATTAGTATAAGACTTGATACATTCTATGATTCCTAAGAACTCTACGTATATACATATTCGTCTCTGGAAACGGAACATTTTCTAAGTCTTCTCCTGTTTCTTTAATTGTTCCGTCCTCTATCCATCTATTAACGTTGCCCATTCCTGCATTATATGCGAGTATTGCTAATAATATGTTATTATCATATATATCCATTAACATTCTAAAATATGCTATGCCTATTCTTATATTAATTTCTGGATCATATAACAAATCTAAATCATACAAGTCTATTTCTAGTAATTCTGCAACTTCTATTCCCGTTTCTTCCATTACTTGCATTAATCCAACTGCTCCAACTTCCGACCTAGACCTAAGCTCAAATCCGCTTTCAGCTCTAATTATGGAATACATGAGTAGCGGATCTACATCAAATTCTTCAGAAAATCTTTCTACATATTCTGAAAATGTTATCGGAAAAAACCATCTTCTTAATATCAAATCTTGTACTCTAACAACCTGAAGCAATATAAATAATGTAATTGCTAATATTGCTAATGCAACAAAAAATATTTTTAACCCTCTCAAATCATTCTCCTTTGTTAATTATGTAAGTGCTAGCAAAAAAATCTACTTTGCTTCGTACCAAGTATGCCCTTCAGATAAATCTGCTTTCAAAGGAACCTTTAACTTTATAACACTTTCCATTTCATTTTTCAATATGTTTTTTACAAGCTCTTTTTCACTCTCTTCTGCCTCAATTAATAATTCGTCATGAACTTGTAAAATTAATTTAGATTTCAATTTTTCTTCTTTTAGTCTTCTATGAACATTTATCATAGCTATCTTTATTATATCTGCAGCCGTTCCCTGTATAGGAGTATTCATTGCTACTCTATGCCCAAATTGTCTTACTACATAGTTGTTAGAATTTAATTCCGGGACATATCTTCTCCTATTGTATAGTGTTTGAACATAGCCATCTTTTTTCGCAGTCTCTACAACCTCATGCATAAAATTCTTTATTCCACTATACTTATCTAAATAGTCTTCTATATATTGTTTAGCAACCTTCTTAGGCACTTTAATCTGCTCTGAAAGCCCATAGTCACTTATCCCATAAACTATACCAAAATTTACAGCTTTCGCTTTAAATCTTTCTTCTTCTGTCACTTCATTTAATGGAATTCCAAACACTTTTGAAGCAGCTTGAGCATGTATATCTTCATCATTATTAAATGCTTTTATCATATCTATATCTTCTGAAATATGAGCTAATATTCTAAGTTCTATTTGAGAATAATCTGCATCTATATATACAAACCCGTTTTCAGGTTTGAAAGCTTTTCTCAGTTTTTTTCCTAGTTCTATTCTTGTAGGTATGTTTTGCAGATTTGGTTCTGTACTACTTATTCTTCCTGTTGTAGTTACTGTTTGGTGTAAACTAGAATGTATCCTTCCGAGTAGTTTCATCTATACATGTTATTAGGCCTTCTACATATGTAGAATACAGTTTCGCAAGCCCGTCTATACTCTAATACTTTCTCTACAATTGGATGTTCATTTTGAAGTTTTTTCAAAACATCACTATCTGTTGAATATCCTGATTTCGTTTTCTTTACGGAAGGTAATCCGCAACTTTTCAAACAAAACTTCTCCTAATTGTTTTGGTGAATTTATATTAAACTCTTCATCTGTCAATCCATATATCTCTTCAGTTAATTTATCTAGTCTTTCTTTCAGAATCGTTCCATAAGTCTTTAGTTCTTCTTTATCAACATGTATTCCAAGATGTTGCATATTTGCTAATACTTCTGACAAAGGCATTTCTATTTTCTCAAATAGTTCCAGCACATTCTCTTCTTCCATTTTCTTTATAAGGATCTCATGAAGTTCTTTTATAACATATGCATATATACCATGTTTTAGAATATCCCTTTCAAGAATTTCTGCATCAGAAGAATCTTCCACCACAGCATCAAACAAATTCATTTGTGCTTCTGGCTTTTCTTCAGCTCCCATGTCTGCCATATATCCTTCTATATCAAAATTCAAATACTCGTTTGATAAATACTCTAATGGGTATTTATTTATATTTGAATTTAAAATATATCCTGCTATTTCTACATCAAACATTAAGTTGTCTACTTCAATTCCTTGCCCCTTAAGTAGCATATAGTCTTCTTTTTGCTTATACCCACACTTCAATATGTCTTTATTCTCAAAAATCTCTTTAAAATCCGAAATATTCTTCGAACAATATGATTTATTATTTTCAGGTATAAAAATTGATATTTCTTCATTGCTTAAGTAATAATAGATTTTTTTATCTTTGTTAATAGCCTCTTTAATTTGTTTAGTCTCTTCGTCAGTCTCGATTCTTTTGCA
The DNA here is from genome assembly GCA_009785865.1 of Oscillospiraceae bacterium. Taxonomy (GTDB): domain Bacteria; phylum Bacillota; class Clostridia; order TANB77; family CAG-508; genus WQVL01. The sequence goes on along the minus strand of WQVL01000001.1, from coordinate 143,532 downwards.
CTCTACCTCTATCTTCACTTTTTCTCCTGAGCTTATTCCCTCTTCAAGATTAAATCTATCAATAAACCTATTAAATTTAAGATTCTTAAATATTTCTAACACTTGCACTTTGTCCCACTCTTGAACTTCAATATCTTCTATTTCTTTATTAACAGGAACATCTGTATCAATTGTTCCTAACTCTTTTGATAAATATGCAAGTTCCTTATTCTCCGCCAACTTCTCTTTAAGCTTACCTTTAATTTCTTCTATATTCTCATATACTCCATCAATTGACTTATAGTCTTTAATAAGCGTTAGGGCAGTTTTTTCTCCTACTCCTGGTATTCCTGGTATATTATCTGAACTGTCACCCATCAATCCTTTTACTTCAATTAAATCTGTTGGTGTTAGTCCATATTCTTCTAATATTTTCTCTGTCGTATAATCTTCTGTTTCTGTTTTTCCAGCTTTAGTTCTTGGCATTCTCACTTTTATATGATTACTAATTAGCTGAAAACTATCTTTATCACCTGTTAGAATAATTGTTTCTAATTCTTTCTCTTCTCCTTTTTTTGCTAACGTTCCTATAATGTCATCAGCTTCATACCCTTGCTGCTCTACAATATGGATATTCATTGCTTGTAATACTTCTTTTAATATAGGTAATTGACTTGCTAATTCATCTGGCATTCCTTTTCGTGTGGCTTTATATTCTTTATATAGTTCATGTCTCTTAGTAGGTCCTTTCAAATCAAAAGCTACCGCCAAATACTCAGGATTTAAATCCTCTACTATTCTAAATAGTATGCTTAAAAATCCATACACTGCGTTAGTATATGTTCCATCAGATGTCATTAGCATTTTATTCCCCATTATTCCATAAAACGCTCTATTTACTATGCTATTTCCATCAATTAATAACAGTTTTTTCATCTATATCTTAGCCGAGTAATATATCCTCCCGGGCTCACTCCTTTTCTATATATTTATGAAATTATATCATTTGTATTTTTAAAAAACAAGCTGACATAACCTCTTCAACCACAGAGAGCAAAGTAAGCAATAAATTAGAAAGCACCCTAAATAAATTAGGGTGCCATGATTCGGGTTGTTTTAGTTTATTAATTTTGCTTCAAAAAATTTATGCTGCGTAACCCAGTTTTTTTGCAAACGGGTACAACGCCGCTCCAATTGCTCCTGCTTCCTTAATGTTATTAGTTATAACAACTTTAATTTGGCGTGTACCTTGGTAGTAGTTGTTTTGACCAGTAACCTTTTCCGTTATTGTCGCAACATCTTCGGGAGTCAAAACAAAGCCACCACTCCCAGCTATGACAAACGAATCTATACCAAGTAAATTAACATTACTTATAAGAATCGCGATTATAGCATTCATCCACCTTTGGTGCCACTCAATAATTTGCTGAGCATGTTCAAGCTTAAAGAGTTCTGCGATATTAGGCGTTTTGTTTTCGCCATTCGCAAGCTGCCGTGCAAGAAGTTCTGAATGTTGACGGTTATAGATTGAGTTCAATACGAACTCTAGGTCTTTACCGCAAATATTGTTTGGTCAGTCTCCTTATTCTTGCTTACTCTAAGGCCAAATAGTCTGCTTATCCTTTGCCTTAAGGTCTTCACAGAGCTGTATACCTCAGAACATCCGTACAATGGACATCCGCACTTGTCTGCTTCCATGTCTGCCTGGAAATTGATAATAACATGCCCGCCCTCGGAACGACGAATTTTTCCATATAGGATCAGCGAAGTTGCAAGTCCACTTCCCAGACCATAAATAGCTCCAAATTCAACGCCTTGTAGCTGGCCTACTTCAGCGACCATTTCAAAGGACGCATTCGCAACACCGTCGTTTATTACATGTATTGCTGTTTCGGACCTTAGACCCATATTGGTAAAATTATTCCTAAAAGGTATTCCAATATCAAAGTCCTTTATTCCCGGCAAATTGGCAAAACTTAAGATGTTAGTGCCAATTGGTACCCCTGGAACTCCAATTGTAAGGTCTGTAATGCGACTCTTAACATTGTTGTCTTCATAGCCCTGTATTAACCCCATCATAGTGTTAAAAATGGCCGCTTCTTTTTCAGATAATCCACCTGGACCTTTTACATCGCTATAGTCATCAAATTCTACATCGACGAACTTCCGGTAAAGCACATTGCCTTTTCCGTCTGTTACAACAAATCCTAGGTGACTGGCTCCGAAATCTACTCCTCCTACAAATTCTGTTACATGTTGCATGAGTTGTTCCTCCTGTTCATTTGCGAATTAATTTTTCGCTCTCACTTTTTGTGTTGCAAAATTGATGTCACTTTCTTTGCTACAAAATATTTACTTCATAGCGGCAACCCTCCTTTATGTTTTGTGCACATAATATATAACAGAACCACTGAAAAGTCAATGATTCTGTTATATATGTAAACTTATTCCTTTGCCTTATCCTCTGTCAGAATAATTGGTTCTAATTATTCCCATCAACTAATAATTGTTCTTTTATTATTCTTATTACTTAACTCTTCGCTGAATATCGGTTCAAATATATCTTTTGTAAACTTAATAATTACCACAAAGTATAGGAGTGAAACTGCATACATCGGTATTGGTCCGAATTACATATAAGAAATTTGTATATGTATATAGCGAGATAAAATTAATAGCCAATGGAATATATAGATTTTTTCTTTTTACTGCAAAATATATTATACTTATAATATCTCCTGCAAATAAGTATCTATCATGCATCTGAGGTAAAAAGAATGTTGAAATCATAATTGACCATAATGCAAACTCAATGATTCTTTCTTTATCAAATTGAACTTTTTTATAGAGAACAATAAATGCTGCTATCACAAATATTGTTAAAGTAAATAATATTCCAGCTCTTGACATATGTACACCCGGTGACATTACCATTGTGTGCTGTGTCTCAAAAAATATGCTATAAAAGGAAGGGAAATTCCTACTCACAGTATAAGTATAAGTAGATGTTTGTTCCAAATATATAGTAATAAAACTAAAAAACGGCCTTCCTGCTATTATTGCTGGTAAAGAAAGTATAAAATTAACTACTGGTATTATTAAAAAATAGTAAATCGGAAACTTTCGGTTACTAATATATAGCAATACAAAAAGAGGTAATATGAATATGAATTGTAACTTGAATGCAAATGCTATTCCTAGAAATATAAATGATTTGAAATATTTTTCTTCAAGTAAAAATGCTAATGATATAAGCATAAACGCCACATATATAGCATCTGATTGCGCCCACGCAGATGAGTTCAGCACCACTGTTGGCAAGAAAATCACAGCTATAAATGTTAGATATGCATATAATTTTCTATTTTTATTTGTTTTTAATATATTATACACTATCGCCATTGCAGCAAACGCGCATATATAATCAAATATCAATGACAATACTTTTATCGATATTAATGAATCAAACGGCAAATATGTTAGAATTGCAATTAAAGTTATGTATGGGTTATTATAATTTCCTATAGTTTGACCTATTCCCGCAATTCCTCCGCGCTTCAGAAAGCGCATTAAACCAATGAGACAAATGATGTCTGTAATCTCCAGATTCTATCCCGAAAAAAGAAAATCTCAGTAGTCCGGACAATATAATTAATATAAAAAGAAATATTGTTACTTTATGCTCATCTATAAAATTCCACGTTTTTTCTGATAATTTTTTCAAGACTTTTTACCTCTTTCTTCTTCTGAAAAAATACATCCACAATACTTCTGCATGTATAATCCCAATTCTTTTGCCGATGCCTGTCCCTCTCTGAAACCTTTTCTAAAATCTACATATATAAAATTAATATTATATTTTTCTGCCATCTCTTCACAGATTGATTTGATTATATCATGTTTTTGATACGGACTTATTAACAAAGTTGTTCCGAAAGCTGAATATCCGTTTTCACTCGCGTACTTGGCTGTTTTCTCGAGCCTACTTCTATAACAATAATCTTCACATCTATTATCTAGATTGCTTATTACATTTTTAGTAAATTCTCTTAATCCATAATCTCCATCAAATATAGACGTTATCCCCATTAATTTTGAATACTCCTCTAAAGCTTTTTTTCTATTTTCATATTCAATATATGGATGAATATTCGGGTTGTACCAATATAATGTAGGTGTATTATTTAATTCTTCTAATTTGTCAACACAGTGGATGCTGCATGGTGCACAGCATGTGTGAAGTAATACATCCATCAAAATTCTCCTTTGCATTATTTTTCAGAATATTCTAAGCCCAAATGAGAATAAGCATCCGGGAGTGCTGTTCTTCCTCTCAGGGTTCTTCCTAAGAATCCAAGTTGTATTAAATACGGTTCGTATACATCTTCTATTGTTTCAGTCTCTTCTCCTATTGTAGCTGCAATTGTTTCTAGCCCAACAGGCCCTCCAGAGTATTTATTTATTATCGTCTCTAATATTTTTCTGTCAATGCTGTCCAATCCTAGATCATCTATTTCTAATTTGCATAGTGCAGTTTTAGTTATATCTAGTGTAATATTACCATTACCTAATACAAGTGCATAGTCACATACTCTCTTTAATAGTCTATTTGCAATTCTTGGCGTTCCTCTTGAACGCCTTGCAATTTCTGAGCTGCTTGCTTTATCTATCGATACTCCTAATATGCCGCTAGATCTTGTTATTATTGTATCTAGTTCACTTGTTTCATATAATTCTAATCTATGTACTATTCCAAATCTATCACGAAGTGGGGTCGTAAGGCTTCCTGCCTTAGTTGTAGCCCCTATGAGCGTGAACTTTGGTAAGTCTAGCCTTATTGATCTAGCACTTGGCCCTTTACCTATTATTATATCTAGACTAAAATCTTCTAAGGCTGGATATAGTATCTCTTCAACACTCCTATTCAACCTATGTATTTCATCTATAAATAAAACATCGTTCTCTGATAGGTTTGTAAGAATCGCCGCTAAATCTCCTGGTTTTTCTATAGCAGGCCCTGATGTAACTTTTATATTAGCACTCATTTCATTTGATATGATGGTAGACAATGTTGTTTTTCCAAGCCCTGGAGGTCCATATAGCAAAACATGATCCAGTGGCTCTTCTCTCTTTTTTGCAGCTTCTATGTATATCTTCATATTATCTTTAACCTTTACTTGTCCAATATACTCATCCAAAACCTTTGGCCTCAATGAATTTTCCATAGTTTCTTCTATAACATCTTCAATCTCTGGGCTTGTTAAATTATTTTCTTCCATAATTCCGTCATTCACTCCTCTCATCAACAAAGATATTTTTATCTATTCTACCATACAAATGCTAGCTTTAAAAGATAATTACAAGAAAAACGGACAACCCTTTAGTGGCAGAGTTTATCCGTAATTTCTTACATCTCTTTTTATATTCAATCTATTCTATTATCTTAGCACAGCAAACCCTATGCTTTCTAGTAGTTCTATGACCTCAGAACTTCTTGCATCTTCCCTGAACACAATTCCTTCGTCTTCTCCTATAAGTTCATTAAAATTCTGAACGCTCATAGTCACTGTAATCCTATCACCATCAAGCTCAACCACAGTTCCTATAGGAGCCTCTTCTTTGATCATTTCATATATCTCTCTTATATAATCGATATCAAATATAACTTCTGTATATATAATCTCAGCTATTATACCATTTTGAAATGTTATTTCTAATAATAGAGGTTCAGACAAGACAATTGCATCATCACTACCTGTTCCTATTTCTCTATACATAGTCCACGGATGTCCTCGTAGTTCTTCCAACACCTCTTCTCTTGTAATTGCATTTCCAAGACCACCAAAGATTCTAGCTTCTTCAGCATTCATATCAATAATTACCCTGCTTCCATTCTGTCTGATTGACCTAGTATCATATTGCTCGTTTAATCTTTCTATCATTTCTCTTGCTTCTTCTTCATCATATCCTTGAAGTATAGCAAGCATTGATTCCATTTCTCCGTTTCTGAAGTTTATTTCTATTATTATCTCGCTTCCAACAAATAATGTCCCGTCGGTTATTTCTACTATAGTGTCATTTTCCTCATCTTCATTTCTTAAAGGTTCTTCATCTCTTCCACATCCAACTAACATTACTGTACCTACCAATAACATTATTATTAAAAAAACTACCTTAATTTTTCTTGTCATAAACATATTCCTCCTAATATTTTAATTTATGTATTTTATACTATATTACATTTAATTTACTTATACAACAATTTATTCGTTTGTTTCTTTCTCCCCATTATACTCGTTTACAAAGTATAATGGTCTATTTTTAGTCTCGTAAAATATTCTGCCTAAATATTCTCCTATAATTCCAAATAATAGTATTATAGTTCCTGAGAAAAATAGTTGTAGCAATATTATAGCTTGAACAGCTTGTATTGCTGTACTTGTATAAACACTCTTCACTATTACATATGCGAAATATGCAAATAAAGTTATGAAAGTGGGTATAGCTAAATATGTGGATATTCGAAGCGGAGATGTTGTAAATGATGTTATTCCACTTATAGCCATATCTATCATTTTTCTATATTTCCATTTAGTTTCTCCTGCAACACGAGGATCTCTTTCATATGGAACCTCTTTTTTCTTATATCCTATCCAACTAAACATGCTCTTTGAACACCTTTGAGATTCTCTTAATTGCTTAAGAGCATTGACACACCTTTTGTCTAACAATCTAAAATTACCAGTATCTTTTTGTATGGAAACTGTTGTTACAGATTGAAGGACTCTATAATATAATTTAGAAGTAAACTTTTTCATGAAAGTTTCACCCTTCCTGCTAGTCCTTCTTGCATAAACATCATCATATCCTTCTTTCCAGTACTTAAGTAATTCTGGAATCAATTCTGGCGGATCTTGAAGGTCTGCATCCATAAATATAACACAGTCTCCAGTAGCATAGTCTAAACCTGCCAACATTGCTATTTCTTGTCCAAAATTTCTAGAAAGATCAACATAGTTTATACGCTCATCTTTTTTTCTCAATTCTACTAATATTTCATGTGTTTTATCTGCACTTCCATCATTTACTAACAGAACTTCAAATGTATACCTAGAAGATAATTTATTCATTAGCTTTTCCAATCTTTCGTATAAAAAGTGTAACGATTCTTCCTCATTATACGCAGGAATTATAATAGTTACTTTTTTCATGTTTTTCTCCTCCTTAATATCCATCCTTCTTCACATTCTACAGGTATATGCATTTTTACTTTCTGGCCTTCTCTACCCGGATTAACATGTGTAATATCTTCATTTGTTTCTATGTCCCACAGCTTCTCAATGATAAAAATAAATGGTTCTAATTCTCCTGGTATTATCAATTCTAACGTATCTCCTAATGATAATTTGTTTCTGATTTCTACTACATACGCATCTTTTCCTAGCTCTTTATCTTTATGTATTATCTTTCCGCCGAACTCACCATATTCGCTATATTGCTTACCTTCATATTCTTGAAAGTCTGTATTGTTCTTGTCGTTAAAATAAAAAGTTGTAAGTCCTCTGGTTTTTGTTTTTTCAAGTTCTTTTAGATATTCATCAGAATTATATTCTTTAGGATCACTTAAGCATTTATCAATAGCTGTCCTATATGTATTTATAATAGTGGCTAAATAGTATTCCGTTTTTAACCTTCCCTCTATCTTTAGGCTTTGGGTTCCCATTTCTATTATTTCCGGCAGTTCTTTTATTAAGCATAAATCTTTTGAAGATAGTATGTATGTACCATTTGAATCTTCTTCTATTGGCATCATATTTCCTGGATTATTCTTTTCCTCTATATACATGTTATATGCCCATCTACAACTCTGTGAACAATCTCCTAGGTTTGCCATTCTATTTGATAAGAAATCACTTAAATGACATCTTCCTGAATATCCATAGCATACAGCACCATGTATAAACATTTCTATCTCTAGATCTTCTGGCTTATTTTCCATTATTTCTTTTATTTCTTCTTTGTTTAATTCTCTTGCTAAAATCACTCTTTTAGCTCCATTATTATACCAAAACTTACATGAATGATAGCTTACAGTATTCGCTTGCGTACTTATATGTATTTCTAAATTAGGAGCGGTTTCTTTTATCGCTTCCACTACTCCACCATCTGATACAATAACTCCATCTGCCTTTATCTCATTCAAAATCTGAGCTTGTTTCTTTATTTCTTCGTACATATTATCTCTAGCATATGTATTAAGTGCAACATATACTTTTTTGCCTATTTTATGTGCATATTCTATTGTTTTAACTAGTTCTGGGGTTTCTACTCCAGTTCTTGTCCTGAGAGATAATTTAGATGTCCCCATATATACTGCGTCTGCACCATACATAAATGCAGTTTTTGCTTTTTCAAATGAACCTGCAGGTGCTAATAATTCTGGTTTTTTTAACATTTCTTTATTCCCTTCTAATTTGAGCTTTTATGTAAATTATGTTATAATTACTATATGGCAGCGAAATTTGCTGTACTAATTTTTTAAGGAGTGTTGCTCGCATGCAAGTAAAAGTCAACTCAGCAAAAGCTTACTTCAAGGACATTATTGTTCCAGATGAGGATAAGCTACCTGGCCTGCTTACCATTGCTAATAAGTACGCCACCAGACACCAGCGGATAAACACCTTGCCTAACGAAGGCATCGTATACCGTTTTTTCTTCGACAACCGCAGGGCCAAAAGGTCATTCCGGTTGGAGACCAAAGAATATCTCGTCGGGGAATACAGTTCTTTTTTTGTCGAGTATCCGTCGTCAACATTAGGACTCGTGGCCCGCTTAGGGTATATGCAGGACTACGCAAAACTTAACAAGGCTACAAAATCGTTTGGAAAATGGCCTTTAGGTAAAGCTTTCATTATATTTAAAGCAACTTTCCGAACGTCTTATCAAAGAAATTGTTTTGAAAATCTTTGCCAGCAGGTTAAACCACAACATTTAGCAACTTAGAGTAACACCTCGGCCTTCTCCACTGCGAGAAGGCTTTTACCTTTTCATTATTCTATTTATACATTATATATAAGAAATCTTATATTATCAAGTTTAAAGACTTTCTATTTGTTCATCTGCAAAAATTTAGCAGTATCTTTACACATATCAGATAAATTCTTGCTCGCTTCCCATCCTAGTTCTTTCTTCGCCTTAGTAGGGTCTGCATAATATTCTGCTATATCGCCAGCTCTTCTTGGTGCAATTTTATATGGTACTTCCAATCCGCTTTCCTTTTCGAATGCTCCTACCATTTCTAAAACTGAGTAGCCATTCCCCGTCCCTATATTGTGTATATGACATCCTGATTTCTCTTCTATATATTCCAATGCTTTTAAATGAGCTTCAGCTAAGTCTACAACATGAATATAATCTCTTACTCCTGTTCCGTCTCTCGTAGGATAATCGTTTCCAAAAACACTTAGTTCTTTCAATTCCTTCATTGCTACTTTCCCTATGTATGGCATCAAGTTGTTAGGTATTCCATTTGGATTTTCTCCAATTAGACCACTTGAATGCGCACCTATTGGATTAAAGTATCTAAGAATTGAACACCTAAACTCTTTGTCAGAAATAGCTTTATCTTGTAATATTTTTTCTATTATAGCTTTTGACGTCGCATATGGGTTTGTAGTATGTTCCGCTCCTGCTGGTTGAGTTTCCTTGAACGGAATCTCTTGTTCTCCGTATACTGTAGCAGTAGAACTAAAAACAATTTTCTTGCACCCGTACTTGTCCATGCATTGTAACAGTTTAACCGTTCCGCACTACATTGTTATCATAGTATTCCATCGGTTTTTCTACCGATTCTCCTACTGCTTTTAATCCAGCAAAGTGAATTACTGAATCAATCCTATGTGAGTTGAAAATATATTCTATTTCTTGTTCATTTCTGGTATCCGCTTCATAAAAATCGCATTCTCTTCCCGTTATCTTTGATATCCTTTCTAGTACTGATTTATCACTATTTGAAAGATTATCTAAAATAATAATCTGTTTTCCAATTTCTAGTAGCTCTACAACCGTATGACTCCCTATATACCCAGCTCCTCCTGTGACTAGTATTGCCATAATCTCTATTCCTCTCTTTCACAATATTTCTTTATACACCTAACTTAATTAAACTATTTCTATTTGCTTCTACTGTACCCACATTTCTATTATCTCGCCTGTTTCTCCATCCATCAGAACAGAAAAATCACTTCCTAAAAGATGTGGTTCCCAATATATAAAATTCCAACGGTCCGCATATGCGTCGTATCTAATTAACATTAATTCAAATTCAGAATAAAATACATTTCCTTCTTGTAAGCTCTCTAATATAGAAATCGCAACATTTATTGCTTGTTCTTCTGTCAATATTGGCTGTCCAACTATCCTCATCAGTCCATCCCATAGCTTAACAGGAAACCCAGTTTGATCCCAATCTCCGTTTAATAGATCTGCTTCAACTACATCAACACTGTGAGTTCGAATATTATCCGCTAGTACTATTGGTTCATATATTTCTGTCTCAGGCGCTTCAAAAAAAGTATAATATGCAAATATTCCTACTGTTACAATCGCCGTTACTACTGTTTTTATTGCCATTAACATGATGATTTTTTTTAAATCAATTTTCTTACTCATAGATTCTCCTTCATTCTCTTCTAAATCAGCATCTTTTTCTACTTCACCTTAGTTATTGTTAATCCGTCTCCTACTTCCAATATTTCTGTTTCAAGTATATCGTTAGTTGTCGCTTCTTTAATAAATTCTCGTAAATTTCTAACTGCTGTTCTTTGTTTATGCAAATTGTAGTCACTCATTACATATCCTTTATATAGAACGTTGTCTGCTATAATTATACTCCCTTTCTTGCTTAAACGTACTGCATGTTCCAAAAATACAGGATACTTTCCTTTTGATGCATCTATAAATACAATATCATATTTTTCATTTACTGTTGATAGTACTTCTACAGCATCTCCAACAATTACTCTTATATTATTCTCTAGTCCCACTCTTTGAATATTCTCTTTTGCTTCTGTCGCTCTTTCTTCATTAAGTTCTATTGTATCAATTTGGATATCAGATGAATTAACATCATCTACTCCATCAGATACTAATATATCAAAAAAACACAGTGCAGAATAGCCGGTTGCCGTACCTATTTCTAATATTCTTTTAGGATTATTCTTAAGCAAAACATCTCTAATTGCTTCTAATGTATCATCCATTATTATTGGGACATGATTTTTTAATGCTTTTTCTTTAATTTCTAATATCTCTTGTTTCAATATCTATTCACTTACCTTTTCTTTTCATTCAATATAGTTGCTAATTTATGTTAATTTGTGATATACTGTACTAGTATCACATGCTAAAAAGCATATAATTTTGGAGGTTATAGTAAATGGCAAAAAACCGTAAACATGCCCGGCATCATAATCGAGGACGTACTGAGAAGAAAAAGCCTAAACAAAAACACGTTTTTGCAAAAACCACACCCACTAATCCCAATAGACAATACTGGGTCGCTATAGAACTTAAAAAGTTACGCAGAAAGAAGATCACGTCATTCAAGTGTCATGATCCATCTGCAAAAGTACGGTATCACAAGTGATGGAAACAATGTAACCAGACTGGGGAGCTACTGCTCCCCTTTTATCATGCGTTACCCTTTTTTGCCTCACGCTCTCTTGTTCTTGTATCTAAAGTCTTCTTTCTTAGTCTGATATTCTTAGGTGTAATTTCAACTAATTCATCATCTGCAATAAATTCAATTGCTTTTTCTAAACTGAATTCTACTGGCGGAACTAATCTTAGTGCGTCATCAGAACCAGATGCTCTTACATTAGTTAATTGCTTTTCTTTACACACATTTAAAGACATATCTTCTGCTCTTGAATTTAGACCTACTATCATGCCTTCATAAACATCTACTCCTGGCCCTATAAATAGCTCTCCTCTTTCTTGACCACTATATAGTCCATATGTTGTTGATGTTCCTTTTTCAAATGCTGCTATGATTCCTCTATTTCTTCCTGGAATATCTCCTTTATATTCTTCATATCCTTGGAATATGTGATTCATTGTTCCATTTCCTCTTGTATCTGTCATGAACTCACTTCTGTACCCTATAATTCCCCTTGCAGGGATTTTGAATTCAATAGTAGTTCTTCCATCTTCTGCAAACATATCTGTCATTTCAGCTTTTCTTCTACCTAGTTTCTCTATAACTGTTCCGAACACTTTCTTCAGGAACATTTACTACTAGCACTTCCACTGGCTCTAATTTTTTGCCATTTTCTTCTTTGAATATAACTTTTGGCCTTGATACTAAAATCTCAAACCCTTCTCTTCTCATTGTTTCAATTAATACCGATAAATGCAACTCTCCTCTTCCCGATACTTCAAAAGAATCTGCAGAAGATGTTTCTTTTACTCTTAAGCTTACATTTCTTTCTAACTCTTTAAATAGCCTATCTCTAATATGTCTTGATGTTATATATTCTCCTTCTTTACCTGCAAAAGGTCCATTGTTTACACTGAAAGTCATAGATACTGTAGGTTCATCTATATCTACAAAATCTATCTTTTCTGGATGATTAACATCACATATTGTATCTCCTATATTTATATTAGCTATACCAGAAATTTCTATAATATCTCCTGCTTTAGCTTCTGTAGCTTCTACTTTTTTAAGTCCCATATATGTTTGAATTTTTACTATTTTTGCGGTTTCCACCTTTTCGTCTTTGCATACCGCTACTTGCATTCCTTGTTTTATGGTTCCTCTTCCTACTCTTCCTACTGCTATTCTTCCTGTATATTCATCATAGTCTATGTTAGAAACTAACATTTGTGCCGGTCCATCCGCATCACAGTCAGGCATTGGAATATTTTCTATAATTACATCAAATATACATCTTAGATTATCTGATTCTTCTTCTAGTTTTAATTTAGCAATACCGTCTCTTGCAGAAGCATATACAATAGGAAAATCTAATTGTTCGTCATTTGCTCCTAATTCTATAAATAATTCTAGTACATCATCAACTATTTTATATGGTCTTGCTCCTGGCCTATCAATTTTATTTATTACAACTATTGGCTTTAGGTTAAAAGCCAGAGATTTTTTAAGAACTTCTCTTGTTTGAGGCATAGCCCCTTCAAAAGCATCCACTAGTAGCAGAACTCCATCAACCATCTTTAAAACTCTTTCTACTTCTCCTCCAAAATCAGCATGTCCTGGTGTATCTACTATGTTTATTTTTATATCATCATATACAACCGACGTATTTTTAGCCAGTATAGTTATTCCTCTTTCTTTTTCTAAGTCATTAGAGTCCATTACTCTCTCATCTACTTGTTCATTATCTCTAAATGTTCCACTTTGTCTTAGTAGTGCATCTACTAATGTAGTTTTTCCATGGTCTACGTGTGCAATTATTGCTACATTTCTTATGTTTTCGTTTTTCATTGTTGTTCCTTTCGTTTTTTAGATTTTCTTCTTACATCTTCGTCTCTTAATCTTACTATTTCGTCCATTAACTCTTTAGTTAATTCTTCATTGGTTCTTCCTGCTACATATTCTTCAGTATAGTATATAGGTTTCCCTATATTTAGCCTAACTTTTGTAAACAATTTAAAGTTTCCTTGTATTCCTACTGGAATTATGGGAGCTCCTGTTTTTAAAGCAAGAGTTACTCCACCATCTTTTGGCTTTCTTCCTTTAGCAAGACCGTTTCTTGTTCCTTCTGGATATATTAGTATAGCTCCTTCTTTATCTTTCAATATTTTAAGAGCAGCTTTTACTGCAGCTATCCCTGTTCCATCTCTTTTAACTGGAGATCCTTCAAACACCTTTGCTAAGTATTTTAGTACTGGGTTTTTTAATAGTTCCTCTTTTGCAATTGGATATATCTTTCTTCTTATTCTAAGAACTACTGCTGGAGGATCAAAGAAATGCACATGGTTAGGACATATTATTACGGCACCTTCTTTTGGTATGTTTTCTTCTCCAATTTTTTTAACTCTAAACACTAATATCATTAGAGATCCTAATATTGCTGTAATTATCTTTCTTTGCATTATATATTCTCCTTTTACTTCTTAATTAACTACTCAATTTAGTGTTAATACTGATTTAAGAAGTTTTTTCTTTAATAATTTCTACCACTCTATTTACTACTTCTTCTATTTCCATGTTCGTGCTATCTACAACAACACTTTCGTCAGTAACTTTTAGAGAACCTATTTCTTTATTCATATCGTTATAATCACGAGCAGCAATTGCAGCCTTTACTTCTTCATATGTTGTATCTATTCCTCTTTCTTGGAATTCTTTAAATCTTCTATTTGCTCTTTCTTCTAATGTAGCATCTAGATATATCTTTACATCTGCTTTTGGAAATACATATGTACAAATATCTCTACCTTCCATAATAACATTTTTTCCGTCTCGCTAATTTCCTCTGTAGCTCCACCATCTTATATCTTACTTCCGGTATAGATGATATAGGAGAAACTATAGCTGTTACTTCTTTAGTTCTAATATCATTAGTTACATCTTTACCATTTAGAAGAATTCTGTCAACATCTTCACCAGGAATAATATCTACATCGATCTCTCCTGCAATTTGAATCAATCCTTCTTTATCTTCTAATGCGACCCCTCTATTTAACGCTTCTAGAGCAACACATCTATATGTGCTTCCTGTGTCTATATTGGTTAATCCTAATACTTTTGAAACTCCTTTTGTAATTGTTCCTTTACCACTTCCTGCTGGTCCGGTCTATCCCTACTATCATTCCTATTCTCCTTTATATTCAATATGCTACTACATTTCTTTATATTATTGTGTTCTTAATTCATCCGGAACATGGAGAGATTTAGCTACTACGCTAACCTTTTCCACATTCATCGCTGTTAGATTCTCTATTTCCTTTTTAAGCTTTTTCTTGAACTCTGTCAAAGTATCCACTACGTTATGTCCATAGTTCACTATGATTTCTATATATATATACATTCCTTCAGTAAGCTTGTCTATTCTAACTCTATGAATTTTGTGTATTGCATCAACTTTATTAGCTAAATACTCAATAATTTGTCTGAAAACAGTATCCGAAATTGTATAATTTCCTAAATAACTAAATGTTGGTCTTATTATTGATTTTTCTGCTATATATGGTTTTACATCTTTACCTTTTGTTTTAAAAATTTGTAATGGGTCTAGCAAGTATCCCGAGAAGTCTTTCTTTATTTCAAAAGTTGGAACTGGTATTACATGTTTTCCTTCTGTCATTCTAGTTCTTTTTGCTTCAGCCATTTCGTCTTCTGTTGCTACATCAGCTATATATATAGTTTCCGATATTGCTGGCAATCCCAAATTTTCTGCTATCTTTTTTACCATATTATCTGATGTCCCAAGAAGCATTATATTTTCCGCCTTATCTTTACGTAGAGCTTTCTTAATTATGTTAGCTTCTTCAGGATTTTGATACAATGCTTTTTTTACTGTTTCTATTTTAGTAGGTGCTCTTTTAGCTGACACACCTGCTATTACCTCGTTTCCTTTAACAAGTAATCCATCATCAATTATATATTGAATGCCTCTTTCGCTCGCAACCATTTGAGCTCGATAACTTTTCCCAGTTCCGAGATGGGCCAACAAAAGCATATACTTTTATTTTTTGTTCAAATAATTGGTCAAAAATCATTTTTTCTTTCTCCTTAACACATTCGTAGATTATATCATGTTTTGTGTTATACTGTCTATATTTTCTAAGTCTTTAATTCAAGCTTTTTACGCTTAGGTCTGTATCATTGTTGCAATATATAAAGTGTTGTGTTATCATGTGAAAAGAGGTTATGATAGAAATTCGTAGGAGGAATAGCAGATGGCAATGATTAAATGTTCAAAATGTCAAAAAGAAATATCAGATAAAGCAACATCATGTGAACATTGTTCTAATCTAATGGTCGAAGTGAAGAATGAAGAAAATACAAATAGTTTTTTAAATAATTTTACACTTATTTCTTGGCTATGTATATTGAATATAATTCTTATATTTCAAAGTACTTTTAGATTATTAAACGCTAGTTTTAATATCTTTGATGTTAGTAGTTTAATAAGACAAGTAGAAAACACATTTGGAAATATTGATATTGCATATATAGCATTAGTTAATACAGTAGTTAATGTTATTTTGTATACCACATTGCTAATTGTATTAGGGTTTATCCTATCTCTTATATTGTCACTTGTGAAAAAGGAAAAAAGGATATTTCCTATTATATCATCTATAGCTGCTATACTTCTAAATCTACTATTTATAACAACCTCATACATAGTAAGCAGCGTAATAAAAAGTGAAGGTTTAGACCAATGGGTAGATTTTTCGACAACAATATTCCCATATTTAATTGTATTAGTGTCTTCTTTCATTCTTTGGTTCGAAGTAAAAAATGCGATAATAGCATTCAAAAACAGAGATCGTACCAAAAGTCGTATAAATGTAAAAAAAATAATAACAGGAACTGCTATTTCTCTAGTTGTTCTAGCACTACTAAGTTCATTCGCATTTTCTGTAAGTTCCCAAATAACAGACATAGCAGAAAACGCAGATACAATGGATGACTTTGTAGGCCAAGATATATTTGACTATGTAATTGAAACATGGGGAATTCAGTGGTAATAGAAAACATGTAACACTAAATATTAAGTGAATCTGCATGAGTTAGTACAACTCACTAGACTAGGTGTCGTGAACACCTAGTCTGTTTTTTTGCATCTATCTATCAAAACAAACAAAAAACAGGTTGGTTTACACCTCCCCGTTTCTGTGCCATCAAAATTTGCATAGCGTAATGGCTTAATAAAACGCATAAGCCATTGGATTCTTTTGATAAAACTCACTTAATTGTTCTTTTGTGAGGCCATCTTGTACTTGCTCTGGAGTAGTTGCCCCTAAAAGAATTATAAAAGGCCCGTGTCGTGGGGTTAGGCAGAAAGCTTTAGCCTTCTCTCCTTGTAACCATTCATGAAGCTTGTCGAACATGTCTTCCTTAAATGCTTTAATAAATCGCACGTCCAGCATTAGAAGAATTTTGTCTGGCGGCCACTCGGATATAATCGCACCAAGGGTTGTCGCCAGTGTTGGTTTCTGCATAAATAAGTTGCAGTAGTACTCCATCTTTGTCATGCCTTCTTCCCGTTTCATCCAAATCATCCTTTCTGTTTAGATTTGATTTATCATATCATATTTTTTTTAAAAAAACAAGTTATGTTAAGTCTCTAGAACTTCCTTGTTTTTTATCACTAAAAGAAGATGCTTGTGATAATCTGACATTTAGCTCATTCTCAATAATCTTAATATAAGTATCATCCTGTTTCTCTTCCTTAAGATTACTAACAAGGTTTACAGTTGATAAAAACATTTCATTATTATGTAGTGCATTGTAATAATAATTAAGTTGACCTATAGACTTTTTATGCACTACCAAGCTTGTAGCAGCAAATAGCTCCACTACTGCACCAGCAACAAAGGCTATTATTGCTGGCTGGATATCTGGATTTACCATGGCATGATATACTGCCAAAGTCAATAAAGCTCCTCCAAAGAAACAACTTAATACCGTGAGCCAGAATGAAAACTTCACATGTTTTTTACTAATTGCAAAATATTCTCGTATTTCATCCATATTCTCAAACATTAGCATCAAAATATCTTTTTGAGCTTTCGTCTTATTCTCTAATATCTCTGTTCTTGTTTTTTCGATATGTGCAGTGCGTTCACTTTCTCTGCTCTCTAACTTCATAAGTAAAATCGTCAGAATTGTTGAGATCATTATAATTGTTATTCCGGACTCATGATTACCTTGCATAATGTTCGCAAATCCTATTATTCCTCCAAAAGTACACACGAAACATAGTAAAAAGTAGTGTTTTTCCATCCATCCTCTTATCTTTAAAACAAATTTCAAACTAATTCCTCCTAACTCTAACAGGTCTACAAATCGTCATTTATCTATATTAAACTAATTATTGCACACTTTGTCAACAAACTGTGCAATAATTTTACTAAGTAATAATTTAAATCTCCATAAGAGCTTCTAGATCTTTATCTCCTCTTCCCGAAAGATTAATAATCATAATTTGGTCTTTAGTATAATTCTTAGCTATTTTTGATGCATATGCTATTGCATGAGAACTTTCTAATGCAGGAATTATTCCTTCAGTTTTGCATACTAGGTAAAACGCTTCTAGCGCTTCTTCATCTGTAACTGATGCATATTTAACCCTTTCTAAATCTTTTAAGTATGAGTGCATTGGGCCTACTCCTGGATAATCTAATCCCGCAGAGATAGAATATGCTGGCATTGCTTCGCCCTTTTCATCTTGATACAAATATGTTTTCATTCCATGTATTACCCCGAGGTTCATTGTTTGCAAAAGCAGATGCGTGTTCTCCTGTTTCTATTCCTTTTCCTGCAGCTTCTACCCCAAAGATTTCTACGTTATCTTCTTCAAGAAAATCATTAAATAGTCCTATTGCATTACTTCCTCCACCAACACATGCAACTAGAACATCAGGCAGTCTTCCTTCTTTCTCCTTTATTTGTTTTTTTGCTTCTTCTCCAATTACTTTTTGTAATTCTCTCACCATCTCTGGATAAGGGTGCGGACCAACTACAGAGCCTAATAAGTAGAAAGTATCTTCCATGTTTTCCATTAAATATTCAATTGCTTCATCTACCGCTTCTTTTAACGTCGCCAAACCTCTTGTTACACTTCTAACTTCTGCTCCTAACATTTGCATTCTTCTTACATTAGGATATTGCCTTCTTATATCTTCAGCACCCATAAATATCGTACACTTCATATTAAACAGTGCACATACAGTTGCCGTTGCCACACCATGCTGGCCCGCACCCGTTTCTGCTATGATATGCTTTTTATTCATCTTTTTTGCTAATAATATCTGTCCTATGGTATTATTAATTTTGTGAGAACCTGTATGATTTAAGTCTTCTCTTTTTAAATAGATTTTTGCTCCACCTAGTTTTTTAGTTAAATTCTCAGCATAAAACAACTTACTTGGTCTTCCTACAAAGTCTTGTAAGTAATGTGTATATAGCTTTTTAAATTCTTCTGTAGAAAAATATTCTTTATAACTTGTTTCTAGCTCCTCTAATATCGGAAGCATTCTAGGATCAACGTATTGTCCTCCATAATCTCCGTAATTTCCATTTTCTATACTTTTCATTTAAATCAACCTCTTTCTTTTTATTATTTAAATTTATTTCTATTTATTATCTATCTATATCTTGTGTCTATTCACATCCCACCAACCGTTTTTCCATAAACATCACTTCCCCTTTCGCCATAACAAAAAACTCCTATCCTTATATATATAAGGACAAGAGTTTTAAATCTCCTGCGGTGCCACCTTAATTAGCTTATTACAGCTCACTTCATTATTCATATACAAACATATATGCCCAATTTTTACGATCTGGGTTTTCGTCAACGCCTACTCCTTTTTCAAGTTTCAGATTGCCCTCATCAGTCCATTCAACAAATCTCCAATGTAGTATTTCCACCAACAACTACTCTCTATTAATCTTCTGATTTATTTACTCCTCTGAATCAACGGTTTACTTATTTAATTGTATTTTTTAATTTTTCTATGTTTACTAATTCATTAACCTTAACACTTCTAACATGATCAATTTTTTTCCAAGTGGTATCTGGTTTTATCATTGCCATAGCATTTATTATTGTCCATGAACCAATAAATATCGGAAAACAAAGTATTCCTTTTATCATTGGTTTCATTGGTCTTTTATCTAGCCATAGTATAAGGACTGCTAAAGCTACTGGCATCATGAATGTACCTACAAAAAAACCACTATATGTCATTAAGAACGATGTTAATACAAAACCTTCTGTTATAAGTGTAGCCAACATGTTAATCAAAAGTAGTATTACCGATATTGTTAACAATGGTAAAGCTGATAGATATATTAGAGCATCTACATTTACAAAAGATTTACGCTCTTTTACACTCACGGCTAAATCTTTAAAACAATGTCTAACACATTGCATATGTCCTACCGACCATCTTCTTCTTTGTATCAAAGATTGTTTGAATCCTATTGGTTGTTCATCAAATACTACTGCATCTACTGCCCATCCTAATTTTCTTCCTTTTATAACGTTTTGTATTGAAAACTCTATATCTTCTGTCAATGTTTTAGTGTTCCATCCATCTGGTTTGATGGTATCAAATTTAACCATAAATCCTGTACCATTTAATAATGGAGATAATCCTAAATTGTATCTAGCCATGTGGTAAAACCTATGCATTGACCAGTAGAATATTGCATATCCTGAAGATACCCAAGAATCTGTTGGATTCTTTATATCTCTATATCCTTGAACTATTTCTTCACCTTGGCAAAGTTTTTGGTTCATAACTTTTATAAAGTCTGGCATTACTATATTATCTGCATCAAATATACAAAAGGCATCATAATCGCTTCCATCTTCTATTTTTTGCTTTAAAAACCACTTAAGGGCATGCCCTTTTGTTTTATTCTCAGGATCAAATCTTTGAAACACGATTGCTCCTGCATCTTCTGCAACTTCTGCTGTTCTATCTGTGCAATTATCCGCAATTACATAAATATCAAGTAATTCTTTCGGATAATTTTGTTCTTTTAAGCTCTCTACTAGGTTGGCTACAACTTCTTCTTCGTTGTGTGCTGGAATTATTGCCATAAACTTATGTTGCTTACTAGTTAAAATCTTTTTGTCTTTTAATTTTACTAAAGAACACATGCCTATCATTACCATGTATATTCCAAACACTACTAGAATCCAAGATATCACTTGTTGTAACAAATATACATATTCCATTTCCAACCTCCTTAATCATCACATATATCAATGTTGCATTTGCTTTGTTCGTTGTTGCATACTGTTAAATATTATACTACTATTTTCCTTTTTTTGCAACAACTCAAAGCACATGTCCGAAACATATTAATCTTCTTGATCTCCAATTTTCTTTAAGCTTATTTTTCCTTGATTATCTATGTCTAGAACTTTAACTATAATTGTTTCACCTTCGCTTACTACGTCTTCTACTTTTTCCACTCTGTCTTTAGATAGTTTAGAAATATGAACTAAACCTTCTTTTCCTCCTCCAAGACTTACAAATGCACCAAAAGCCATTATTTTTACAACTTGACCTTCATATATCTCTCCTATTTCGATTTCTCTTACTATAGTTTCAATAATTTCAACTGCTTTTTGAGCATTTTCATCTTCTACACAATAGATAAATACTCTTCCGTCTTCTTCTATATCAATTTTCACACCAGTATCTTCTATTATTTTATTTATTACACTACCATTTTTTCCGATAACATCTTTTATCTTGTCAGGATTAATAGTCATTCTTACTATTTTAGGTGCATATTTAGATAAGTTCTCTCTAGGTGCTGGAAGCTCTTTTAGCATAACATCATCTAATATGTATTCTCTTGCTTTTTTAGTTTTTTCGAAAGCTTCTTCAATAATATCATATGATAATCCATCTACTTTGATGTCTACTTGCACAGCTGTTATTCCTTTTTTTGTTCCTCCAACTTTAAAGTCCATATCTCCGAAAAAGTCTTCAAGCCCTATGATATCTGTTAACATTAAATATTTGTCTGGGTCTTCATCATCAGTTACTAACCCTGTAGATATTCCTGCTACTGGTGCTTTAATCGGAACACCTGCATCCATTAATGCCAATGTACTTCCACATATACTTGCTTGAGATGTAGATCCATTTGAACTTAATATCTCAGATACTACTCTTATTGTGTATGGGAATTCTTCTTCTGAAGGTATTACTGGAAGTAATGCTCTTTCAGCTAATGCTCCATGCCCTACTTCTCTTCTTCCTGCTCCTCTAGATGTTTTTGCTTCTCCTACGCTATATGGAGGGAAGTTATAGTGATGTAAGTATCTTTTTGTTTCTTCTTCATCTAATCCGTCTAATTTTTGCCCTTCGTTAGCCATTCCTAATGTTGCTATAGACAATACTTGAGTTTGTCCTCTCGAGAAAATTGCACTACCATGTGTTCTTGCTAATAATCCAGTTTCACATGATAAAGGCCTGATTTCATCTATTTTTCTTCCATCTGGTCTTTTTTGCTCTTTTAAAATTAATTCTCTTACACATTTTTTCTCTAATTCATATATGCAATCTTTTATATCTTGCTTTAATTCCTCAGCTTTTTCTTCTCCATGCTTTAGTGCAAAGTGTGCTAATATCGCTTCAGTTATGTTTTCTAAGTTAGCATCTCTTGTTTCTTTGTCATCACCTTGTACGCCTGCATACATTTTATCTTTGAAGTTTTCTACTATTTCATCATATACTTCTTTGTTAGTTACAAATGATTTGTACTCAAACTTTGGTTTCCCTATTTCTGTTTGCATTGCAGTTATAAATTCACAGATTCCTCTTATTTCTTCATGTCCTTTTCTTATAGCAGCGATCATTATTTCTTCTGAAATTTCATTAGCTCCTGCTTCTATCATAGCTATTTTTTCCACTGTTCCTGCAAGTGTTAAACTTAATTCTGTTTTTGCTCTTTGTTCTGTATTTGGATTTATAACTATTTCTCCATCAACATATCCTACCGCAACCGATCCCATTGGTCCATTAAAAGGAATGTCAGATATAGCTAAAGCAGCCGCACTTCCTATCATCGCGCATACTTCAGGGCTATTGTCTGGTTCTACTGATAAAACTGTAGCTACAACAACTACATCATTTCTGAAATCTTTCGGGAATAATGGTCTTATTGGTCTGTCTATTACTCTTGATGTAAGTATTGCTTTTTCCGCTGGTCTTCCTTCTCTTTTTTGGAAGCTTCCTGGTATTTTTCCTACTGAATATAGTTTTTCTTCATAGTCCACTGATAGTGGGAAAAAGTCTATCCCATCTCTTGGTTCTTTTGATGCAGCAACATTTACCATTACAGCCGTCTCTCCATATCTTACTAATACATTTGCATTTGATAATTCTGCCATTTTTCCTGTTTCAATTGAAAGTGTTCTTCCTGCTAATTCCATTTCGTACTTCTTATACATATTTTCTCTCCTCTTCTACTTGTCATCCTGAGCAAAACCGAAAGCTTGTCCAATACCCCTTGAGATATTTCAGCTTTGCTCAACATGACAAAGTATAACAATTTATTTAATTCAAGGGTGCCGAAACAAAACGGCACCCCTGTAATTAATAACTATTTTCTTAAATTTAATTTTTCAACTATTTCTCTGTATTTAGGCAAATCAGTTTTAGCCAAATAGTTAAGTAAGCTTCTTCTCTTACCAACCATTTGTAAAAGACCACGTCTAGAATGGTTATCTTTTTTGTGCTCTTTTAGATGTTCTGTAAGTTCATTAATTCTTTCTGTTAAAAGAGCGATTTGAACTTCTGATGAACCAGTATCTTTATCATCTCTTTTGAAATTATCAATTACTTCTTGCTTTCTTTCTTTAGTCATTGTTTTTCCTCCTTATTTTTTCGAGAGCCTTCGCTTCTCTGTATTATGCCTCAAACCGAACCTAACGTCTAAGGACTCCTTTAAGCTAAGTATGAGGTATTCTTGTTTTCTTAGTTGTAGCATCTTTGATGCGTACAAATAAGTTATGCCAGTATCACTTTGAACTTCTAGTATTTTACTATATATCTTCACATTTTGCAATAGGTTTTTTAACCTTTCTTGTTTTTCTTGTTTTTTCACTTTTTTCAAAAAATTTGCATCTTTTTTAATTTTGTTGTAATATATTACAGTATAAACAAAAGTAGAGGTTATTATTAGGAAGGAGGTTAATGTTGTAATTCAAAGCGCCTGAGCCCACTCAAGGGTTGACGAGGAAGGAGTTATCGAATTTTCGGCGGATGCTCCATGGCACGTTACGGTCATTAAGTTATATGGCAAAAACTAGTAGTAATATTAGAACAAACCAATAACTATGTAACTTTAAAAATATACTTCTACTTCTTATCGCTGCTCAATGCAGCTAATTTAAGGAGGACAAAATGTTAGAATTTAATAAAGATATTTATGGAAAACCAACGTATGTTGGTACAGTTCCTGGAAGTGTAGGAATGAAACTATATGTGTACAGGACTAAAGAAGAAGCTTCTATAGCAGGAAGCAATATAATAATTGGGTTAGCAAAAAAAGCTCATGAGAATCAAAAACCAATAACTATGATAATACCTACAGGGAATTCTCCAATTCCAACTTATAGAATTTGTTCTGATGAATATAATTTTGGAAATGTTTCTTTTCAATATGTTAACTTTAGAAATATGGATGAATATGAAGGATGTACAAAGTATCAAGACTTTACTAAACACCACATTATAGACGCTATAGATAAAAACAGTTATGATATTTTCAATGGTAAGGCCGAAGATCCTGAAGCCGAATGTGAAAGATATGAAAATAATATAGATACAGAAAACTTAGAGCTTCTCTTCGGAGGCACTGGTGAAGAAGGTCACTTAGCTTTTAACGAAGCTGCTCCTTCTCTTCAAACAAAGTGTCACAGAGAAACATTATCTGATAACACAAAATCAGCAAATGCTTTTGATTATCCAGATGGTAACTTCCCTGATCATGCCCTTACTATTGGACTTGGACTTATGTTTAAAGCAAAAAAAGCTATGATATATGCATTTGGACCTAAGAAAGCTACTGCAGTTGAAAAAGCTGTAAGTGGATACATTGACCCACAAGCACCAATTTCTTTTATGCAATTAATGCAAGATGCAGACTTAATCATGGATGAAGCTGCCGCTGCTCCGCTTATTAAATCAGGAATGGTTAAACCAGTATAAGAAACTAAAAAGAAATTAAATATCTTCTAAAAAATCATTATATATTTGAAAAAGAAAAAACTACCCGTAGTGTCAGTTGACACTTCGGGTAGTTTTTATAAATCTCCTTTAACTCCTTTTACTGCTGTACTTTTGCATTCTTTGGATTTTTGACTATTTTTGTATTTTATGGTAAAATATATGTAGAAGCTCTATTGCTTCTCAACTTGTTTTGCCTCTTGGCAAAACAAAAAAAACTTAGGAGGATTTATGCATAATAAAGCTGCTTACACAAAAAAGACTGCGACTCCTCCTTCTCATAAACGGACTAATGTTCCGGTAAGAAAAGGTAAGAGAAAGCAGCAACAAAAACCGCCACGGCGTAAAATATATTGGCATCGCGTATTATTCCTCATATTTCTAATGTGGGTTATAATACGTTTAATCGTATTTGCGATTACAGGAATAGTAGGCTTTTTCTCATCAGGTGAAGAAGAACTATTTATTGGTACATCAATATATGCAGCAGAAGCACCTTCGGAATCCATTGTAGTCGAACCTCCATCAATCGACAAACCACCTTTGCCTTCTCTTGAAGACAAAAAGGTATATGTCGCTGGAGACGAGTATATCTATATAGGCGAATATGCTAATGCAGATAACTACTATGTGATTTCCGACGAATGCGACTTAGTGGAAGAACCATGTACTTATGAAGTTGTTCCTGAAACAATTCCAGAACCTCAATGCGATCTCCTACACTTTATAAGAATGTCTCTTACGCCTCGGCAATTGAGACTTCTGAAACAATTAGTTATGGGAGAAGCTGGAGGCGAACCTTTCCGAGGGCAAGTAGCTGTAGCTGCTGTTTTTATTAACAGATACCATGCAAACTCATCAGAGTTTGGTTTTGGATTCTACGGTGTATTCAATCGTCCATGGGGATTTTCTCCTGTAAGAAATGGACAAGTCTTCCTTGGAGTAACGCTTATAACAGACGACATGGTCACAGACTCTGTCAGAGAAGCTGTTATGGCAGCACTAAACGGAGAAGACCCCTCAAACGGAGCCCTCTTCTTCTTCAACCCTGAAGTTACAAGGCAGCAAAATCCACGCGGGGCATGGGAACGCTCAGGAATAGTCGACTACATTATGATTGGTCGTCACAAATTCTATAGCGACTGGCCAGACCCCATTATATCCTGCTTTTACGAGTGGCTTGCACAAGGAAATTGATCCTCAATAAAAACGCCCAGTTTTATGGGCGTTTTTATTGCTCTTTTATATATAATTCATTATATTTCTTGCTGCTGCTTTTCCCATTCCAATAGCTTTGCATACTGATGATTTTGATTCTATTACATCTCCCCCCGCAAAGACTCCGGGAATATTAGTCATTTGGTTTTCATCTACTTCAATTAAAGCTCTATCAAATTTTAGTCCTTGCTTTTCAAACAGCTCTTTATCAGGAAATATTCCTATAGCAAAAATTATACTATTAGCATCCATTTTAAATTCACTATCCGGAATATCTACAGGGTATCCTTCTTCCATTCTGGTCCTTATGGAAGTTATTTTTTCTATCTTCCCATTCTTATGTGTAACTCCTACTACTTTAGTTTGATATATGATTTCCACACCTTCTCTAAGCGCATCTTCAAGCTCCTCTTCTCTTGCCGGCATAGACTCAAAGTCTCTCCTATATAGTATATATACTTTGCTAGCTCCTAATCTTACAGCAACTCTTGCAGCATCCATAGCGACATTTCCACCACCTATTACCGCAACGATACCTAAGTCTTCTTCACTTGATTCGCCTTTATTATATTTCTTTAAAAAATCATCGGCTTTATATATTCCTTGCTTCCAACCTATATCTTCTCTACCATTATAATTATCATTTTCTTCATGCAATCTATAAGTAGATGACTTTGTTGCTCCTACTCCTAAAAATATTGCTTTATATCCTTCTTCTCTTAATCTCTTTTCTGTTATATCTTTCCCAAATTCTGAATTAGTTTTTATTTCTACGCCCAATTTTTCTAATTTTTTTATCAGATTTTTTAACGTCTCTTTTTCTAGTCTAAAATCAGGAATTCCATACCTTAGTATTCCTCCAAGCTCAGATTCCTTTTCGAAAATTGTAGCTTGAATTCCTTTTTTAGCTAGCTCCACACTGCACGCTATACCCGCAGGACCACCACCTATTATAGCAATTTTTGTATGTTTTTGTTCTTCACTCTTAATCTCATACTCAATATTGTTTTCTTTAGCCCATTCATTAACAAAACTCTCTAACACATTTATTTTTACAGACTGCCCTTTTATACCTTTTATACATTTCCCCATGCATTGATTCTCAACCGGACATATTTTGCTACATATGTCACTCATGATATTGTTTGCTTGCAATATATTATACGCTTCCTCTAATTCATCTTCCCTAATCTTTGATATGAATTCTGGAATCCTTGTTTGTATAGGGCATCCTTTTGTACATAATGGATTTTTACAAATCAAGCACTCTTCTACCAATTTATTTATTTCATCTCTAGTCTGTATCTCCTGCATTCTATTCACCTACTCTATATAACCTATTTTCTTTTATATAAAGATATACATCTTCATGCAATACCTTTGATGGATGTATATCAAGTCTAATCATTTTTCTTATTTGTGTACTACTTAATTCGTCTTTGTTTCTTGTTAGAACTATATATTTATATTTGTTTACTATATTCTCATAATCTTTCCAGTTTGGCATTTTCTCATGATTGTCAGACCCCATTATGAAGTATCTATCACTATCTTTATACTTTTCTTCTATTAATTTAAAAGTATCAGCAGCGTATAGTTTTTTATTTGCATCAATCCCTATATCATCAACTTCTATATTTTCAATATCTTGCACAGCCAGCTTTAACATGTTATATCTATGTTTAGCTTCAGCTAAATCGTCTTTTTTATAAAAGTCTCCGACTGGCACAAATATAATTTTGTCCACTCTATTTTCTAATAACAAATCAGTGGCTAATTTAATATGTATTTTAGAAGGAGGGTTAAAGCACCCTCCGAAAAATCCTATTCTTTCTTTCATATCTGTTCCCTCTTTACTTCATTTATTCCCAAACAGATGACCAAAACTTTCTTGCACTTCTTTTTCAAAATCTATTTCTGAACTATTGTTAAATCTAATAACTTTTATATTGTTAGTATCTCTTTCTATTTCATCTGCTAGTTTCAAATATTCGTTTTGTTGATTTATGCTACTTTCTACTTCAAACTTTTGATACTCATGTTTATCTCTTTTTATTCTAGTTTCATATTCTAAAGTATCTTCTAAATGTAGAATAACAAGATAAATTTCATAATCTAGATTATCTAATTTCTGTAGTAATTCTTTATATATATCCGAAAACGAATACTCTTTATACCCTAGTCTACTATATATTTCTTCCGAGAAAAAAGTTCTGTCAAATATCATGTTTATATTTATAGAATTTTTCATGTATTCTAATAGATTATCATATCTCTTTCTGCTCTTTGCCAAGCCAGTTTCACCCTTGTCTTTAATCCCTGCTAATCTATATAAATCAGTAGCACTCATCTTTTCTCTTAAATAATTAGTGAAAGTAGTTTTCCCTGCTCCTTGTGGACCTTCTACTATTATTATTGCATCTTTCATATCTTACTTCCTTTACCTTTGTTTCTAGCTATTCTTTTCAACAATTATATTCTACTAAATAGCGGTTCAATTCCTTCTAATTTTACATTTCCTTCAATATCAGCCACTACCCACTTCGCTTCACCTAATCCTAAATACTCACGAATTTTTTTACATGAAGCCGGCATGAATGGTTCAAATAAATTAGAAAGGTTAGCTATTATATAAGTACAATTATATATTGTAGTATTAAAAGCATCTTCATCTTCTTTTTTCTGAATCCATGGCTGTTTTTCATCATAATACTTGTTTCCAAACTCTACTAAATTCATTATTCTATCAGTTGCAGCTTTGAACTCCAAACTTTCTATATGCTTAGCTACTTCCTTGTACGCTTCTTCAGTTTCTTTTTCAACTTCTTTGTCCAAATTCGCTTTAACTATTTCTTCTAGTCCTTTAAATTTTAACGTTCTATTAATTAGGTTTCCAAATTTGTTTAATATTTCTGTATTATGAGTTTTTTCAAAATCGTCTAGTGTAAAGTTTGTGTCTTTTCTTTCTGGACCATTGTTAATTATATGGTATCTTAAAGAATCTGGGTTATATTTATCTAACATCTCTAAAGTAGTTATTCCATTTCCTTTACTTTTAGATATTTTCTCATCATTAATATTTAAGTACTCTGTTGATACTATTGTATCAACCATTTTAATGTTGTCTTCTAACCCTAATAATAGTCCATTAAATATTATACTATGGAATACAATGTTGTCTTTTCCATGGCTCATATATATTTTCTTGTTATCACCATTTTCCCAGTAGTCTCTCCATGATGTTCCATTTTCTTCACATATTTTCATTGTATCTGTTAAATATCCAAGAACTGCTTCTACCCAAACATACATCCTTTTGTTTTCATATCCTGGAATTGGAACTTCTACTCCCCAGTCTATATCTCTTGTTACAGCTCTGTCTTTTAATCCTTGTTTTAAATACTTTTCTGTTTCGTTTCTAGCATTTATTCTCCATGTATTCTTATATTTATCTGTATTAGCTTCTATCTCTTTCTGGAATTTAGATAATGCTAGGTATAGATTTTTATTATCCTTTTCTATAGTCGCTTTCCCACATTCCAAACAGTCACCACTTTTAGATTCTTCTACAGTTGGTGTATAGCTACAATTTCCACATTGATCTGCTTTAGTAATTTCATTACATTCCGGACATGTTATTTGCATTTCTCTATCTTGCAAAAATTTGTTGCATGTCTCACAATATGCTTGAGGTTCAACTTTTTCATATATATATCCATTGTCATATAGTTTTACAAATATTTCTTTGCATTTTTCTTTATGATAATCACTCATTGTTTCTGAATATACATCATATGAGAAATGAATTTTATTAAAAGTTTCTACAAATTCATTATGATAATATTCTGCAATTTCTCTTGCCGATTTACCCTCTTGTTTTGCTCTTTCCGTTATTGGCGTACCATGGCAGTCTGTCCCTGAAACATAAAGAACATCATCACCTTTTACTCTATGATACCTTGCTAAAACATCTCCTGAAATTAGTCCTGCTAAATGCCCTAAATGTAGTGAGTTATTTGCGTATGGCCACGCTCCTCCTATTAATATGTTTTGTTTCATAATTACCCCTCCATGTTCGAACAGCGACCATTGGTCGCCGTACAATTAATCTTATTATATTTAATACTTACTTTAATTCTTCTTCTATCAATGCTGCCATTTCTTTAGCTTTTTTCTCTATATCCTCAGCATCTTCTCCTTCGATCATTACTCTAACTAATGGCTCTGTACCAGACGGTCTTAGTAATAGTCTTCCACTATCTCCTAGTTCTTCTGATAGCGCTTTAGCTGCTGCAGTAATTTTTTCATTGCTATTTAGCTCACTCTTTTTGCTATTACTTATTCTCACATTCACTAAAGTCTGTGGGAATATTGTTATTATATCACAAAGCTCAGAAACCGGAATATTTTTTTCTAACATAATTTGAATTAACATTAAAGATGTGAGTATCCCGTCTCCTGTTGGATTATATTCTTGCATTATTACGTGTCCCGATTGCTCTCCACCAATACTGTATCCACCTTTTAACATTTCCTCTAACACATATCTATCTCCAACTTTAGTTTGCTTTAATGTTAAGTTATTCTGATTAGCAAATTTGTTTAATCCCATATTGCTCATTACAGTTGTTACCAAAGTATCTTGAGCTAGTTTTCCTTTTTCGCTTAGATATTTTGCGAAAACCGCTATCATTTGATCCCCATCTATATCATTACCTTTTTCATCTATAGCTAAACATCTGTCTCCATCTCCATCATATGCTATTCCAAGAGACATATTGTTTTTCATTACATGTTCTCTAAGCTCTTCCATATGTGTAGATCCACAATTGTCATTTATGTTTATGCCATCTGGAGCATTATTAATAATTGTATAATTTATTCCTAGTCTACTAAACACTTTTTCTGCAACTTCATATGTCGCTCCATGCGCTGCATCTAGTGCCACTTTAAATGATTCATTACTATATTTCTTTATTGAATCTCCGAAATTTCTTTCTAATAAATCAATATATTCTTCTAATAGGTCTTCGCTATTTTCATAAACACCAATTTTATCATCTTTAGCCGACAATTCTGCCATTTTTTCAGGATTGTCCATTATTTCTTCAATCTCTTCTTCAATCTCGTCAGCTAACTTCATACCTAAGTTACTAAAGAATTTGATTCCATTAAACTCATATGAGTTATGTGATGCAGATATAACAACACTTGCATCTGCATTTAGTTTCTTTGTTAAATATGCAACTGCTGGCGTTGGCATTACTCCTAATAATTTTACATTAGCTCCATAGCTTAAGAATCCTGCACACATCGCTGCTTCTATTAATTTTCCTGAGATTCTTGTGTCTCTTCCTATAAGTATCGTTGGTATGTGATTTGAATTCTTTGCTAAAACATAAGCTCCTGCTTTTGCAACTCTATATACTAATTCTGGCGTTAATTCTGTATTTGCAATACTTCTAATTCCATCTGTTCCGAAATATTTTCTCATGTATACTCCCCCTTTATGACTTAGACATTATATATTATTTTATATTATAATTGCAATATTTTTGTCACTAAAATTTCATATGTCGAATTATCATACCAATTGACATGTTTAACTTTTTTCCGTATAATATATAGATGAGAATATTTTATCTTTGCACATATAATGCTAGAGATAAAACAATATATAATAATAAATTGGAAAAGGAATTTAGAAAATGGAAAAAATGGACATTTGGAATTTTAAAATAAAAGATATTGAATTAAGTTTTACTAAAAAACGAATTATTTTTGGAATAATATTTTTCGTAATATTTGCTATAGTGCTTGGTTTTGGCTTTAGCTCATTTATATCAGAAGAAGGCTATTTTCTTGCTGGCCCATTCGTAACATCGCTAATTTTGCTTGTAGTTGGATCTTTTTTATTACCTGCAAAAGTTACTACTACTCCAAAATTCAGCAGAAAGCTAACCATAGGTGCTTTCATATTTTCAATTGTAATGTCTTATATAATAGTTGAACTTTTAAATAGAAATTACTTATTTACTATACATCCCCGGGCGACTACTACTAAACTTCATAATTATACTAATGCTTCATTTGGCATTTTTAATAATAACTAATAACACAAAAATCACTATCATACTCGCAAATGTTTCGCTGTTTATTTTAGGTCTTGTTAATTATGTTGTTAGTGGCATAAGAGGAACCCCTATAGTTCCATGGGATTTTTTAGCAACAAGAACCGCGTTATCAATTGCTTCATATCACACTATAGAATTTGATCCTTATATATTCTTAGCAGGATTTTCATTAGTAATCCTTGTAGCAATTGCTTTAAAGTTAAGACATACCATAAAAATGACTTTAGTTAATGTAGCATTAAGATTTGTGTGTCTACTTGTTATAGTAACACTTTCTGCTTCTTTCTATATGACAGATATGATAAATATTTTTGGACTTCAAACAAACCTTTGGAGACCTACAGTTGAATTTGCAAATAACGGATTTTTAGCTAGTTTTGTTAAACAATCTAGAAATCTATTTAATAGAAGACCGGATGTTTATTGCTTAGACACTATTAGAGAAGCTGCCGAAAGGTACACAGTCTTATGTGACTGGGAAGACATTCCTATAACAGACAGACCAAATGTTATTGTTATAATGAATGAAAGTTTTTCAGACTTAACAGTTAATAGATATTTTAGCACATCAGAATGTTTTATGCCATTCTTCAGAAGCTTAGCTTATGAACCAAATGTTATAATGGGAAATGCTCATGCTTCAATATTTGGATCACCAACACCTAATTCCGAATGGGAATTCTTAACAAATAACTCCATGGCATTTATGCCTCATAGATCAGTACCATATCAACAATTCATTAGAAGGCAATCACCTTCTATAGCATGGATTATGAGCGATATAGGTTACGACGTTTCTGCCATTCACACTTGGTATGGACCTGGATATAGGAGAACATCAGTATATCCTCTAATTGGATTTGAAAGATTCTATTTCTTAGAAGATCTACGTGATAATTTATGTTGGGTTAGAATGTATCCATCTGATATAAGTACATATAGAGAAATAATCAGAATATTCGAGGAAAAAGAGCCAGATGAAAGAATATTTAACTTTACTATTACTATGCAAAACCATAGTGGATTTGATGTAGCAGACTTTGAGTCTACAATATTCTTAGATAGTATTGATGCACCTAGAGTAGAACAATACTTATCACTTATTAGAATAGCAGACGATTCCTTAGAGTATTTAATTGAGTATTTTAGTAATGTTGAAGAAGATACTATTATCCTATTCTTTGGAGATCATCAACCACCACACTTAGAGCCATCATTTTGGGATTATTTACTTCCAGATGGTATAGATGTAAACAGTAGATTTGTTGTACCTTTTATGATTTGGGCAAATTATGATATAGAAGTACCAGAAGTTTCA
The DNA here is from genome assembly GCA_009785865.1 of Oscillospiraceae bacterium. GTDB lineage: Bacteria > Bacillota > Clostridia > TANB77 > CAG-508 > WQVL01. Next base: position 109,920 of record WQVL01000001.1, on the reverse strand, counting down.
GATATTAGTTTAAACTATTTATCAGTATTACTTATGGATGTTGCAGGACTACCAACTACTCCATATATGAACTTTTTAAGAAGCCTTCAACATACAATACCTGTAATAACAGGAAATGGATTTATAGAGCACACAGGACAACAACATACTTTAGGAGACCATACGGATTATTACGAACTATTAAAGTTATATCAAATGATACAATACAATAACGTTTTTGACTTCAATAATAGAGTGAACAATTTCTTCTCATTAACAAGGCGTTAAAAATATGAGTAGAGATACAAGATTAATATGATACTAATCACCAAAAAGATGATAGAAAATCTATCATCTTTTTAATATGTTTTTTAACTTTTTACATTTTTTCTGGTATTTCCATTCCTAGTAGTTCTGCTCCCTTTTTTAGAACTATGCCTGCAGAATATGTTAGGAATAACCTTGCATTTTGCACTTCTTTATCTTCTCCAATTATTTTATGCTCGTTATAGAAAACACTATATGCTCCAGCTAAATCTATTAAATATCTCGCCAATATTGAAGGTTCATTTTTTTCTACCGCTAATTCTAATATGTGGTTAAAGTTATATAGTAGTTTTAAAACATTTACTGCTTCTTTTTCTTGTAGTTTTTCCATGTTTACATCTTCTACCTTAGGTATATATCCTGCCTTTTCTAATACACTTGCTGTTCTTACATATATATATTGTATATATGGTCCGGGTTTCTCCTTGGAAGTTAAGTATGTTGTCCCAATCAAATACTACATCTTTTATTTTTGAAGTATATAGAGAGTTAAATATTATTGCCCCTAATCCAATTTGTCTTGCTAAAGTTTCTTTGTCCGCTACTTGATGCTCTTGACTATCTCCTCCACTATTCCCTTTTTCTTCTATAACTTGCTTAGATTTATCTATAGCTTCATTCAGTAATGCCATAAGGTCTAAAGATGTTCCTTTTCTGCTAGCCATCTTCTTCCCTTCACTACCTAAAATCATTCCATAGTATACATGTTCACATCTACTTGAATATTTTTCATATCCCATAAGTTCAAACACTTTAAAGATTTGTTTAAAATGAAGTTGTTGTTCGCTTCCAACTACATATATTGCTTTATCAAAATCATAATGTTTGGCTCTATATTTTAGTGAAGCAATATCTCTAGTTGCATATAAAGTGGTTCCTGCAGATGTAAGTATTATACATGGAGGCATTTTGTAGTCTTCTAACTCTACTATTTGTGCTCCCTTACTTTCTACTAATAGATTCTTTTCTTTTAGTTCTTCTACAACATCATCCATTTTATCATTATAGAAAGCTTCCCCATTATATGAGTCAAATTCACAGTTAAGCATCTTATAGATCTTTTCAGCTTCATATATGCTTACATCTCTTATCCATGTCCATAACCTTACTGCTTCTTCGTCCCCCTTTTCTAGTCTTAGATTCCATTCTCGTGCGATATCGGTATATTTCTCATCTTCTTTCTCAAGCTCATTATATCTTACATATATATTAAAAATTGGTCCTAAAGATTTTTCTGTAAAATCATATTCATCTTTCCACATAGAGTAACCAGCCATAATTTTAGCAAAGTTAATTCCCCAATCTCCCAGAAAGTTTATTGATGTTACATTGTATCCCAAGAACTTATATAGTTTATGCAGCGCTCCTCCAATAACTGTGTTTCTCAAATGACCAATATGCATTGGTTTTGCTATGTTTGGAGAAGAATATTCAAGCACAACATTTTTGCTTTCTCCTACTCTAGAGGCTCCATACACTTCTTTCTTCTCTGCTATTTCATTCAGCACTGTTTGAGCTAACAAATTTTTATTTATGAATATATTTAAATATCCACCTGCAATCTCCAACTTTTCAATAACGCTATCCTGATTGATATTTGATTCTATTCCAACTTTTATTTCATCTGCAATAATAGGCGGTGCTTTTTTTAGCTCTTTTGCCAGCTTAAAACACGGAAAAGCATAGTCACCCATATTACTATCTGGCGGAATTTCCACATAATTTACTAATTCATTCTCATTTAAATTTGTTACTAAAGCTATTTGTTTTGCAATCTCTTGCTTAAAATTAATCATTTATAACACCTCTATTTTGATTTCTTACCTGATCTGCTAGTCACCCAAAGAAATATCTAAATCTCTTGCTACTTTTACTAAATCATCGTCCATTTGAACTGTTTTAATACTAGTAGAATCTGTTCCTCCTGAGCGTGCTCCAACTTCTTTGTTTTTCCCTATAACTTTTTCTAACTCTACATATCCTAATTTTCCGTTTTTTAATGTTACTAATGTTCCAAATTTACCTTCTAAAGCTAATTCCATTGCTTTGGCACCATATTTAGTTGCTAAAACTCTATCGAATGCTGTAGGAGTTCCACCTCTTTGTACGTATCCCAGAACAGTATTCCTAGCCTCAAGTCCTATTAGTTCTTCTAAGTCGCTTGCTACCTTTTCTCCTATTCCACCTAATCTTATATTGTCTAATCCTTTTCCACCGTCTACTACCTTTTTTACAATCATTTCTCCATCTATAGGCTTAGCTCCTTCTGAAACTACTACTATACTGAAGTCTTTTCCTTCTTTTCTTCTACTATTTATTTTATCAGCTACTTTATTAATATCATATGGAATTTCTGGTATTAACGCAACATCTGCTCCCCCTGCTATTGCAGATTCTAAAGCAATCCATCCTGCATATCTTCCCATTACTTCTAATATCATTATTCTATGATGCGATTCTGCTGTTGAATGTAGTCTATCTAATGCATCACTTGCAACAGAAACTGCTGTATTATATCCGAAAGTAATTTCAGAATGGTTTACATCATTATCAATTGTTTTTGGTATTCCTATTATATTTAATCCTTTTACACCAAAATCTCTAGCTGATTTTTGCGTTCCGTCTCCTCCTAGTGTAAATACACAATCAAAACCTGCATCTTTAACATTTTGAACAGCAACATCAGACATATCTTTATATACGACTTCTCCATTTTCTTCTGTTTTATAATTAAATAGATTCGTACTATTGGATGTCCCTATTACAGTTCCACCTCTATGTAATAATCCTGAAGCCTTTCCTTTTGACTCTAATTTCACATAGTTATTATTTAAGAGACCTTTATATCCCTCTATATATCCATAAGTTTCTACTCCGTTTGTTTCTGCTGTTTTTACTATTGCCCTTATAACTGCATTTAACCCTGGACAATCTCCACCATTTGTAATTATTGCAACTTTTTTAATCATATATTCTCTCCCTCATTCATAACTGCTCTCATAATATTGTTTCTATAATCATTACATATTATATCAATAAATAAAATATTTACAAGTTATTTTTATAAATTTGAGGTTGTATGAAGCTATCTAATGCATTCTTCATTATGACCAAAAAAGAAGCGAAGCGTATGAATATATTCTTTCATACGCTTCACTTCACATCACACTTCATTTACATATTGAAGAATCTTTGATCAGGTTCTTCATCCACGTGGCTCTTAATGATCTCCCCTATTAGGGTAGATGCATCGGCCATACGAACCCACTCCAGTTTTTTGATTACCGGACGTACATAGACAAGATTGGTCATGTATAAGTTGTTAAACATGCCCATATCTTTAGCATGTCCTATATACTTCAGTCCTTTTGTTAGGAATCCGAAGGACACAAGAACATCTATCTGTGCGCATTCCAGTTCTTTCAACATGTGGAAAACCCCTAGTAAGCTCTTGCCAGTGTCTAGTATGTCATCATAAATGATAACATGCTTCCCTTTAAAGGGATTAAGAGCAGATAAGGATTTACGCTCGGACCAATTTTTCAAAAGAGAGTTTAGGTCCACCAATAGTTCATGCTTAGTAATTTTGTAGGTGCCATCATCTACTGTTTGACTAGTGTCGCGTGATTTTCGACATATTGCATAATCGGCACCAGGTCCAAGAATATCAGTTAAGTCCTCTACTCTGTCGCCAGACCCTACATCTACCCCTAAAACAATAATATCCTCAGCTTTTACATGTGGATTGTCTTTACGGTATCTGTCGAGCAATAACTGTCTGGTTCTGTAGTTGTGTAGTTTCGTGTTCCGCATAGCTAAGTCAAAACTGTTACTATGCATGTCAAAAGTTATTACTTTTCGCACCCCATTATCTTCAAGTATCTGAAGAAATTTCGCAGGTATGAGGTCTTCTCTGCCACTTCTCTTATGTTGCCTTGCACCATAAAGAGATGGCATTATGACCGTCACTTCCTTTGGGTCCTTACCAATTGCCGAAAATACTTTCAGCAAGTTCATCGCATGTTTGTCTGGACACATGTTTTGCATTTTACCCCTTATGGGATATTTGGGTGATGAGTTGTATGGGTCAACTACTATAACGAAATGAGAATCGCTGATCCTAGATGTGATGTTTACCTTAGAAGTCCCATCATTAAAGTAAGTCCACTCGTGTTTACACAGGGCTTTTTCATAATCATCCCCTAACACCTGTTGGATTCCCCGCCAAAACATGTTTCCCGTCCCAGGCATAACTAAAACTTTTAAAACTTTTGGTCGCTTCATCTCTTCCTCCTTCGGAATGTATTTTATGTGATTTCGAGTGCCGATAATGTTACTCGTATGCACTCTATCTTAAAAAGATTCTAGTATAAAGTATACACTGCATAAACAATAATGTCAAATTTTATGTTGACTTTTGTATGATAACCCTCCTGTCCGCGCTACTATTTCATATTCTCTCTAAACTAAAAGTCGCCAATGTCTATTGACACAGCAGCTTTTGGCTTTTGTTATACTTATAACATTATCTTAATTTCCGTAATATGCATCTACTAGTATTTACTTCATTTCTCTTATTAGCGTAAATCTCAGACTTGCTCCTATACACTGCTCTTCAAGTGCCTTTCCATCAATCTAAATTAAAAGTTTCTCCCTCATTTCTGAAAACTATTGACTTGTTCTAATATTTATGATATGCTTTTTTGTTTGATTTTTTATGTAAATTATGGTATAATATAATTATCAAAACTTCGTAAGTGGTAGAGAGACCATTATGAACCCCAAATTATAAGACAAAAAGGAGCTAATCAAAATGATGAAGAATTTTTTCGGAGTAGCACAAACTTATTTTCAGTTTTCACTAGTATCTAAGCTGAGTGTGTTGTTCCCGCTACTGCCTCTGGCAGTAGTTTTAGGTTTTGCTGGATACAACGACTTAACACTAAGCCACTCCTTCGCAAACACTTTCCGGTGGTTGCCTGGAGGGAGCATTACATCCATCCTGGGTGCACCAGTACAAAATGGTTTGTTCAGCTTTTGGCTGCTAGTATCATTCTTGACACTGATTGTAGCTTACCTCATGGCATCGTTCTCAAAAGGACGAGCGTTCAGAAGCACAACATCGTCAAGAAGCTGGGTAAAACGCATCTTCTTGATATTGCTACTGCTAATAGCACTAGCATTCATTCACACCTTCTTCGGAGTAGTAGGAAACGACCGCATCGGAACCATTGCATTATTTAGAGGATATGTGTTTTGGTACTACACATGGCCCGTAACTTACCTGTTGGTTTTTGTACCAGCATGGTATCTAGGAGTCTTCTTAGGAGTATGTTCGCAAAAACATACACAGCACTAATACAATAGGTAATATCTCTCTATTACTAAAAAACTGTAGTTATACTAAAAGCCGCTAATGTCTATTGACACAGCGGCTTTTGGCTTTTATTATACTTATAATCTTATCTTAGTTTCCGTAATAGCTATCAATTAATATTTGTTTCATTTCTTCTATTAGAGGGAACCTTGGGTTTGCTCCTGTACATTGGTCTTCAAATGCTTTTTCAGCAATTTCATCTACTTTTGACATATAAACATCTTCTGGAACTCCACAATCTTTAAACGATCTTGGAAGCTCTAATCCTTCCATCAAGCCTCTTATTTGTCCTATTAAAGCGTCTACTCCTTCTGCAGAATTTCCATTGTTTTGAGCCCATCCCATTCTATATGCAACATTGGCATACTTTTCATCTGCTATAAAGTGTTCATATTTAGGGAATGCAACAAACTTAGTTGGTTTACTACTGTTATATTTTATTACATATGGCATCAAAATTGCATTTGCTCTACCATGTGGCACATGGAATTCTCCACCTATCTTATGTGCTAAGCTATGGTTTATACCTAAGAAAGAGTTTGTAAATGACATACCTGCTATACAACTTGCATTATGCATTTTTTCTCTTGCTTCTCTGTTAGTAGGGTTATCATATGCTTCTCTTAAATTTCCAAATACTAATTCTATAGCTTTTTCTGCTAATCCATCTGTATAGTCTGATGCTAAAACTGATACATAACTTTCTATAGCATGTGTTAAAACATCTAATCCTGTATCTGCTGTAATTTGTTTTGGCATTGTTAAAACTAAGTCTGGATCTATTATAGCTACATTTGGTGTTAGTTCATAATCTGCTAATGGATATTTAGTATTATTTTCTTTATCTGTTATAACAGCGAAAGCTGTAACTTCTGAACCGGTACCACTAGTTGTTGGTATTGCTACGAATTGTGCTTTCTGGCCTATTTTTGGATACTTATATGTTCTTTTTCTAATATCCATAAATTTAAGTTTTAGTGCTTGAACATCTACATCAGGATGCTCATAGAATAACCACATTCCTTTTGCTGCGTCAATTGGGCTACCTCCACCTAGAGCAATGATTACATCTGGTTTAAATAGTTCCATTCTTCTTACACCTTCATTAACTGTGTCAAATGATGGATCTGGTTCTACTTCAGAGAACACTTCAATTTGTACTGGTTCTTTTCTTTTACTTAATTGGTATCTTACCTTGTCTACATATCCTAGGCTAACCATCGCTGGATCTGTAACTATAAATACTCTTGATACATATGGCATTTTTTCTAAATAGCATATAGAACCTTCTTCAAAATATATTTTTTCCGGAATCTTAAACCATTGCATATTTTTCCTCCTAATACTAGATCTTTTTATATTAATTAAATTTACTGCTGATACATTTGACGTTGTTGAATTTCCACCATATGAACCACAACCTAAAGTAAGTGATGGCATTTTCGTATTATATAAATCTCCTATTGCTCCATGAGTTGATGGCGAATTTACAAGTAACCTTCCAGCTTTAAGTCTCTTAGAAAATTCCAATGATACTTCATCATCGTTAGTATGAACAACCGCAGAATGTCCCATTCCTCCAAAGGCAAGAACTTCTTCTGATCTGCTAATTCCCTCTGCACTATTTTCTACAACATAATATGCTAGTACTGGGCTCAGTTTTTCTTTAGAAAGAGGATAGTCTTCTCCAACTCCTTCTAATTTTGCTATTAATATTTTTGTATCTTCAGGAACATTAATTCCAGCTCCTTTAGCTATATTAAATGCACTTTTTCCAACTATATCTGCATTTAATGCACATACTCCTTTTTTCTCAAGAATCATAGATCCTTGTAATTTTTCAGTCTCTTCTTTATTTAAGAAATAGCATCCATTTTCTTTCATTAAAGTTTCAAACTGCTCTGCAATTTCTTTATCTACAATCGCAGCTTGCTCAGATGCGCAGATCATTCCATTATCGAAACATTTTGACATTATTAAATCATTAATAGCTCTTTCTAAATCAGCTGTCTTTTCTATATAGCATGGCACATTCCCAGCACCCACTCCTAGGGCTGGTTTTCCAGATGAATATGCAGCTTTAACCATTCCTGGTCCACCTGTCGCTAAAATCAAGTTTACATCCGGGTGATTCATAAGCCTTTGTGTTGCCATTACTGAAGGTGTCTCTACCCACAAAATACAATTTCCAGGTGCTCCAGCTTCTACTGCAGCATCTCTTAAGATTCTTGCTGATTCTGCACTACACTCTTGCGCAGATGGATGAAATCCAAATACAATAACATTTCTTGTTTTTGCTGCAATGATTGATTTAAACATAGTAGTAGACGTAGGATTTGTAACTGGTGTAATTCCAGCAATAATTCCTACCGGCTCTGCAATTTCTATATATTTTTCTGCTTTATTCTCGTTTATCACTCCTACAGTTTTTGCATACTTAATACTGTTGTAAACATACTCAGTTGCAAATATATTTTTAATTGTTTTGTCTTCAAAAACACCTCTGCCAGTCTCATCTACTGCCATTCTTGCCAACTTCATATGATTATCTAATCCTGCTATTGACATAGCTTTTGTAATATGGTCAACTTGCTCCTGTGTGAGCTTTTGATATTCTTCAGATGCTTTTTTAGCCTTTTCCATAAGGCTGTCTATCATCTGCTTTACGCTTTCTTCTTCCATGTAATTCGATCCTCCCTTTATCTACTATAAGTGGTATTTTCCATTTTTACACAAACATGCTCTTGTTTTTAATCTCTGCAACAATCTTTGCGCAATCTCCCATAGTATATTCTCCGCTTATTATATTGGCAATATTCATGATTGTCAACAAATTAGTAATTATTTAAACTTTAAAGTTCACAAAAAAAAGAACAAGCCTGAATTAACCTTCAGGCTTGTTCTTTTTTGTGTCTTTTACTCATTTCTTTGTCTTAGGATTCTCATTCTTCATTCTTGCTTCAATACGTCTTTTTTGATTATTGCTATTATGGCAGCTACTACTTCAATAAAGCTTCCTATAGCTGCAGTAAACATTCCTGACGCAAGATTGAACACTACCATACAAATCTTGCCAAACAAAACGCTTTTACGCGTCCGAGACATCTTGTTTTGCCAAGTGCCCCAGGTGATCGCAATGGTTGCAGCAGGTCCAAAGATGCTGAATACGTCTTGCCATGTCAGTACAGGAATAACAAGTAATACACCTATAGTTCCTAACAAAACTGGCAAGGACGGTTTTTTACCTTTTTTGGCATACCATAAGAAAATACCATTCCTGACAATAATGAGGATTGCCAGAACCACTCCGGTAGTTCTGTCTGTTATGGCGTATTGAATGCCTAGTACGACAAACATATTCGCCATTATGATCAGCAACCCTCCTTCGTCTGAAAAATCATTATTACTCCCAGTGCTATAGCAATAATCCCCAGCATTTGCACTCCGATAAAACTATCGATAAAGAGTGCTACACTAGCTGAAATTAAAGTTAGCACGGCAAGTAATAACGCTGTTAACTTCGCCTTTGATGTCAGGGACTTAAACCAGTCCGCTACCGCTGTCACAACTACCATTACCTCTGTTTTTACAATCCTGATAATCCGCATCAGAATCCCTCCTTAAAAAAATTAATTTTTAGCCTACCCCATCATAGGCGCTGTTCGGGAATGTAGCTAGTTCTACTAATTATATTATACCATTTTTTACGTAAACTTACAACTTTTTACTCTCTAGCCTTATTTCGTACTAATACTCATTGTATTTATATCTATGTCTAATTCTCTTGAAACTATATGTTGTATTTGCGCAATTTGTTCTGGTGGTAGTTCCTCTGCTTTTACTACTACACTTGTACTATTACTGTTTGCAAAAATAACTATGTCTTCAATTCCTCTTGCTACAATTAAATTTTCAGCAATCATTATTGCATTTCTTAATCTATTAATTTCAGATATTCTTCCTACAGCTTCTGCTCTCTGTTCTGCTGATGAATTTACATTATTATATATTTGTTGATATGTAGCTAATATTTGAGAGTACATTGTTTCTCTTTCCAATCTAGATCTTATAAAATATTGATCTCTTCCGGATGTTTTGCTCTTGACGTTCTCCTCCGAGCATGAGTATGAACAGCATTTCCTTCTTCGCTTTGCGTGTTATCCTCAGAATCTTCTACCACACTTCTTCCATCCTCATCTTCTACTGTATTATTAACTAAAATAGCATCTCCTAATTCTGCAACGGTTTCTACCGCCGTCCCATCTTCTCTATTGCTATTTGCTGTAAAATTTAAATATCCTGCTGTTATTAGCATAAGTGATGTAATTAGTATTATTAATTGATTTCTCTTTAAAACTTTCATTTTCATCTTTCTCTCCCTTCTTATCTTGCCATCTCAAAAACTTGTACCCTATATGGAGGCAGTCCGGTAATCGCAGATACTGCATGAACTATATTTGTTCTTACCATTGCATCTCCTGCACCTTCTGCTATTATTAGTGCACCTTCTTTTCTAGGAAGTATAACTTTTCCCGTCACCGGAACACTTGCTCCGTTTCTTTGTTCTAATATTATTTCTCTTCTTATATCTGTTTGTCCGAACACTTCTTGTTCCCCCAGCACTATCGACTTCATCTGTACTACTAACACTACGCGTCTCGTTATACATAGGCACTACTTCACTTGTTTCTGAATATGTAATTAGCACATCCACTTCACCAGCTCCTGCTATTCTAGAAAGGATGTCCCTTAAATTATTCTCTAAATTATATGTATCATTAATAGAAATATTACTATTAATGTTTCTATTAATCTGTCTGTCTGTATCTTCCACTAATCTGACATAATCCATTTCTCCTTCTTCCACTTCTACCTCTTCTTCGCTCGATCCCCAAATAGTGTTTATCGCAATTACTGTTACTATTAATAGAACTAAAAATACGACTAAATTTTCTATGTTTCGCTTATTATTCCCTTCTGTTTTCTTGTTAAATATTGCCTTTAGACTGTTTACTTTTTCTTTCAGCATAGCTTTTTTACCTCCTCATGATCATATTCCTCTTTGATTTATGTGGATACCTTCTCGCACCACACCATATGTGTTTACCAAATAGTCTTTGATTGAATCTATTATCTCCTCATCTAACTTTTCATATTCGTCTACAAGAATGGGTTCTCTATTGTTAACATTTACTTCTTCTACCTCATTAATTCTAATTTCAGTTTGCTCATTTTGATCTTGATTTAAATTCCTTGCTCCTGTGTCTTCTGTTATATACAATATCAATTGATTTATTCTGCCATAATTAACTGCATCATATGTTTCTATTTCTATTTCAATCCTATGTACAGCATATCCTTTTGCCTCTATACTGCCTCGTATATGATCTCTCATCATATTTATATATAATTCTTCTGTATGTCTATCTCCATCAGCTATTAATCTTCGACCTAATTCCATATGATCTACCCTTGCTACTTCTGTCCTAGGAATAACCGTCCTTAAATCTAGCTCTCTTCCTGTTAACGTAGTAATAATTGGATAGATAATTGTAAAAAGGATATATACCCCTATTACTGTTTTAATATATTTTTTATTATTTCCGTTCTGGTAAAATCATTTCTATAAGGGTTGCAACTATTACTGCTATAATTATTCCTTGAGTCCAAGTGTTAAACCAGTTTACCATTTAGCTTCCTCCTACCTGTACATAATACTACTATTGGATATCCTAATTGTCATAGCTAGTCCTATAATAAGGAGTGCAGCTATAAAAAACATTATTCCCAAAAGAATTTTAAACGTCCCTCCCATTTGTTCTAATAAATTTATAATTCTTTTATCTGCTATAGGTTCGCAAATAGCTGTTGCAAAATGATATGCAATTGTAATAACTGATAATTGTATAATCGGTATAGCAACTATTCCTATTACAAAAACCATACCAGTTATGCCTATTCCATTTTTTAATACAGACCCGGCCCCGAAGTACTAAATCTGTAGAATCTCCGAAGCGCTTTTCCTACTACTGGTATAAATGTAGATGCCGCTGACCTAATACTCTTAGACGCAATTCCATCTACATTGCTTGTAAGTGTACCTTGTAGCGATAGAACCGATGTAAATACTACAATTATAAATCCCAGTAGCCATGCTATTCCAGATTTAAAGAATTTAGAAAGCCTACCTATTTGGACTCTATTTGATATGTTGGAAACAATCCCTAATGCATTTGCCACAAAAACTATTGGAAGAATAAATGTTGTAATAAAATTTCCTATAATGATTATTGCTAATAATATCAGTGGCTCCAAAAATGTTGCCGAAGCTATATTTCCTGTTGCCATTGTTAATGCTAGCAATATAGGAACTAATGTGCTCATTAATCCAACCAGATGATTTATAGTCTCTCTGATGGTCATAATTACCCCTGTAAAACTAGTCATTATTAAAGCGACTATCAATATATATTGTATGTAATATGCTATTTCAGAAATCGACTCATTTCCTACATTTTCAGTTAAGCTTTTAAGTATGCTATGTACAACGATAATTACTAAGATGCTACCAAGCAATGTAATTGAAGATACGATCTCTCTACCAAATATATTTAAAAGGTTACTAAGTATATTTCCATTATCAATTCTTCCTGCAACTGCTGAGCTTAGCAAGTCAGTTCCGTCTAAATCCGGGAATACTTCTCGTGTATATCTTTCTCCTTCTCGTATAAACGTATTAATGTTTAAGATTTCCATTTGTGATGATATTATTTCGTCTAGACCGATAACTTATATATGGAACACACATTAATATAACCATTATTGTTATTGCTACTTTGAACTTGATACTCTTCATGGGCTTATATACTCCTACTTCTTTAGTATGTGAACTATTTATTTGCACTCAAGGCAGTACCCTTACAACCATTTCTAGTAATGCTGTAATTATAGGGATAGAAATACTAACTATAATTATTTTCCCGCCAAAATCTATTTTGTTTGCTACAGCAGTTTCCCCTGCGTCTTTACAAATACTCACACCAAATTCTGTAAGTATGGCTATCCCCGTAATCTTTAGCAGTATAGTTATAAACTCACTATTTATGCTTGTAGTCCTCGCTAAGTTTGCAAGTAAATTTACTACACCAGCAAGCTGATCTATTACCAAAAACAAAATAATAGCTCCAGCAGCTAATGATATGTATATAGTAAATTCAGGCTTATATTGCCTTAGAATTATTATTATAACTAGGGATATTAGCCCTATTCCTACTATTTGTACTACTTCCATATCTTAATCCTCATAGCCCAAATATTGTTCTTACACTGTCAAACAGCGTACTTATTTCCCTTATAACCATAGACAAAACTATTACAAGTCCTGCTAAAGTTGTCATCATTGCCTGATCTTCTCTCCCTGCCCTAACTAACACCTGATGAAGCACAGCAACTAATATTCCTATTGCAGCTATTCTAAATAATAAATCTATGTTCATATTTATCTCCTTATAATAAGATTATTACAATTGCCAAGCCTATAATCATACCTAGACTTCTATACATCTTTTCACTTCTTTTTCTATCTATTTCAGCTTTTGTTATTTGTTCATCTAAAATACTTTCTGTTATTTCTATTTGGCTTACCTGTCCCTGGACATCTGTTTTTCCTAATAGTCTGCTTAAATTCTGAAGTGCTTTTTTATCTTCTTCATTTATATTAAGTAGTCTTGTATTCTCTATGGCCAATTCCCATGCTCTACCTGCCGTTAATAGTTTCATATTGTTGCTAGCTATACTGAATACAGTTCCAATATTAGAATTTAGCCCTTTAGAAATTTCTTGAAAAATATCTGGTATTGGTTCATATGTAAATCGCATTTTTGTTTTGAACATATGTAGTCCACTTTTAAATTCCCTTAACTCCCTGACTCTATTAGCATATTTCTTAGATACTAAAATCCCGATAAGCGACGCTCCCAGGAATATAAGGCTGTATATAATTATTCTAATAATCAACATAAATTATCACTCCATCAACAAATATTCTGATATCTTTTTATTCAAAGAATATGCTTTCTCTACTTTCCCTTTTTGATCCTTACCACTTAAGAATATAATTCTTTCAAAAACATGAGTCTTTAAGAGATTACTTAACGCAGGATTCAAAGATAAGTCTTCCATACTAGCACCATGTGCTGTAAATATTCCTTTCATCCCGAGAACATATACTGTAATTTATTGCATCTACATCTTCAATGTTTCCTATTTCATCTGCACAAATCACTTCTGGTGCCATAGACCTTATTAACATTTTCATCCCTATCCATTTAGGTATATTGTCCAAAACATCCGTCCTAACACCTATGTCGTTTTGAGGAACACCTTTATACATGGCAGCTATTTCTCCTCTTTCATCAACTACTGCTACATTTAATCCGCAAAAATCTTTTTTGATATCTCCATTACTAACTTGTCTAATTAAGTCTCGCAAGATTGTGGTTTTTCCAGCTCCTGGAGGAGACACTATTAGCGTGTTATATATATTACTTTTTTCCTTGTCTAAAATGTGTTCCAACACTCCGTTGCTACACCCAATAATTTGTCTAGCTATTCTGAAATTAAGTCCTGATACATTGTGTATATTTATAACTTTGTTTTTTTCCATTACAGCACTTCCAACAATCCCTATTCTATGTCCGCCACGCACAGTAATATATCCATTACATATCTGATTTTGATACGAATATATTGAATTCTCGCAAATATATTGTAATGTCTCTAATATTTCTTCAGTAGTTACTTTTTCTTCAAAGATTTTTTCACCCTCATTAAACTTTAGAATTATAGGCTTGTCTGCTCTTATCCTAACTTCTTCTAAAGTATTCATAGTTCTTCCCTTTTCTTGTTTTTTTAAATATGTATTTAGGCAAACAAAAACTCTCTCTGAAAAATACTCTAATAGATTTTCTTGTAGCATATTCACTCCTTTATCTTTCGTACTTGTCCTTTAATATGTATATGCAGATAAAAAATATTTAGAACCAATTCTATAACTTTAAATTTCATAGATTCTGTAAGTTTGGAAATAATATAGTTAGAGGTGACTTGTATTCATGGATTTTGTAACTATATTCGTAAATATAGTTAGAGTATTATTAACTCTTATAGCTATTTACTATGTTTATACTAAAAGCTTCAAATTACTTAAAACCGTTAGCATTGTGTTCATACTTACATTCCTAATTAATATTTTGGAAAGTGTTTTTAGAATCAAAGTAGACCCTGTTAGCACCATCTTATTCACCTTACTCATACCTATGGGGCTATATTTGGGAAGCGGACTTAAATTTTATGATAAGTTTGCTTGGTGGGATACTCTTCTTCACTTTACATCAGGAATTATTTTTGTTGGCTTTGGAATAGCTTTTACTGAGAGTATATCGAGTTTAAACAACTTCCAGATTCTCTTCTTTTGCATTACTCTTTCGATATCTCTTAACACTATGTGGGAAATTTGCGAATATATTGTAGATACACTTTCTCGTTCAGATCATCAAAGGTGGCAAAAGAAAAGCTCTTCTAAGAATCATAAATCCAAAAAAGCCGTACAACCTGCTGGGTTAGTAGACACAATGAAGGACGCAATCATGAACTTAGGCGGAACATTAGTTACCTGTGTGATTTGGTGGTTTGTTTTATGAACATACATTTGTAATTTTTTTGATTTTTTTCCTAATTTATGGTATAATTAAAGGACTATAAATTACAGAGGAGGAACACCCATGCAACAGAAAGAAAGAATAATGCAACCAGGTCACTGGGTGGCCATCGCGATCTTTATAACGATCGCATTTATCATTGTAGCCTACTCCACTTTCCCTCTAGCTGCTCGGATAATATCGACATCGACGGCAGTTAGAAATCTCAACGGCGAGATAAGCCAGGCAACACACAGAAGGGACAACTGGCCAAACCGTCATTACCACCAGAGCGAAATAGATAGATTGGAGGAAGAAAGACATGAGTTTCAAAACTCTGAAGATTCTATCGTTCGTTTTGTGTCGGCAGTATCTCGAACTGCCCAAGATAGCACAAATCGCAGGACTCTAGTTCTTATGGCATATGCATATATGTTTGTAATGACTATATCCATTTTGGCGATTGGTCTTTTCACAGGATTCCTCTTTATTGCTTACATCTCTGGTAAGAGAGGTAAACACAGGGGAAATCCACGAAAAAAACCAGGCGACCAGAGTATTAAAATTTGGCGGAAACCCGCTCCACGCACTGCTTCTTCGCCGCATAATCCTGCTTCTACAAGAAGAGATAGGACTAGCTGAATGGGCTACAAAAAAAAGATGTTGAAGTTTTCCCATAACTAGGGGATTACTTTGACATCTTTTTTATTGCCATAAATCTATATTATATATGAAACACCACCATCATCGAGTTCCTCTCCAGGATTCTCATGTGGCAACATCTGTTAGGTATTATACTATTTTCCGAAACTCTATCTACATAACTTTTTTCATTCGCCTTTTAAAATTTTTTCTAGATCTACTACTATGTACATACCCCCTATAACCAAGAGAGTTATTCCTGGCACTAAAACACATATTACTATCAAATCACCGACATGATATGAGATTATAAATCTTATGAAGTCATATATATACCTCAGTCTAATTGTTCCTTTAACATTGTATACAGGCACCATAAACCAACCAATTAAAGTAGTTAAGCAGCACCATAGAACTATTATTCTGTTAGCAAAACTTAAGTTTTTAGCCCCTTTAAACCACCTATAGAAGCATGCAGACGATACCGCTATAATTGGAACAAAAATCACTAGTGAGATTATGCCTAATAGCTCTACATTTGCCCTATCAGTTTCTAAAGCATTACTAAAGATTCCGACTTATAATTATTTCAGCTATCACATATAAGACTCCTCCGAATTAACGCTCCTATTCCGGCGCCTAAAATTCCTCTCAGGTATGATATCTTAGTGTTTGTTACGTTCTTTTCTGACATCGTATTCTCCTTCTCAATTCAAAATATATTAATCATTATATATTATGCTATTATCAAATTCAAACTGTTATATCAA
Source organism: Oscillospiraceae bacterium (assembly GCA_009785865.1). Taxonomy (GTDB): domain Bacteria; phylum Bacillota; class Clostridia; order TANB77; family CAG-508; genus WQVL01. The sequence goes on along the minus strand of WQVL01000001.1, from coordinate 93,127 downwards.
AAAGCAAACTGCTAACGAATTATTTCGTTAGCAGTTTGCAAACCCTAGTACTCTTATTTACTAAAATTTCTAAGAAAAGTTAACTGAAACTCTCCTTTTTTCGCCGTTTCTTTGGTGTGTAAACATAGTTATAAAGAAAATATGCTACTATCACCAATGGGGCAACAATAAATGTTGTTACTGTTATTGTCCACCAACTATTCGAAAAGCGGTACAGGATTCCGAAAAAGTATCCTCTCGGAACAATTTCATGGTCCTCAAGTGGCAAGTTTGCAACTCGCCGATATAGATAATTGTTTCGATTTCCTGTCTTAAGGAATATAAAATCCCTTAAGTCATCTTTCGTCATAGGGCTGTCACTGTTATAAATTGGTACCAGCTCCGTATGTCTAACAACACTCCTTACGGTCCCTCCATCGTCTCGGAACCTTGCTGGGTATTGCAAAGCAAATAGCCGAGTCCCTGGAAAGAATATAAATCTGTTCACGTGTAATGATCCACCTCTAAAGACGGAATTATACACGTTGAGATACAGATTAAAGGCATCTCTCCTGATTAGTGGCCTATCATAGTCCACATACAGGAGTTCGTCTCTCCTAGCACCTTGCATGATTCCATGCCGGGTAAGAAACCCAACCCTCATTTGGGAAAAAAGTCCCAGTTCGTGAAAGTCTTCATAATGCCCTCTCCCAAGCTCCCTGTCCTCTTGCACCGTCATCACCACTACGATTATGAACAATACGAATCCTAGTGCTGCTAAAAATGCACCAAGTGTGGTAAGAGATTTGTACAGCCTCCGTGTGCTCATTTTCATGTTCTCCTCTCTGTTGAGTAATTTCCCCTTAAAACGACTTCACCTATATAAAGTGATATTTAATTAATTATACTACAAATTAACATAATTTTCAACTTTCTAATGCTAGGTAGCAAGTTTTTTGATTTTTTGGCAAACAAAAAAGGCAACTGTTTATAGTTGCCTTTTTGTATATCGTCACGGTGTGACGATTTTGCTTTTGGTGGGCAGGGAAGGATTCGAACCTTCGTACTCGTACGAGAACAGATTTACAGTCTGCCGCCTTTAACCACTCGGCCACCTACCCATATTAATTTAAATACGTCTTTATTTGTATTTTGACGCTAATAAAGAATACTATGTTTTCACATTATTGTCAAGTGCTTTTTTGGAATTTTGGACAACTCAACTTGGCTCTTCAATAATCGAAGTTTTCGATATGCCATAATGCTTACACTTGTTCGCAGCAACAATAGATGCACTTTTTAAAGCATTTTCGAATAGTTGATTTTTGTTAAAAGCGAAATGGCAATAAGCACCATGGAAAACATCTCCTGCTCCTAACGTATCTACTGCTTTTACAACAGGGGGAGTAATTCCACCACCTCTACTTCCCTCTTCCCATTTAATTTGTTTTTCACCATTTGTAATTGCAATCTTTTTAACCTCTGATTTTCTAGCAATGTCAAAAAAACTTCCTAATTCTTTTGGCGGAATACAGTTAAATGATGCAATTGCAGTGCTTGCTTTTTGAAGGAATTCAATTGAAGTCTCTTTCCAACTTCCTGCATCTAAAACTATTTCTTTATTTAGCATATATGCTTTTTTTAGAATAGGCAGTGACACTTCAGGTTGATTACAATCAAACAAACAAAAATCAGCTTCTTTAAGTTCTTCATCTATATCAATTTCTATTTCTTTATCCAATTTATTTTGGCCGCTCCAGACCGTCCTGCTTCCCGTTTCTGGATTAATGCTTATGCTAGCTAGCATTGGTAACATTGTTGACGATTCAATAGCATCTATAACTTTTATTCCATGTTCTTTTAGTTTAGATTTGATTTCTAAGCCTAATATAGAATTCCCAATACACGAAACAAGAATTGCTTTACCCCCAAGTAACGTATATGTTATTGCAGCATTAGCAGCAGGACCACCAATACAAGTATTATATTTATATGTTTTTGACTTTTCATTTTCACTAGGTAATACACTTTGCTCATAAACACAATCTAAACCAGCTACTCCAATAAACATTCCTGTCTTCATACTTCTACACCTCATATATTAGTTTAATTAATAACTACAATAATGTTACATATTCTTATATTATTTTATAATATATCTTTGTTAAAAACAAGGTTCTACTATAATCTGATGCCATCTAAAAAGTGGGTAAACGATCTTAGATCGTTTACCCACCTTCGTGGTGCACCCTCTAGGATTCGAACCTAGGACCCACCGGTTATGAGCCGGTTGCTCTGACCAACTGAGCTAAGGGTGCATAGTCTTGCGTACTAATTAACGCAAGATTTATTATAAGATATTTTTATATGCCTGTCAATACTAAATTCACTTTTTTTCTTAGTTCTAGCATCTACGATGTGTAGAAATAAGTTATGCCTTAGGTATTCGTACATATGTTATATATTCATAGTCATAAGGATTCTTCTCGTCTTTAAGTCCTTTTTGTCTATCCACTACTTCCCATTCTGTTTCTTTTATTTCAGGAAAAAAAGTATCTCCTTCAAAGTCTTCATTTATTTTAGTAATATATAGTTTTTCTGAACGTTCCAAAAGCAGGCTATATATCATACCTCCACCTATAACGAAACACTCTTCATCAGAATTTATATATTCTTCTAGCTCGTCTAAACTTTCTATAACCTCAACATTTTCATCATCTACTACTAAATCACCTGTATTACAAAGAACCACATGCTTTCTATTCGGAAGTACTTTTCCTAGCGATATAAAAGTTTTGCTTCCCATTATCATTGTTTTTCCAGTTGTAATTTCTTTAAACCTTTTTAAATCTTCTGGTATATGCCAGATTAACTGATTATCCTTCCCTATTACATTATCATTTGCGATCGCAACTATTGTACTTAACATTTGATTTCCTCCTCAAAATAACTTATGCGCTTATATAATAACTATCTTAAACTGATACTGGCATTTTAATACTACCTAAATGGTTATAGTCTATAAGTTTTATATCATCTATTGTAAAATCATAAAAATCTTTTATTTCTGGATTTACCCAAAGTTCAGGAGACGGAAGTGCTTGATCTCTTCTTGATAAATGTTCTTTCATTCCTTCTATTTGGTTTTCATATATATGAGCATTACTAATACATACCGTTAACTTTCCTGGCTTTAGCCCTGTTACTTGTGCTAGTAAATGAATGAATACTGCATATTGTACAACATTAAATGGATGTCCTAGTGGTATGTCATTTGATCTTATTGTAAGTAAGCAATTCAATTTACCATCTGTCACATCCCAACAGCTGTTAAATACACATGGATACAAAGCTCCTGTATCTAAATACGGTATCTGCCATAAGTTTATAACCATTCTTCTATCTTGTGGATTTGTTTTTAATTGTTCTATTAGTTTATCTACTTGTTTAAATTCTTTAACAACCCATCCGTAAGATGTTCCTATTGTTCCATCTTCCATTTCCCATTCATCCCAAATGTGAACATTTTGTTCATGTAAATCACTAATCTTATTTGATTGTTTCTGGAATATCCATAAAAGCTCTTTAACCGCAGCTTTAAAAGCAACCGATTTTGTTGTTAGTATCGGAAACTCTTCTTCTAAATCAAATTGTAGGATTTGATGTGGCAATTTGTATGTTGACACACCTGTTCTGTTTTTGTCATAGTATCCTTCATTTAAGATTCTTTCTACCAAATCTAAATATTTTTCATCAAACTTACTCATATATCCTCCATTTTTCTATTAAAAAAGGAACGGCATTTATAGTCGTTCCTTAAAAGTTATTAATATCTGTTTATTTAGTTTTTTTCTGTACCTTCTGGAAGTGCTGGAACGTCTACCACTAATTTAACTCTAGTTACATATGTAAGGGCTCGAGCAAGTTTACTTTGTTTAAGTCTTTGCCATAGGCTTGGTTTCACTTCAAATCTAGTTTGCTCTATGTATTCAGCTTCCGCAGCAGTTTTCGCTGTCAACTCTTCATGTGACATTGCAGGTGCAGGAATTCCTTTTAGAGCTTCTGCCACTTCTATGCCAATATAGCTTAACGCTTTTGATCTGTCTTCTATTCTTTCCATGTCTATTTCTATATGCAAGTTTGCTTCTAAGTTCGCCGCTCTTGCTTGTATTAGTTTAACAGCATCCACATAATTTTCTGCTTCTGGATTTTTACCTTTTCCGATAATGATTAAAGCTTGTACTATATCTTCTGTTGTTCTTGCAGCCACTTGCTTCACTCTAGCTTTCCACTCTTTATCTTTGTTCTCACATGTCGCCAATATTTCGTGCAACTCATTAGAAAAGGCTATATTTGTCTCTCTTTGTCTAATTAAACCTTCTATTTGTTTTGTATTTTCTTCAAATTGATTTGTAGCATACTCAACTAACCCATAAGAAGCTTTGTATACGCTTGCCGGAAAATTCTTCTTCTTTGGATACTCTGTCAAATATGTTTTTATCGAATCTATTAAATCTTTAAAAAACGCATCTTCCTCCAATTGAACAATCTGCTTTTTACTGCTTGGATTGATCAACTTTTGAACCTTATCAAGATTTGATAAGATTTTTTCTTCCGTAATTATCATTTTTACGTTTACTATGCCGTGTCTTTTTCTGAAAAATAGCAATGTAAACTCCCCTCCTTTATCCTGTGTGTTTAATGTATCTTTATTATACAGGTTTTTACAAAAAACTACAATAGGATTTTTAAAAATCTGTATTTCTATTTCTTTACAAGTTTATTACATTTTTGTGACAAAAGTCAATAGTTTTTTTCACAAAATTTGCAAACTGGTAAATATAGGTAATGTAGGGATTTGGAATATCTCCAAACCCCTACACTTAAGCGGTAAATATCAATTACTTTTTCGCTTTCATTTTTTCAATTTTCTCTAATTCTTCATGTCTTTTTATCTTTAATGTTGTCGTTTTAATAATCTCTTCTGTCGAAACAATTAACTCTTTTATGTATTTGTATGGAGGCATTGTTTTATTTAGCTCTTTTATCTTATCCCATAACACTTTTTCTATTGCTGATTCGTCATCTGTTCCGTACACTTCTTTGCATACTTCTGCATCATATACTATCTTGCTACATAGTTTTAGATCGTTTTCACTCTTTCCATCTGCTTTTCCGTATATGAATGATTCTTTTACTCCCTCTATTCTATTGATTATACTTTCAATTTCTTCAGGGAATATGTTTTTACCGTTTTTAAGTACTATAACACTCTTCTTTCTTCCGCAAATGTATAAGAATCCTTTTTTATCTATTTTTCCTAGATCTCCTGTATAGAACCAACCTTTTTTAAGAACTTCATTTGTTGCTTCTTCGTTTTGGTAATATCCAAGCATTACACTAGGACCTTTTACTATTATTTCTCCAACGCCTTCTTCATTTTTGTCAATTATTTTTACTTTAACACTTGGGAATACTTTTCCAACTGAACCTAGTTTTCTGTCAAAGTCATCTCCCGCACTAACTACTGGCGATGTTTCTGTTAATCCATACCCTTGAGATAATTGGAATCCTAATTCGTTAAATCCTCTTTCTGCTTCGTAATCTAACGCCGCCGCTCCACTTATTAATACTCTTAATTTTCCTCCAAGTGTTGCATGTAACTCCTTAAATAATTTTTTCCTTAAATCTAATCCAACTTTATTTAGAACACTTGTTAATTTTCTTGCCTTATTTACATCTTCTAATTTACCTTTTTGCTCTAACGTCTTCATAACTTTCTTGTATATTCCTTCATAAAGCGCCGGTACTGATATCATTACTGATACTTCATACTCTTTTAAGTTATTTGCTATATGTTTTGGTCCATCACAATATGCAATAGTTACTCCACCATAAAGCATGTATAAGAATCCTGTTGTACATTCAAATGTATGATGTAATGGTAAGAAAGATAATATAGTATCTTCAGGTGTAACTTTTAATACCGCCCCTATATCCATTATGTTTGTACAGATATTTTTTTGTGATAACATTACTCCTTTAGAGTTTGATGTTGTACCTGATGTAAATAACAAGAATGCCATTTCTTCAGTATTTATCGTTGCATCCAAAAATCTTCTGTCACCGTCCTCTAATAATTTTTGACCTTTTCTCATTAAATCATATTCTGAATTAACTCCATCTTTTCTTTCATCTAAATCCATAGATATGAAATATCTTATATCTGATGATTGTCTTTCCTTTATTCCATTCATTATTTCGTCATATGTATTTGTATAGAATATAGCTTCTGCTCCTGAACGAATAATTAAAGTTTCTATTTCATTTGCTGGTAACGATTTGTCTATTGGAACTACTGGTCCGGGTACCACATGTTATAGCCATGTACGCTAACGACCATTCATATCTGTTCTCTCCAATTACAGCTATCTTTTTACCCTGTAATCCCATATCAATAAGTTTTGTTCCTAAAGCATTTATTTGCTCTAAAAACTCACCATATGTTATTATTTTGTATTCTCCTTCTTTATCTGTTTTAAGCTTAAATGCAGATTCATTTTTATATAACTCTCCAGATCTATTAATCATTTCTTTTAAGTTTGAAATTTTCTCTACTTGATGTAACTTTCTTTTTGTAGGTTTGTCTATTGTTGCTCCAACTTCTTCTAATTCTTCCTTGTCAATTCCTTTTGATTCAAAGAATTTCACTAGTTTCTTTTTTTCTTGATCCATTTTTATATTTCCTCCTAATATGCGGACACATCTATCTTTGCCGCCAAACATTTTTCAACTTTATTAATTATATATTAGTTTTATTTCTCTTACAACTCTCCTGACCGCGCAGTCAGTGTGCAAATCATATAACGGTTAGATATTAAAGGAGCAGGACAGCTTGAAAAAAGAAACCGAACATTACACATCCAATTTCTTTTTTATGACTCTTTTATAAGTTGTAAGTTATGAGTTTTTCTAATTTTCATTTGATTTACCTTCTCGTATCAAACAATTCGAACGGCACCTCACACTTAGTTGTTCGGCTACCACAAACATCACAAAAATTCGCACCATCTGGGTATATGAATTCTGTTTTATGCCAATCACATTTTTGATTAGTACATATGTTTTGTTCTGGTTTTATTTCTGCAGATAAAGTATTTCCACATTTTGAGCAGAACTTAGATTCTCTTCTGTATCCTTCCGTACCACATTTTTCACATTTTTCCATAGTTTTTCTCCTCTCATTTTTGTTGTAAAGTATTAAAATACTCTATAATTTACTAGTTTTCAATAAGATTATGCCTTTTGAAAATTGTAATTATCATACTATACACTAATTTTTTTCCTAGCAATTCTCTAAATTTTGTTGTTTTCATTTTTCCATCATTTCTTAACTGCTCTAATTCTTTCCCCAGTTCATCATATCCCTCAACAACTTCTTTAAGTGCCTTTTCAAAATTTTCTAATCTTTCCATCTATAAATCCTCACTATAAATTTACTATTTCTCGATACTATTTGCTATGCTTTCTGCATCTAATCCATGTAGTTTTTCTAACTCTTCTGTTTTACCATGTTTCACAAATACGTCCTTATATCCAAATGTTTTTACTGTAACTGAGCTGTCTAATGTTTTATCTTCTAGCGCCTCATTTATAGCATTCATTACTGCTGCACCTAGTCCTCCTGCAAGTAGATTATCTTCTATAGTAATAACTCTTTTTGTCTTACTGATGGATTTTAATATCATTTCTTTATCTAATGGTTTTAAAAATCTAACATTTATTATTTCTGCATCTATATCTCTTGCCGCTAGCAGTTCTGCAACTTCTTCAGCTCTAGAAACCATTTTCCCTATCGCTATTATTGAGATGTCTTTACCTTCTTTTAGTAATTCTGCTTTACCTAGAGTAATTTCTTTAAAATCCTGGTCAGCCTTTGCTTCTTCACTTCCTCTAGGATAACGAATTGCCACGGGCTTATTTAAGTCTACGCCAAACTCTAACATCTTTTCTAATTCCAAAAAGTTCTTTGGTGCTAATATATTCATGTTTGGTATTGAAGATAAATATGATAAATCGAAAATCCCTTGGTGTGTTTCTCCGATCCGCTCCTACTACCCCCGCTCTATCCAAGCAGAATATTGCAGGTATCTTTTGAATTGCTACATCATGTATTAATTGGTCATATCCTCTTTGTAAGAAAGAAGAATATACAGCAAACACTGGTTTCAGTCCCGCTTTCGCCATTCCTGCTGCTAGCCCGAACCGCATGACCTTCCGCTATGCCTATATCGAAAAGTCTTTCTGGGAATTCACTCGCAAACTCCGCAAGCCCTGTTCCATCTGTCATTGCAGCTGTAATCGCCACGATTTTTTCATCTCTTTTAGCCAGCTCTACAAGCTTGCTTCCAAACACTGCTGAATAATCTTTATCTCCACTTTTTAAAGGCTCTCCTGTCTCAATATTGAAGCTTGAAACTCCATGAAATTTAGCAGGAGTGTTTTCAGCTATCTCATATCCTTTACCCTTTTTAGTCATAACATGTACTAAAACAGGTCCATCCACCTTTTTACTTAATCTAAGAATTTTTTCTAACTTTTCTATGTCGTGCCCATCCACTGGACCTAAATATGTAAATCCTATGTCTTCAAAATACATGTTTTTGATTATCATATGTTTTACTGTTCTTTTTATGTAATGCGCAAGATTAGTAATTGGTTTTCCTATAAGAGGAAGTTTATTTGTAAATCTTTTTACGGCATTATTTGATCTAATATATAGTCTTTTACTTCTAATCTTACTAAGTAACATTGGTACTCCACCAACATTTTTCGAAATACTCATTTCATTATCGTTTAGTATTACTGTCATCTTAGTTCCACTACAACCAGCATCATTAAGTGCTTCCAGCGCCATTCCTCCCGTTAAAGCCCCATCACCTATTAACGCTAAAACTGAGTAATCTTCCTTTAATATGTCTCTCGCTCTTGCCATACCCAAAGCAACTGATATAGATGTACTACTATGACCTGTGTCAAAACAATCGCTTTCTGATTCACAGTTTTTAGGAAATCCAGATACTCCATCTAATTGTCTTAGTGTATGCATTTTATCTTTTCTTCCTGTTAAAATTTTATGTGGATATATCTGATGCCCAACATCCCAAACTATTTTATCTTTTGGAGTCTCAAAAACAGAGTGAAGAGCTATTGTTAACTCTACCACACCCAAATTAGATGCTAGATGTCCACCAGTTTTAGATGTAACATCTAGTAATAAGTCTCTTATGTTTTTTGCTAATATTTGTTTATCTCCTATATTAAGACCATCTAAGTCTTTTGGATCATTTACATTATCCAATACATTCTTCATATCCCTTATGTGCAACTCCTTTGTTTTCTGAGTAATGTCATGATAATATCATAATTTTTGCTGTTTCGCAATAGAGATAAATACTGTAACCTCTTCATTAACAGTGTTTCTAATTTCATTGTTTTAGAAAAAAATTAGAAAAAGAGAAGTTCTTACTACTGTAAGAACTTCTCTTTTCGTATTTGACTTCTCAAAACCAAACTTGGTTCTCTAATCTTTTTTGTGTCCTGTATTTAAACTGGTCAAGTACCAGATCGCATTCGTATCCTTATACAAAGTCGCATTTGGCGACTTTGACTTTAGAGCTTCATATCTTGCGTGCTTAGACTTAAAGCCATGTGCACAACTACACAGTATTGCAAAAAATGGTACATTGTATTTCTGACTAGCACAAACCATACTTTCGTCTGCCGTACAGGCTGAATTGCTTACTAGCAAATCATAGTTGCTGCAGTCTCTGTCACAGTCAAACCGTTCTTTTTCTTTCGTCAAGTTGTCATAGTCCTCTTTCATGTCTAATTCTGGATCAATGGTCGTAACATGTTTAAACACTTCTACAAGTTTCCCTGTAAATTGACCATTCATCGTAGCAATTTCGAGGACATTTAACTTCCCTAAGTCAGGGAAGTTGTTTTCGAGAACTGATATCATTTCTCGAAAGGCTCTTTCCCGATAACTCTCCCGTTCGCCTGGCCACCCATAGTCATCAAAGTCGCCATAATTGTAATCATCGTCTCGGTAGTGAGGGTTCGTCATGAGATTTCACCTCCTTAACACTAAGATGAAACAAGTATATATTACTTTCAATCTTATGTCAACTTTCTGTTGTTTCGTTTCTTAACTTAAAAATAAAGCTATCATTTACTTGCCTACATACTCCTGTCCTCTTTCGTCCATCACAGTTATCTGGCTTATTCTTAGTATAGGTTCACCACGAAATTGGTCTGACATTTCTATAGTTCCTACAACCGAAACCCATTCATCTTCATCAGGCATTCTTCCATCGTACTCTACAAATAATCCAATAAATCCGTCTTTTCCACAACACATTGGACCATTCCTACCAACACCATATATTTCACCTAATCCAGCAAAGCCAAAATCAAATATTAATCCTTCCATTCTAATTGTCTCTCCTATGTAGGTTCCTGGGTTTAGACGTATATCCGATATTTGCCTATTAAACGTTCTCTCTCTTATATCCATAATTCCATCTTCTCTAACGGTCTCAATATTACTAGCAGAATCAATTACTATAGCTACTATAAGTGCAATAACAGCAAGTAAAACCACTACTAATCCTGCTTTCTTAAGTATTTCATTTCTCTTCATTTTCACTTCATTTTTTTTCATGTTCCACCTCTCTTGATAACTAGTTAGTCTTCTAGTACATCAAATTCCTTTATAATAATTGTCTTAATTTTTACATCTCTTAAATTTTTCTTATCAGTATATTCTACTACCTTAAACTCTTCTTCACTTACCATCTCTAACTTAAGAAGTCTTTTGTTTATTAATACTCCATCCGAAACGTTCATACCCATTGGTAATGTTTCGTTATTATTATTATAGTATACGCTATTAGCAAGACCTATAGCCCTCGATGTTTCTTTTAAATTGATTCTATATATTGTTTGTGGTCTATCTTTTTCAAAAGGTATATTGCTTGTACTTTGAAGTAGGTTTGCAAGATTAATATTAAATACACTTAGTCCATCACAATCTTGTTCGTCTTGTACTAACTTGTATATTGGAAGCCCTATTCCTAGAGCAACCTTCTCAAAAGCGATTTGTAGATTTTCAACTATTTTTTTAAGAGACCCTTCATATTCCTTTGCTGTAGTTTTTTTGCTAATCTCTAGCAATTTAATTTTATCTCTCTTACTCTCTCTATGTCTTTTGTTGTCCAGTACTTCTATTCTTGTACTATCTGAAGATATATTTCCAAATATATCGAAAGTTTCAGTTCCAAGCAGCTTTTTCTCTTTTAAGATTTCTTCCTTAAGTTCTTCTATTCTCTCATCTGTAATTTTTTTGTTTTCTGTAACATGATTTATATCTTTTATAATTTCTGTTGTGGCTAAATAAATACTGTTTAACTGCTCTTTGTTCAATACTCTTCTTAACTTTCTATCTATATCTTTACCTAAGACCTCAAAATCCAAACTTATATCAAAAACCTTTTTAAGTTTGCCAGTAGTTTCTTCAGAGGATTCTCCTGCCACAAGATTTTCTAATTTATCCTTGTTGGTAAATCTCCAAAACTCAAAAATACTTTTTGTATGCTTATCAATTTCCTCTAAAAACAAAATTGCATTTTTGATTTTAAGTTTCATATTTTTGATCTTATGCTCAGCCGCAGCAATATCGTATTTTAGACTCTTTATATAGCTTGTGTCTTTTTCTAATTCTCCATACCTTTCAATTAATTCCTCTAATGTATAGAATTCTTTGTCTTCCTTGTCTTTGTTTCTGAGAACATCTCCTTCTTTTAAACCCTGTTCATTCGTTTTTTTCTGTGCAATTTCCTTCTTGTCACCAAGCTTAATATCCGCACGTTTTTTCTTCCCCAAAAAATATTTTACTTTGCCAAAAAAAGTTTTTTTGCACTCTAAGAAAGTAGTAATTTCTCTTTCTTTTATTAGGTATTCTAATTCTAATTCTCCTGTTTCCTTCTTTACTTTTTCTAGTTTCTTTTCTAGTTTCGCTCTCTGCTTTACACTTTCTTTCTCTTGTTTTTCAATTCTCAAATATTCAGTTTTTATAAACTCTGAGGATGTTTCATAAACAAGTTTTTCATTGTTTAAATAAAACTCTAATCCACCTTCATCATTTATCTTTACTTTAATTTTATAGTATCTCGGAACTTCTGTAGCTAGTATAAATAGGGCTTTCAATAGTTTATAGAATTTAAGTGCACTTTCTTTATCTTCTAGCTTAATTGTATATGGACTTTTTGCATTTTCATAAATGAAAGTTTCTCCTGTTACATGTATCGCTAACTTATCCTTCTTGTCGTACACATCATATATAAGTGGCCATTCTTTTGTAAAAAACCATATATACTTTTCTAATTCTTCTATTTCTGATCTTCTTAAGAATTCTGTAGAATACTCACTATAACATATTGGAGCAAAAAGTTTTCCTTTAGTATTCTGATCTAGAAGTTTTTTTAGCAAGAAAAAGAACGCACTGTGATCCTGATCTTCTGTCGGCACTAACATAAAATATTGATCAGTAACATCTGCATAATGTATTTGCCATAAATAATCTTTATTAAATTTCACTTGAAACGGTATATCTTTGTTCAACTCTTTTTGATTTTTATCAATTGCTTCTATTTCGTGTTCATTTAATGTTGTAATCATTTTTAAAAACTTTGCATGTCTCTCTATACTTTCTTCTCTTTCTGCAGTCAAATACTGATATATAGGTATTGCTTTAGCATATTTATCTGTAATAGGGTCTAATCTATTGTGTTTTGTTAAAAATATTTTTATATCCTTTATATTTACATATTTATATGTTTTATAGTTTTTCTCATCGTAATTTCTAGCTGGCCTATAGTCTAAACTACTAAAACATTTTAAACTATCTGGGATTTCATTTAAATCTAATCCCAGATAATTTATTTTATCAGTTAATTTGCTTTTGTCCTTTGAACTCAATCTTTTGTACTCCTCTCTCCTGCTCATAAAATTTTCACTATGCTTTTATGCTTTATTTAAAACTTGCAACCTCTTCTTCAATCTTATCCATAAATTTGTTTACGTCCATTGCGCCAATATCTCCATCAGTTCTTGAACGCACTCCAACTGCTTTGTTTTCTACTTCTTTGTCTCCAACAATTAGCATATATGGAACTTTCTCTAGTTGCGCTTCTCTAATTTTATATCCTATTTTTTCTTCTCTTGAATCTATTTCTACTTTTATATCAGCTTTTTCAAACTTTTTCTTTAGTTCATAAGCATAATCTACATGCGCTTCTGCAATTGGTAGTATTTTTACTTGAACTGGTGCAAGCCACACTGGAAATGCTCCTGCAAAATGCTCTGTTATTATACCAATAAATCTTTCTATACTTCCAAATACAACTCTATGAAGCATAACTGGTCTATGCTTTTCTCCATCTTGACCTATATATGTTAAATCAAACTTCTCTGGCATTTGGAAATCTAATTGTATTGTTCCACATTGCCATGTTCTACCTATACTATCTTTTAGATGGAAATCAATTTTAGGCCCATAGAATGCTCCATCACCTTCGTTTATAACATAATTTACATTCTTTGAATCTAAAGCTTGTTTAAGAGCTTCTGTAGCTAAATCCCATTCCGCTTGACTTCCCATTGAATTTTCTGGTCTTGTTGATAATTCAACTGAATATTCAAAACCAAACAATTTATATATTTCATCTATTAGGCTCATTAATTCAGTAACTTCTGATTCTATCTGCTCTGGCAGGCAGAATATATGTGCATCATCTTGAGTAAATGCTCTTACTCTCATAAGTCCATGTAATACTCCTGATTTTTCATGTCTATGCACTAACCCTAATTCACCAACTCTCATTGGGAAATCCCTATATGAATGCATTTTTCTTTTATATACAAGCATTCCACCAGGACAATTCATAGGTTTCATAGCAAATTCTGTTTCATCTATTTGTGTGATGTACATATTTTCCTTATAGTGATCCCAATGTCCTGATCTATGCCACAAATCTACATTCAACTTAATAGGTGTTTTTATTTCTTCATATCCATGCTCGATATGTTTTTTTCTCCAAAAACTTTCTAATGTGTTTCTAAGAGTCATTCCTTTTGGTAAGAAAAATGGAAATCCCGGTCCCTCTTCTAAAACCATAAATAAGTCTAATTCTTTTCCTAGTTTTCTATGATCTCGTTTTTTAGCTTCTTCAATCATGTTTACATACTCTTCAAGTTCTGACGATTTAGGGAATGATATTCCATAAATCCTTTGAAGCATCTTGTTATTTTCACTTCCGCGCCAATACGCACCTGATGAAGTAAGTAGCTTTATAGCTTTTACTTTCCCTGTAGACATTAAATGAGGACCTGCACAAAGGTCAGTAAAGTCTCCTTGCTTATAGAAAGAGATTTCTTCTCCTTCTGGAAGTTCTTCTATTAACTCCACTTTATATGGGTCTTCCTTCATAAACTCTAATGCTTCTTTTTTTGGTAAACTAAATCTTTCAATCAGCAAATCTTCTTTAATGATTTTTTTCATTTCAGCTTCTATTTTTTCCAACATTTCAGGAGTAAAAGGAGATTCAATATCGAAATCATAGTAGAATCCATTGTCTATTGATGGACCTATCCCTAATTTTATTTCTGGATATAATCTCTTTACTGCTTGAGCTAAAATATGTGCTGTTGTATGCCAATACGCTTTCTTTCCATCTAAACTGTCAAAAGTTAATATGTTTAAATCACAATCTTGCTTTAATACTGTTCTTAGGTCACATACTTCTCCATTTACTTCTCCCGCAGTAGCTACTCTTGCTAATCCTTCGCTAATTTTACTTGCAATATCTAATACTGAAAGTCCCTCTTGGGCTTCCATAATCGAACCGTCTTTTAATTTTATATTTATCATATTATTTCCTTCTTTCTCTTATTTATCATAAACTTCTTTGGCCGCAATCTTTGTAAGCGCCATTATTACAGCATACTCTTCTAATTCGTCCCTATAGACTCTTCCAGCAGTCAAAACACCTATCGCTCCTTTTCTTCCTTTCGCTGTACTGCCAAATATATCTTCCATGAATCCTAGTTCTTCACCTTCAAGGACTCTATCTACCACTGTTTGTGGATACTCAAAAGATGGGCTAAAGCCTATGTAATATTTTTCGCCATCATATATGGCACATATACTTGTATCCATAAATTTTGTATCTACTTCAGGAACTGGATACATTCCTGCTTCTATTCCCACGCCATACGTGCACGTTCGATTACTCTCCTTTGCATACTCAAATGCATTTTTTGCTCTTGTCTTTGCTCCATTTATTGTTTCACCTAAAGTTAACGGGTTACATGAAACTCCCGAAAACTTGTCTTTTTCTTGACCTTGACACTCGTCTTTTCTTTCTTCTTTTGGCATGATCACAAATTCAAGACTCTCTTCGTTGTCCATCCATAATTCTGGATACTTAGAAAAGCCTCTAGTTATTGCTATTATTTTTGGTATGCTTCTGCTTCCTATTGATACTAACATTATTTTCTCCTATACTATCTATTTATATTTGAAAATGCTTCTTGTATTAAATTATACTGTGATGTAATATAATCTATATTTTCAAGTTCGTTTACTTTGTGATAGACATCTCTAAATACGAAAAGTTTTTCTATTCTTACTACATACGAGGGCGGAAACATTGTCGCTTCCAAACCAGTCATTAGATGTTGTCTTGCTCCAAGTCTTTCACGCATAATTTCAAAAGCCTCTTCTGATGTTATAAGTCTACCATGATTTATCCCCTCTATTGACAGCAGTTCTTCTCCAAGCCTGTTTATTTCTTCATTTGTAGCTTCTCTATGCATGAAGATTTGCATATATAATAGTCCATCAATTCTTTCTTCTACAAAGTTATTAAATTCATCCTCTGTCATAATATTAAGTACCTGTCTCCTGTATTGCCTGTATAACATGTATTCTAATTCAGCTATTACTAATTGTTCTATTTCTTCAGGACTCATCTCTTCACTTTGCCTATTCATCATGATAATTCCGCACAATAATTAGAATCACTATGATAACCAAAACAATTATTCCTATTATTGTTTTAGCATCTGGAATTTTAATATTTGGTATTTTAATATTAGACCTCTTAAAATTTGACATCACACATTTCTCCCACAATTAACACTTAATTTTTCTTCTCTTTTTTCGGTCTGCCTCTTTTTTTAGGTTTTTCTTCTTTTTTTGATTTAGATTTTGTTTTTGTATCTTCTTTTGCTTCATAACCCGGTTTTCCTAATAATCTAAACATATTGTCCTTATATTCTTCCACTCCTGGTTGATCAAATGGGTTTACTCCCAGCAACTTCCCTGACATAGCACAAGCCAATTCAAAGAAATATATTAATTCGCCTATTGATTCTTCACTCAAGTCTTTTATGTTGATAACTATATTAGGCACCCCTCCTGACACATGTGCTTGAAGAGTTCCTTCCATAGCCATTTTATTTACATGTGATATGGTTTGTCCGGGCCAAAAAGTTTAACCCATCTATATCATCTTCATCTCTTTTTATTACCATATCAGTTTTACTGTTTTGTATATTTAAAACAGTTTCAAACAATTTTCTTTTGCCATCTTGAATATATTGTCCGCATTGAGTGTAGGTCTGTTGTGTATATTACTCCTGCCGGGAATATTCCTTTCCCATCTTTTCCTTCACTTTCACCATATAGTTGTTTCCACCATTCTGTAATAGAATTCATTTTAGGTTCGTAGTTTGCCAATATTTCTATGGTTTTACCTTTTTCATATAGTATGTTCCTTATTACAGCATATTTATAACAATCATTATATTTTAAATTGTCATCTACATATTTTGATTTTCCAATACCTGCGCCTTTCATCAATCTATCTATATCCAGTCCGCTTACAGCTATTGGCAATAGTCCAACAGCTGTAAGCACAGAATATCTTCCACCTATATTATTTGGTATTACAAAAGTTTCGTATTCCTCTTCTTTGGCAAGTTTCTTTAATGCTCCTTTTTTCTTGTCTGTTGTGACATATATTCTTTCTCTAGCTTCTTCAATTCCATATTTAGTTTCTAGATATTCTCTAAATATTCTAAATGCAATTGCCGATTCAGTAGTTGTCCCTGACTTAGATATTACATTAATAGAAATATCTTTATTTCCGTATCGCTTCTATTAGTTCATTTATATAGTTTGGGCTTAGATTATTTCCAACATAGAGAACTTGTGGAGCTTTTCTTTCTTTTGCATCCAACAAGTTCGAAAAAGAACTCGCCAATGACTCAATAACAGCTCTGGCTCCTAAATACGATCCACCAATTCCTATAACTAGAAATACATCTGAATCTTTCCTTATTTTATCCGCAACTTCTTTTATTCTTTCAAATTCTTTTTTATCATATTTAATAGGAAGTGTCAGCCAACCTGCGAATTCGTCTTTATCTTTCGCCATTTCGCATAATTCACTATGCACTGCTTTAACTTCCATTGATTTTTTCATTATCTCTTTTTCTAGTATGCCTGAATACCTATAATCTAATTTAATGTTTGGCATTTACATCAACTCCTTCTCATTTGTAATAAAACCTTCCTTTTAGCAGGCTTTGAAGTTCATGTATATTGTATTATATCTGTACTTTTTATGCAAGAGAATTACTCAAAAAACAACGATTTTTGACGGATTCATTTATGATAATCTCCCCCCCAATATACATGTCCAATTTTGATACACGCTTTTAAATAGCAAAAAGATAGGATGTATGTAAAATTCTACATACACCCTATCTTTTTAAGCCCCACCTCCTGTCAGAGTAAGCTTGCAACCCTCAGATATTACGTTGTTGCAATTGCCTTGTCATAATCTTCGGGTTCAAGTATCAGTTTTGTTTTGTAGGCAAACTTCTCCCCAATGCTTTCCCTAAACATATCGAAATGCCTCATACCAAAGAAGGTGAACCCATTCAGGAACGGCGATCCCATATTGCCTTCCCTATAGCATGGAATCGTTGGTGCCCAGACCTTTAGCAACGAACTGCCATCTGGGTTTTCTGCTTCTATCCGGACAGCACCGCTCAAGATAAGCTGGTGGTTGTAAAACTTGTACAGATTGCCTTCCGTCTTATATATGGCGAAGTACACGCCATGAAAGTCGGATAAAAGGTATTGCTTTCCTGTTAGGTCGTTCGGCTTTGCTGCTAATGCAATTACCGAACCTTTTGGAAGCTTTTGTACCATTACCTTTTCGAACGCGAATTCTACGATCGCGTCGAATAGTTCTGTCATTTGTTGCATGTTTTTTTCGTCTGCCATTTGTGGCCTCCTTAGATTTGGGCTTTGCCCTTTTGTTATCCCCGGAAGGGGTTCTACTAACAAGATATAGTGCTTTGTAGCCTATGGGCTACGCTTTCGTCTGCCTCCAAAAGTACACTGATGGAGTGATAGAGACGAAAAATATATGTGTCCTACCAAGGATTTGTTACTCTAATTATATCACAATTTGCATAAAAACACAAACTAAATATAATACCATATTCACATAAAAAAGTCAATGTTTTTCACTTAAATTATTTGTAACCTTCTTCTTCGCTTGTATATTATGTGAATCTCTGCTATGATTAGCCTCAAAGAGCGCTGTTTGCTCGAATTATATCTCGAAAGGACTTGAGACTATGAAAAAAGCAGTGGACATTTGTGGTGGAAACATAGATTTTTCATTATCCAACCACAATCTGCTACCCCTAAAGAATGGGGTGTGGCAAGCAAAGCGGATAGATAAAAGTGTTTATCCCTACCTTCCTCTTAATTGCCTGACCTTAGATGGCGTATGGATAGTAATTAAAGATTACTTTGTTGACACAAATCCTATCCATACTAAGTTTTGGGAATTATACACGGAAGTTCTTAGGGAAGGCCTTTCTCCTATATGGGGAGTATTGCAAGTTACTGATACCGATACACCTGGTAAACGAGGTAGCATTGCAGGCCGAGAATTGGTGACAGGATTATCCGCACTCGAATGGATTCAAGAAGGTAACGAGTACGATGTTTTACATGCTAGCGAATCTTTCAATGAGCGGGATTATATTGCTTTAAGCGCGTTTGTCTTGCAACGCCACCTCGCTACATTTAAAGAACTTACTGGATATCAGTTTTCTAATCCAGATGGACAGTATCTCGATATTTTTGGCGAGTCAACTCACTCTACAAACACTTCTGCCGGAAAGATTGAGTTAGTTGGAGACCGCTCTCCATACGGAGGGAAACTACGGGTATTAGCAAATTCAACTGAGCCAAGTTTACCTTTCCAGGCCGGCTATTATTTGCCTGGTTGTTGGCATCAAGAGATAATAACAAAACGTCCTGCACTCTCCTTTGATCATGTCACGGTTAACGGAAGCACGGATTCTAAATTTATCAGGCAACGCCAAAGTGGGTTGTTTAAGCTAACAAAACCTGCAGCTTAAACTATTCAGCCTAACCACTGTTAAAACGTTAAAACAAAGTGTCTTTGATTAATTTTTCAAAGACACTTTGTTTTTATGTATGCTTCTACAATTCTTCCGCCAATTTTTCACTTAACTTATTTATAGCTTTCTTCTCTATTCTATTTACATAGCATCGGTGTTATGAGCAAAACAAAATTATTAATCCATAAATAATATTGCGCATAAAATAGGCATTTACCATAGATGTCTATTTTTACTCCTTATCCTATTACTTTTAAATATAAGTCAAGTGATTCTTCACAAGAATTTGCTACCATTTTAACAAAATCTGTATAGTCAAATGTTGTATGCGCTTTATCCAATGCCTCATAATATTTACTTCTTATTTCGTTCTTTATAATAATAGGTGTATAACCATGTTTTATTGCCTCAAAGTTCATAATTAATCTTGATGTTCTTCCGATTGCCATCTCCAAAAGGATGTATTTTAACAAATTCTCCATGCAATAGAGTAGCAACTATTAAAGGATGATATTTCTCACACCATTCATTATATCTAATAATTAATTGCTCCATTTTTTCATTAACCAACATTCCTGCTGGTGGAATATGTGTAGCACCAGAAATAACAAACTGCCCGGTTCTATATACTCCCGCTATATCATCATCAATACCTTTTAATACAAGTCCATGAATACTTCTAATATCAAATTCTGATATTTCTTTTTTTTGTTTTACTAATTCTTCTACATATTCTATTGCCTCTTTATGATTAATTACCTCTAAATGCTCTCTCATAGATTTTCCCCCAATTGTAATTCCCTCAAGAACAACTTTTGTTTCTATTAACGTCAATGTGTTTCCTTCAATGGCATTAGAGTTATAAGTCCAATCTAATATATAATTTTCTCTTAAAGAATTTACTGTTTCTCTTGGCAAAGGTCTTTTACTGTCTAACACTTTCTTCTTTCTATCTATTTCATCAAAAAAGTTTTCAGATATGTCAATTATAAAATCATTTTCTTCTAGCTTCACTCTTTTATCAATAGGTTTTGAGACATCTTTTGGTATGCTCCAAGTAGTGCCCACCTTAATAGCCCCTTCTATTCTTTCGTCTTGAATTAATTGCCTAATTCTTCTTTCGCTTATATTCCAAAGTTCTGAAGCTTCTTTAATTGTAATATATTTCATAAAATTTCACCTCTTGATATATTATACCGCAAACGGAATGATGCGTCAAGAGGTATTACAATTCTTCTGCTAATTTTTCGTTTAATTTGTTTATTGCTTTCTTCTCTATTCTACTTACATAGCTTCTGCTAATCCCCATCATTTCTGCTATTTGATTCTGCGTTTTCTCTTTTTCGCCACCGAAGTCCAAATCTTAATTCTAATATTGTTCGTTCTCTACCTTTTAATATGTCTTTCATCCCTTCATAAAGTCTTTTTATCCTCATCTTCAAATCTATTTCATCTTCAATGTTTTTTTCATCATTTACCAATACATCTATTAAAGAAATTTCATTATCATCTCTATCTTTTCCTATAGGTTCATTTAAGTATACTTCTGAGCCCGTTTTCTTATTGCTTCTTAGAAACATCAAAACCTCGTTATCCACACATCTCGCGACGTACGTAGAAAGCCTAACATTCTTATCTACCTTAAATGTATTTATTCCTTTTATTAATCCTATTGTTCCTATAGAAATTAAATCATCTGCATCCACATTACTAACATTATATTTTTTGCATATGTGTGCTACTAGTCTTAAATTTCTCTCTATTAGTATGTTCCTTGCTTCTTCATCTCCTCCGCATATATCTTTCTAAGCATTCACTTTCTTCTTCCAGAGTAAGTGGTTCAGGAAACAAACTGTTATTTGATACATACCCCACAACAAAAACAGCTGTACTTAAGAAAGCCAAAAAACCTGACATGTATAATGCTAGCATCCACGCACCTCACCTTTCCATTTTCATATATATGAGATTATATGTTGCGAAAAAAGAAAAGTGCATGGTCCATAAAATTCTTCATATAAATTAATTAGGTGATTTTGTATGAAGAATTTTATTACTGGTATTCTAATTGGCTCAGGAGCAATACTTCCTGGTATTAGTAGCGGTGTTTTCTGTGTGGCTTTCGGAATTTATGAAAAACTAGTTGATTCTATTTTGAATTTTTTTAAAGACATTAAAGGTAACACTAAGTTTTTGTTCCCCATACTTTTTGGCGCTTTTGTAGGTATCCTTATATTCAGTAATATATTAAAATTTGTATTTGTTAATTTCAATATTCCAACAAGCTTTGCATTTATGGGACTTATTTTAGGTTCCTTACCTCTTGTAATTAAAAAAAGTGAGATTACTGAAATCTCTATTTCTCATATTATGTGCTTAATAGTCACTCTTTCACTTAGTATATATTTAGCTACACTAGAACATTTTTCTAATATGTGTTCTGCATCTTTTAGCCTCCGGTTACTTACTTTCTACTCGGGTTTGTGATGTCAGCAGGTATAGTAATTCCTGGAGTTAGCCAAACCGTTATTTTAATGCTTTTTGGAATTTACGAAACATATTTAGCAGCTATTGCAACTCTCAATTTTTCTATTTTAATTCCTATGGGAACCGGCTTAATCTTTGGTTCTTTGCTTTGCTTGGTATTAATACACTTTTTATTTAAGTATGTAAAATCTCATACTTATTTTGCGATTATCGGTTTCATCCTAGGCTCCCTCTTTGTTTTATATCCTGGATTTAGTTTGACGATGGAAGGCGCTATTTCCATTCTTTTATTCTTAATTTGTCTGTTAATTGGATTTAAATTAGGATCGTAATTACTGAAACCTTTACTGTTGCATATTGCACAAGGTTGTTATATAATTTTCTTAGTTCTAGTATCTTTGATGCGCAGAAATAAGTTGTGCAGAATTTAGCGAAAGCGATTCTGTGTTCCTTATAACATACAGGAGGTTTGTAAATATGATAAAAGATAAAAACTTTGTTATTACAAAGCAAAATGTAGAGTCATATGCACAAAAAATTGCGAATTGGATTAGAGGCGAAGTAGAAAAAGCTAATTCAAAAGGCCTTGTTCTTGGCATGTCTGGAGGAATAGACTGCGCAGTTGTTGCTAGACTTTGCCAGCTTGCTGACGTTCCAGTTCACCTTATAGTGATGCCATATGGAAGGACAGAAGAAAATTCAGAAGCTATGACTCGAGCACTAGACCTAATTCATACTTTTAGTTTTGATTATCATGTCCATGATATTAAGCCAAGTATTGATTCTTCAACAATTCACGAAGACTCACCTCTTTTAGTAGGATGCAATCTAAGCAACATTTCACTTGCAAGAGCTAACTTAAGACCTCGCGAAAGAACAAAATATTCTTACCAATTTGCTCAGATACATGACAGACTGGTTATCGGCACTACTAATTTATCTGAATATATGCTCGGATATTTTACAAAATGGGGCGACATGGCTGACATTAACCCTGTTTTACTATTAACAAAAACAGAAATATATATTCTTGCTGATTTCTTACAAATACCAGTTAGTATTATATCAGCAAAACCCTCCGCTGACTTATGGATAGGACAAACAGACGAAGAAGAATTGGGACTAACATACGCTGAAATAGATAACTATATTTTAACTAGCACTTCAGGTTCTTCTGAATCCGATAAATTGATCGAAAACAAAATTTTATCTTCCCAGCATAAGCGTGAGAAGACTCCATTTTTTGTAGAATAAATTTATTTTTAAACAATAAATTTATTTATATATTCATATACTTCATCAGGGGTTAAGTATCTTATGCTTTTTCCTTGCTTCATTTTATCTCTTGCAAATGTAGAACACAAATTGCTTCTCACATTTCCCTTTATTTTTATAAAAGCATCTCTATGTTCTTTTAGGAATGGATTATCCTGGATAATCTCTTTCATATCATCTGGTTCTCTTTCTAGAATTAAGATTTTAAATTCACTTACTAATTCCTCTGCATTTTTCCATGTATGTAAAGTTTTTAAATTGTCTGTTCCTATTGCGAACCATATTTCATATTCTGGATATTCTCTTTGCATGATCCTTAAAGATTCTATTGTATAAAGTGGTCTTTCACTATCAATCTCGATTCTTGAAACATCAAACTTTTCATTTTTATCTGTAACTACTTTAAGCATATTATATCTATGTTCATTATTTAACAAGTCACTTTTTTCATATAGTCCATTGACTGGAACAAACACAACTTTTTCTATTTGGTCATATTCACTTACTATTTGCTGAGCTAATGAGAAATGTGATACTAATGGTGGATTAAAAGAACCACCAAAAAATATAATTACTTTCTTATCTAAATTCATAAAACATCTCCAACTCTTCATTTTCCATCAATACGTGCCCTGTAATCTTGTATAGCTTTTTCGTCTCCGTTATATTTGCCAGGAACATCTGAAAGTTTAATAGCACACCTTCTCGGTTCAGCTCCATTCTTTCTAGCATCTATTAATTTAAACACCATATTTAATGGTTCTAGATCTTCGAAATCATTTGTTAGCCATGTTCCAATTCCAAAAGATGGTAATATTCTTCCATCGACATGTTCAATAATATTTTCCATTTCTTCAAATGAATCTATACCATCTGAAAACACTGCTTTTTTCGTTCTTGCATCTATTCCCAGTGTGTTATAGTGATTTAAAAACTTGTCAATCCAAATTTTTGGCTCACCACTGTCTTGTCGTACTCCATCAAATAGTTTTGCATAAAAAGGATTAAATGTTCTTAAAAAAAAGTCGGTTGTAAATGTATCTGGGAGTGCAATTCCAAGTAACCCTTGATATGTATCAACCCATTTTCCTAATACAATGTTATTAGCATTTTCAACACCATACATAGCTCCTACTGCACTAAACAGCTCATGTGCCATAGTGCCATGCGGAGTTAAATCATATTTTGCAGCAAAATGAATGTTAGATGTCCCAAGAAAATATTCTCCTCCTCCATCTCTGAGTCCTCTTATAACGGCATCATGTACAGCATAGCTTCTTCTTCTTCTAGTACCCATATCTATAAAATATGCTCCCATTTCACGGAATCTTTGTGCTTTGTTTTTTGTTTTTTCATAAACTTCTTTTAATTGTTCATCACTTAAAGGAGCACGCGCTTCAAAATAGGATTCGCTAATCAACGCCATCATTAATGTTTCCCAATATATTTCTTCTGACCACAATCCTTGTGTAGTAACTTTAAGTTCATCTCCTTCAATCCACACACGTGTATGTTTTGGATTCAATCTAAATCCTTTCAAAAAGGTCAAGTAATGTTTAGGAAGGAATTTACATCTTTTCTCTAAATGTGCTAGTTCCTCATCTGTATATCTTATATCTCCCATTGCAGCAACTTCACGTTCAATATTTTGAACATCTTCTTTAGTCCATGACACTTTTGAACGTATCTTAAGTTCGTAAGTTACTTCACTCTCCGCAAAATTTTGATTTACTGCATATCCCATTGTTAATTTATATAAATCTGTATCTCCTAACGATTTAATAATACCCACTACTTAAATATCCTCCTTTAGATATATAGCTTCATATATTCTATCTCTATTTTCCATATTATAGCATAAAACGTCAATATTCTTCAACTAAAAAAGAATAGTTTACACTATTCCTTCTTAGCTGCGCAGATAAGTATCCACGCATATACAATCATAAAACGGACAATATTCTTAGTAGGATAAGAATCGCTGCAATGCTTGTTGTTGCAGCTCCAAAGAAAAATATTGCATAATTCTCCACTTTGTCTTTCCGCATCCGAAAACCAAATTTCAGGAAGACTACTATTACGAGAAGGAGGATCGCTAAAGCTCCGAATGCTCCAAAGTCATCGTTCACATTTCCTGCCAGAACCATCCAGGCGGTAATGCCCGGAAAAAGCACTCCAGGAATGAAGTGGTGTCCGTACTTCCTCATGTACTGCTTTTGTCTGTCCATCAACACTTCTCCTCTCGTTTACCCTAATATGACAGGGAATAGGCTATCCATTCCTGCCCTAATGCGCATTAAAATAATCAACGCTGAAGTAACTGCCGTGAACAGAAAGACTCCGGCATATACTATTTCTAGCACTCTTCCTTTTCTTGCTTTCTTCTTTTCTTGTGCAACTACCACATTGGTAGCCGCCATTAGAATTGCAAAGAATAAGAGAAAAATTCTAAGGCCAAAAGGGTATCCCACCCTTCCTTCGATATGGGCCCAGGAGAAAATCGCAATAAGAATCATGCTTCCCACATTGACCACTTCCCAAATACATTTGGCTTTTTTGGGGTTTTGAAAAACCCATTCTTTTAGTAATTCTGAATACCGTTTCACGACTGCAATCATCCTCTCATTACTATACTAGTCTTCATGTCTAACCTGCGTTGCATAAAGAGGATTAACAAAAAGACTGTATAAATATTATAACATGTTTTACATAAAAAGTCGATTCGCCATACCACAAAAAACGAGGTTCAGCATCCGCTTACCTCGTTTTTTGCTTAAAGCTTACTTATTAAGTTTTTTCATGTGAAATTTTGACACGATAACCGTTATTCTTATAAAGTTTCATTACTCTATCAAGGTCTCTAATCAAAAACCTAGAAAAATTCTTTGTAGTTAAGAATATAGTAAAGTTGTCATCATCCGAATTTTTCTCGACCTTAATACTTTTAAACCAGCCTAATTTAAACCGGTTCTTTTCTTTAAGAGATCTCTTGACATTCGCAAGCAAGCTTTCTTTTGTCTGCATTCGCAGTCTCTCCCTCCAAAATATTTTTTTCCTATGTAGGTATCCCCTGTGTTGCAAAATGAGGATATATGAATGAGATATTATATAATTATACTTCTTGTTAACATAAATTGCAAGTTTTTATGTTTTACTACGCCTTATTTAAAAACTTCCTCAAAAACATTAGCTAAATATTCAACACTACGAAGAGCTTCTGGCATTGTATTTCCGGTTGCTCCTACTTCTATTAGAATAGCTCCCGGGGCTACATGTTGATTATACCTCGAGTTTCTTATGAGCATTGGCCTAAATAGTCCTGGATACATCTGCTCCGCTGTTGCTTGTATTTGTGATGCTATTTGTAAGTTATTCCTCCAATTTGGGTGGTACAGTCCACCTCCGATTTGTACCGTATAACAAACATTAATTGTGCTACATATTCTCCATCAATATTTACTCTAGGTCCAAAACTCCCATCTCCTATAGCATCCCTATGCATATCTATTACTATCTGTGTATTTGTATTATTCAGCCTTCTTTGTGCCGTTTCTAATCCTCTTGCGTATGAACCTGAAAATGCTGGAAAATCATGGATTGTAGTGTCGTGATCAACGGAAAACCCTCTAGTTTCTAATAGTTCAGCAAACTCTCTCCCCACTCTGGCTATACTATAATTCAAGTCAATTGTTCTAAAGTTTCCTGTCATTTCATAGGAAAATTCTGCGCAAGGAGTAAAGCTTTCAGTAGTATGTACATGATATATAAGTATATCTGTTCTGTTAACAAGCTCCATACTCGGAATAAGCATATCGTCACTGATAGTGTGACTACTTTCATTTCTGAACTCTACATTCCTATAATCTGGAAGAGTGTTTACCTCTCTTCTTCCGAGTTTCTGCTGCTACTTCTTCTATAGCTCTTTTTAGTTCATCTGTATCGTCAGCTGACAGTTCTTCCTCATTTATATTTAGCCCTGTAGTTTGTAGAAATTCACTATCTAACATGCGTAATTCCATATTCAATATAGAATTAACACTAGCTATTCTAATTCTTCCTTCATTCTCACTTGTATGTGACATTAATGCTAGAGACATACCAAAAACCTCTGTAAGTGAATAGTCTGTAGTCCTGTTTGTTATCCTCAATTCTGATACGTTTATTGTACTAAAAAATCTAGTAAGAATAGTTATAGTAATAAAAATCACTATAGTTCCTACTAGATACTTTAATATATCTCTTAATCTGATTATTGATATGCTCACTCACTCTTCTCCTTTGTTCTTTTGTCCTCCTATATATATATTCAAAAGAAAAGAATTTATGAGTTAAAATTAATCCTATTAAATTAGTTAATTTATCTTGCTTATTGTTTCATCATATTTAGAATTTCTGCTATTTCTGTTTGCACTTGTTCTCCTGTTTCCATATTTTTAATCGTATACTTTCCTGACTTTATTTCATCTTCACCTATAATAACTACATATGGAATATGTAACTTGTCTGCATACTTAAATTTTGCTTTTATCTTTTTACTATTATCAAAATATATTTCTGCATTTATTCCAGCTTCCCTCAGCTCATTTGCAATTTCAATACTTTTAGTTAAATCATCTATCATAGATACCACTAATACTTTTGAAATTGACTTTTCTTTTGCTTTGATGAGTCCGATTTCATTAAGTATGAAAAACAATCTTGTTAGTCCTATAGAAATCCCTACTCCTGGTAATTTCTTATCAGTATAGTATTCTGCTAAATCGTTATATCTTCCACCTGAACAAATACTTCCTATTGACTTATACTCATTTAAGAATGTTTCATATACTGTTCCTGTATAATAGTCTAGTCCTCTAGCTATCGTTAAATCTACTTCAAAACAATCTTCGGGAACTCCAAACATTCTTATATGTTTTACCACTCCTTCTAGCTCTTCTATACCTTGAGTAACTATCTGATTTTCTATGTTTAGACATTTTAAAGCATCTATTTTTTCGTCAGTAGTTCCTTTGATTTTTATAAAATCTATTACATAGTTAATCGCTTCTTCTGTTAAACCTATTTCAGCAAGTTCTTTCCTTACGTTATCTTCTCCTATTTTCTCTATTTTGTCGATAACTCTCATTATCTCTGAACCTAAATTAGTTTCTCCCCCTAAAACATGCGAGAACAATCCATTTAGTATTTTTCTATTATTAATCTTAACTGTAAAATCTTCTAATCCTAAATCACTAAATGTTTTATAAATAATGCTTGGTATTTCTGCATCATTAACTATGTCTAGTTCTCCTTCTCCTATAACATCTATATCACATTGATAAAACTCTCTGAATCTGCCTCTTTGAGCTCTTTCACCTCTATATACTTTTCCTATTTGATATCTTCTGAACGGAAAGCTAAGCTCATTATAGTTCGCAGCTACATATTTAGCTAAAGGTACTGTTAGATCAAATCTAAGGGCTAAGTTATTGTCACCCTTCATAAAGCTATATACTTGCTTTTCTGTTTCTCCACCAGCTTTTGCCAAAAGCACTTCACTACTTTCGATTATTGGTGTATCTATTGGCAAAAATCCGTATCTTTCATATGAACTTTTAATTGTTTCCATCATTTGATTAAATAGGATTTGTTCATTTGGTAGTAACTCCATAAATCCAGGCAAGGTCTTTGGTGTTACTTTATTTACTCTATCTTGCATTTGGTTATTCCCCTTCCATTTAGTTTAATCATCAACTTTATACAACTAGCTCTTCCGTATTATATCTTTAATAACTCTTTCCTTTTAACTCCAAGTAAATTGGCTGCTCTTCTTGTATCATTGTTGATTTTCCATGTCCAGGATAAACTATAGTTTCTCCCGGTAATGGCATTAATTTATTTTCTATTGAAGATATAAGATTATCAAAGCTTCCTGTCGGAAGATCTACCCTTCCCCAAGAACCTCTAAATATTGTATCTCCTGTAAATATCATTCTCTCTTCTTCACAATATAAACATATGCTTCCTTGTGTATGTCCTGGTGTATGGAGTACCTGAAACTTTATATCTCCTATATGAAGCACATCCTCATCATTTAATCTACTATCCGCTTCAACTGTTATTTCTCCGAAGACCAATATAGTCAGCTAAATTTATATCTGGAGCTCTTAATCCTGGTTCATCTTCTCTATGAATTAGAATTTTTCCTCCTAATTTTTCTCTTAGCTCAGTTGCTCCTGCTATGTGATCCCCATGACAATGCGTTAATATTATATATTTCACTTTTGCGGAAAGCGCCATAAGCATCTTCGCAACTAAATCTATATCCTTTCCAGGATCCACAACAATTGTCTCATTTGTTTTTTCATCTTTAGTTATATAACAGTTTGTTCCTGGAACCGATCCTACGGTCGTCTGTATTCTCTTTAGTATCATATTATTTTTATCTCCTTTTTCCAAATAGCCATAATAATCTTATGAATATATTAATAAAGTCTAAGTATAGCATCATTGCTGCGTGTATATGCAGTTTCGACTGATCCACACCTTCTTGATTTTGAAGATTTTTAAGTTTATTAAGATCATATATTACTAGTCCACAAAATACTATTAGCATTACCCAAGTTAAGCCTAATTGTAATATTGAATTCCCCATAAACATATTTACTACACTCATTATTATTCCAATAATCAATGCTGGGAATAGTATATTTCCCCATCTACTTAAATCTGCTTTCGTTGTATATCCTATAAACCCTAGCACACCAAATAGCCCTGATGTTCCTACGAATATATATGCTATTGAACCTAACTCATATAGATAAAAAATTGATGAGAACGTCAATCCCGTTAAGAAAGCATATGTGAAAAACATTATTCCTACTACAATAGCCGGCAACTTCATAAATAGGAAACTGAATAGTAGTACTACTATTAATTGTGTTGCTAGTATTCCCCAAAAAAATCCTTCTGTCATTATTGTTTCAAACATTCCTGTCGCATATGTGTACCATGCCACAATTCCTGTTCCTAATAAGCCCAAAAACATCCAGAAAAATGTTCTTGCAAGCAACGTGTTATTTGGTCTTATGTCTATTCCATCCTCCATATTCATTCTTTCCATTTCTAATTCCTCCCTTTTATTACTTATATTCTTTATATCATGTATTTTTTAAAATTGTTTAGTTCTTTCTTCTAACTTCATAAACACTATCAATTTTTCTGATTTTTTTGAGTAACCCTTGTAGTCTCTCCACATTCTCAACTTCCAAGTTTATCTCTATTAAAGCAGTTTTCTCTCTAGTCATTTTTGAATTAACACCTAGAATATTTATTTTATCGCTTGTCACTTCTTTAACTACATCTGCAAGTAGTCCTCTTCTATCATTACCAAACACTTCTATATTCAGACTATATGTCCCATGTGTATCTTCATTATACCAACTAACATCTATCATTCTTTCTTCTTCTGACAGTAATGATTCTATGTTCAGACAGTCATTTCTATGTATAGAAACACCTCTACCTTTTGTTATATACCCTAATATATCATCACCTGGCACAGGGTTACAACATTTTGAAAATTTCACTAAACAATTGTCTATCCCTTTCACTACTACTCCTGATTTAGGTGGTTTTCTCGCTGGCTTACTTGTCGATAATTGTGCAATTTTCTCTTCAATAATTTCTTCTTGATGTTCTTTCTTATATTCTTCTAGTAATTTTGTTATAATTTTCGCTGGAGAAATTGCTCCAAATCCAATGTTAGCAAACATATCATCATTATTTACAAAATTATATCTTTCTAAAGCAACGTTTACCCATTCTGTCTTGAACAATTCACTATGACTAAGGCCAATTCTCTTTATCTCTCTATCTAATATTTCTTTACCTTTTACTATATTTTCATCTCTTTCTGCTTTTTTAAACCAATGCTGTATTCTAGTCCTGGCACTAGAACTCTTAACAAATTTTAGCCAATCTCTACTTGGTCCTTTAGATGTGTCTGATGTTACAACTCCAACTATATCACCATTTTTAAGTTTAGTGGTTATTGGCATCATTTTATTATTTATTTTAGCTCCTACCATAGAATGCCCAACTTCAGCATGTATAGAGTAAGCAAAGTCAATTGGTGTTGCATCTCTTGGCAGAGCCTTAATTTCTCCTCTAGGAGTAAACACATAAACTTCATCTTGGAATAGCTCAGTTTTTAGAGTATCTAAGAACTCATCTGGATCTTGCATTTCTTTTTGCCATTCTAAAGTTTGACGAAGCCATGATAATTCGTCAGAATTCACACTAACATTTTCTTTTTTGTCCTTATTTGCTTCTTTATATGCCCAATGTGCAGCAATACCAAGTTCAGCTACTCTATGCATATTCCATGTACGCACTTGTACTTCAAAAGGTGCTCCCGAACTACTTAATAGCGTTGTATGTATCGATTGATACATGTTTGGTTTTGGGACTGCTATATAGTCTTTAAACCTTCTTTGCATTGGAGTATATAGATCATGTACTATTCCTAAAGCAGCATAACAATCCTTTACTGAATTTACAATAATACGAAGTGCAAATAAATCATATACTTGATCTAAATTTATATTATCTCTTTGCATTTTTCTATATATACTATATAAATGTTTTGCACGTCCTGTAATTTCTGCATCTATTCCTTCGCTTTTTAATGCTTCTTCTATTTCTTCAACTATGTCTCCAATAAAAGCTAATCTTTCTTCTCTTTTTTGTTCAATTCCTTCTACTATTTCTCTATATTCTTCCGGATGCAGGTATCTAAACCCTAAATCCTCTAACTCCCATTTCAATGAATATATTCCGAAGCCTATTTGCTAACGGTGCATATAGCTCTAATGTTTCTTTTGCATTTGCTATTTGCCTATCTCTTTTTAAGAAGCTTAAAGTTCTCATATTATGGAGTCTGTCTGCTAATTTAATTAGTATAACCCTTATATCTTTACCCATTGCTAGAAACATTTTCCTATAGTTTTCAACTTGTTGTTCTTCTATAGAGAAATATTGTATTTGACTAAGTTTACTTACACCTTCTACTATTTCTGCGATGTCTCCTCCAAACTCTTTCTCTAAATCTTCTTTTGTTACTTTTGTATCTTCGATTATGTCATGTAATAATGCACTACAAATAGTTGCATCATCTAACTCTAAATCAGTTAGAATATATGCAACTTCCATAGGATGAGTTATGTATGGTTCGCCTGATAGTCTACATTGTCCTACATGGTAACTTGACGAATAGTCATATGCTCTTCTTATCAACTTTGAATCGCTTCTTGAGTTGTTGTTTTTTTGTTTTTTAATAATGTCTTCAATTGTTATTTCCTTTGTTTCTCCGCATCTTACTCTCCTTTTAGCATTCTAGAATAAAGGCTTTTGTTTAAATTGACTTCATAATATCAATTAGATTAAATTGTATAATCTCTTCTCCATTATATCTATTAATTTCTAACTTTCCTATAATATTTACTTTGTCACCTATTAAATATTCTTCTGCATATTCTCCCATGTTAAATCCAATTGCATTAATTTCATAGCTTTCATCTTTTAATAATAGTTTTAAATGCTTTCCTTCTGTTAATGCTCGTATAGAATCTATTTTAAGATTTTGATAACTAAATATAGGTGCTTTGTTTTGCTCTCCAAATGGCTCTAGGACCTCAAGTTGTTTAACATCTTCCTTAGTTATATCTTTGAATTTAATATCACTATCTAATTTAATAATAGGAGTTAGTTCTTGTATGTTTTTTTCTGAAACAGCTTTTTCAAAGTTTTCTTTAAATCTTTCAAAGTTTGATTTGCTTATTTCTAGACCTACAGCCATTTCATGTCCACCATATTTGTCTAGGTCTTTTTTAAGCTTAACCAATATTTCATGTAAGTCTAATCCCGGAACACTTCTTCCAGAACCTTTTCCCTTTTCTCCTTCAAAGCACACAAGTATTGTTGGCTTATGAAACTTCTCTGTCATCTTTGATGCAACTATTCCGGCCACTCCATGATGCCAATCATCACCAGCAATAGCAATACTGTTTAGCTTATTTAGGTTTTCTTCTTCTATTCTTTCTACTGCATTACCGAAAAATTTGTCTTTCTTTTTCTTGTCTTAATACATTATATTCATTTAGCTTTCCGAGTTATATTTTTTGCTTCTTCAACATCATCTGTAATTAGCAACTCTAATGCCTCATAAGGATGACCCATTCTTCCACATGCATTAATCCTAGGAGCTAATCCAAATGAAACTGCACCTGTATTAATCTCCTTATACCCAGAACCAATTATTAGCTCTCTTAGTCCTAGATTTTTAGTAACTTCTACAAGCTTTAATCCTAGTTTGCATATTACCCTATTCTCATCTATGAGTGGTACTATGTCAGATATTGTACCAATACAAACTAGGTCTAGATATTTTAAATATTCTTTTGCATCTAATTTTAGTTTTAATGAAATAGCTTGTATTAATTTAAAAACTACTCCTACTCCTGCTAATCCTCTAAAAGGATATGTATTATCTCTTCTCTTATGATTAACTGCTGCATATGCATTTGGTAATTCTTCTAGCTGTTCATGATGGTCTGTTATTATTACATCAATCCCTAATTCATTACATCTCTCTACTTCTTTAATTCCAGATATTCCACAATCTACTGTTATCATTAATGTATAGTCATCTTTAGCAATCTTCTCTATTGCATCTATCGTTAGTCCATAACCTTCTTCTAGTCTGTTTGGTATATAGTACGCAGTTTCTAATCCTCTTTCACTCAGAAACTTTTTTAATACTGCAATACTTGTTATTCCATCAACATCATAGTCACCGAATATGATAACTTTTTCTGATGTTTCTATAGCTTTTATTATTCTATCTACTGCCTTTTCCATATCTGGCATTAAAAATGGATCGTAAAAATCTTCTCTTGTTGGGTTTAAAAACACTTCCACTTCTTTTTCATTTATTATATTCCTATTAACTAGAACCTTCGCCAAAATCTCTGATACTTTAAACTTGTTAGAAATGTCTTGCACTGCACTTAAGTCTGTATCATAATATTCCCATTTCTTTTTCATAACCTCTCCTAAAATTATCACATTTGCATTATTGTATACTATTATGGAGTATTTTAAAAGGTTTTCGGAATATTTTTTAATTTATATATACCTTTTTAATATTCCTATGATATACTTCTTACTATATATTTAATAATTGGAGGAAATAATGATGGCAGCAATTAAACTAACTAATGTAACTAAAAAATATGATAAGAAAACAGTAATTGATGACTTGTCCTTTGAAATAAGCGAACACTCTATTTGTGGTTTTTTAGGTCTTAACGGAGCTGGAAAAACCACTACTTTTAAGCTACTCAATGGACTCATTGATTCTAATGGTGGAGAAATTGAAATATTAGGTGAAAAAATATCTTCTAGGAATCAAAGTAAAGATATCAAATTCTTACAAGATGTTCCTGAATTCTACAACTATATGACCGCATACGAATATTTAAAATTTATTTGTAATCTAAACAACTTAACTGATATCGACAAAAAAATTTGCGAAACATTGGAATTAGTAGGATTAGCAGAAGCTGTAAACAAACGTATTGGTAAATTTTCAAGAGGTATGAAACAAAGAATCGGAATAGCTTCAAATATAATATCAGGTCCAAAGATTCTTTTGCTTGACGAACCTGTATCAGCCCTTGACCCAATGGGTAGAAAGGAAGTTTTTGATCTTTTAGGAAAACTAAGAGGAAAAATGACTATACTATTTTCGACTCACATTATCGATGATATTGAAAAAGTAAGTGATCAAGTAATTATAATAGACCATGGAAAAAAAATAATAGATGGTACAGTATCAGAAGTTAAAAATATGTTTTTAACTAATATAGTTGAAGTAGATTTTATAAATAAAGAAGATGCGGAAAATTTTTCAGTAGCTTTTAAAGACAAAAGTGCTTGCGTAGACTCTAACACACAAAAGAATAGCTTAAGATTTAAATCAGATGATATGGAAAAACTTCAAAAAGGTATTTTTAGTGTGCTAAATAAAGAAAAAATAACTATAAGTAGTTTCAACATCATAGCCCCTACATTAGAAGAAATATTTATAATGGAGGTGGTTAAATGAGACAGTTTATGATACTCTTGAGAAAAGATTTGCTTGAAATTTTTAGAACGAAGAAGTTTCTAATTATATTATCTGTTTTTATAGTAATGGCACTACTTAGCCCTATAACTGCTTATATAATGCCAGATCTCTTCAACTCACTAGGAGAAGAATTAGGTGAAGAATTCGCAATGCTTATGCCGGACGCAACAATTGTAGATAGTTATTTGCAATTTGTTTCAAATATAAGTCAAATTGGCATGTTCACTATAGTTATGTGCTTTGGTGGGTCAATAGTTAAAGAAAGAAAAAAAGGTCTATATGTTACCTTGAAAAATAACGGAGTAAAGAAGCATTGGTTCATATTTTCAAAATTGAAATCACAATTTATTGTAGTAACAATTATATACGTCCTAGCTGTTCTAGTATTTATTGGGTATAACTACATACTCTTCAATGAATTTGTAACAACTTATTCCCTTTTATCATTTACAGCATTATATGTATTTTTACTCTTCGTAATATGTGTAACTAACTTTTTTAGTTCAGTATCTAGAGGAGCAATAATGAGTATAATCTTAACTTTAGTAACAATATTCGGAATGGCTTTACTTGATTTATTTGCATTTGGAAGATACTTACCTAACTTTTTACTGTCATTATCACTTAGAATATTTAGTGATGATTCGTATATAGAACTTCTTTACAGAAATATAGTTTTAACCTTATTAATTTCAACAATATTTGTGTTAGCATCTATAAGGTTCTGCCGTCACAAAGAGTAAGTCCCTTATGAGATATAACTTATGGTTACAATTATAACATCCACTCCCCGCTTATATAGCATAAGCGGGGTTTTTGTACCTTCCTGTTGCTTGACATAATTTCGGCAAATGTGTATAATTGTACCTAATCTTGTTTTATTTTACACCCTCTTGGGAGTAAGTAAACAGATTGCGAATTTATTATATTTTCACCTAAGGAGGCCTTGCAATGGCAAGCAGATTATCACTTAAGGTAGTGCCAGATTATGAAGCACTATCCCAAGAAGCCTTTGAAAAAATAAAGCGCTTCGCAACTCTTCACCCCCAAGCAGTTTACGGACTCGCTACCGGTTCTACACCGGAGCGTTTGTATCAACTGCTTCGGACGTATATCAAAGAGTCTGGCAAACTAAGTCTCACACAGGCCACCAGTTTCAATTTAGATGAATATTCGAAACTGGACCCGAAACACCCGCTAAGTTATCATACTTTTATGTGGGAAAACCTGTTTTTTGAAGCTCCATTTAAATCGTCACACATCCCTAATGGTATGGCTGAAGATTTAGTTCAAGAGTGTTTGAATTATGACCTTCTCATCAAGCAAAGTGGTGGGATCAAACTCCAAATACTTGGAATTGGCGAAAACGGTCATATTGGGTTTAACGAACCCTCAGAGACTTGGAGCGAAGGAACGTATGTGGCAGATTTGCATCCGTCCACCATATCAGCCAATGCTAGATTTTTTGGCGGAGACCAAAGCAAAGTTCCAACCCAAGCTATTACAATGGGTATTGGCAGCATTATGGCTGCAAAACAAATTCTTATCATGGCTTCTGGTGCTAATAAGGCCGAAGCCGTAAGAGCAGCACTTTTAGGGAAACACACTCCTGAGCTTCCGGCTTCTTGCCTCCAACGCCATCCAAATGTCACTTGGCTTTTGGATAAAGAGGCGGCATCATTAATAAGAGATTAGGAGATTAAATTCGCAACTATTAGATACCCTTATAGGATATCTATAAAAAAAGCGGCTCTTGTGATTTTTTTCACAGGGCCGCTTTTTTAAATGTCTCTTTTTTAAGCCGCTTCACTTTGACTAACTTCTTTTCCCTCACTCTTCTTTATATCATTTTTCCAGATCGAATATATCGTTGATACGATTACTACTACTCCTCCTAATACTCCTGTATATGCTGATACATAAAAATTATATACAATTAGCATCATCGCACCTGCTATAACCCCCGCTCTAGTGACACTGGCTCTTCTTTGCCACAATGTATATGTTCCAATCGTTGTTGTTATTATCGGTAAAACACTAAATATACTTGTATAAGTTAGAATTCCTAAAATAATTGATACTATCACGAAAAATATGAGCATAGCAACACTTCTATTTCCAGTTTTCTTTTCATATGAATAAAAGCTTAAGTTTTTCGCCAAAACAATTGTAAACATTGCCACTCCAGTAAATGCCCCTAAAAATAAGTATTGTAGAATCTTAAAAATACTAGATATTGCAAATCTCTTTAATATATCATTCTTTTCTTTTATCTGAATTCCTGAACAAAATATAATTAATGCACATATTCCTAGAACTTGTGCTATTATAAAAAATGTGGTTTCCAATTTATTTAACCTCTCCGTTCTCTATTACTCTGCTCTTGCTTGTATAATCAACCTTCTTGACGAACCATTTGTACAAGTAGATAATGTAATCTCTGTCTCTCCTTCTGTATCTCTTATAATATAACTCGTGTCTTCCGGTGTTGTTTCAAATATGAGATATATAGTATACCCTACTCTTCTGCCTCTAAAATCTGTTATATATATACGGTCTCCTAATTGTAATCTATCATTATTTGAAAAAAATCTATCATTTCTAAAATTATGTCCCATAATTACAACATTCCCAGACTCATTGATT
Organism: Oscillospiraceae bacterium; assembly: GCA_009785865.1. GTDB lineage: Bacteria > Bacillota > Clostridia > TANB77 > CAG-508 > WQVL01. The sequence goes on along the minus strand of WQVL01000001.1, from coordinate 54,993 downwards.
CTATCCATTGCGTGATTAGGCCACATCACTGCAACTGCCAATTCTAATCCGTCAGCAGTACCTCTTTCTAAGATTGGATAATGTATTCCTGTACGAGGTATTTCAATAGTAGCCACAGTCAAAAGATCGTCTAGATATATTCTTTCAGGCTCTATTCTTTCAGCATTCCCATTCTCTCTTTCTGACTCTGCTTGTCTAGCAGCAGCTTCTTCAAATCTACTAAGAGCAACATATGCTCTTCTACCTATAAGCCCATCTCTTTCTTCTTCTATAGGATCTTCCTCAAAGTTATTTTGTCTTTCTTCTCGGCTTCCGTCTCCATTACTAGAAGTAGTTAGTCTCTCTTCTTCATAATTGTCTCCTAGTAGGATAACAAAAAACACTATACTTATACTTATTATAACAATAACGCTTATTATAATGGCATAAAACCACCACTTCTTAAATATGCTATCCATACTTTCTCCAATCTAACTTTAAAATTTATTTTCTATCCGAAATAACTTATTGCAGTTATACCAACACCTATTGCCAACACAGCTAGTATCATGCTTGCAATAACTGTCACCACTATACCAATTACTAATCCAGCTATGCCAAGTCCACTTTCTCCTGCTTTTCTTTTACTTACCCTTGCAAATATAATGGCTAGTATTCCACATATTATTGGAATAACTGGTACCATCATCATCATAAATCCACATATTCCTAGCACTAGTGACGCTACACTCCATCCCTTTGCAGGTACCACCTTTTCTTCCTCTTTTACTTCCATTAGTTCTTTATTCTCTGCTAATAATCTTTCATAGAATCCTGTTTCTGCCACTCTTACATATGAAGTTACCCACATAGTTCCTAAAAGAATTAGCATGTTTATAATGAAATTATAAAAAATCGGCATTGACATAGATTGAACCGTCCACAAATTGGACATTGGCATCATCCACGTTCTCATTAATATTATCCCTATAATCATAGGAGTCATTGCTAAAAGTACCCATCCTATAAAGCTTAATCTGAATATAAATAATTCCCATCTTCTACCTTGCATTAGTTTTTCACTTTTTTCTGCAGCTTTTTTTCCACTAATTTCATTTCTCGTATCAAATAGTATTTCCCAAGTAAATGCATAATATAGGCCTCTAATCATTGCAAAAATACTTATAATAAGAAGCGCAATTGCTATTACTCCTGTAAAAATTGCAATTGTTCCTGTGAAAACTGAATTTACTGCTCCAAATTCTGCTTCCATCGTTTGAAAAACTATTAACATTGATATAGAAAATATAAAAATAAATAGAAGCGCCATTAATGCAATCACATATCCCCACATCTTTAAAAATATTCCCCACATTACTTTCCAAGCAGCAACAAAATTTTCTGGTATTTTTGTTATTATATCGAATGCATTTACATCTTCTCCTCTTTTAAACCTCATGAACGTTACGACAAGGTTATATGTTAAAACTGCTGATATTACAGCACTTATCGTTCCACTTATTGTAGGTCCTACAATTGGAATTACAGTAGATATTAATGATATCAAATATGTAAAAACAGTATGCACTATTACAATGCTTACAGCTTTTCCCCACCTTCCCTTTAATATCTCTCTTGCCTCTCTTTTTGATTCTACTCTTATCATAATTTAGTCCTCCTTACTATACTCGGCTTCCCTTGTTCTCAATAAAAATTGGGTAGCCGTAGTGACTACCATTATATGTTTATTTAATTCTAGATATTAAAAAATACAAATAATCCACCTATTAAGGCTAATATAAATCCAACCATTTTAAGACCTTTAGCTCCTTCATTTTGGTCTCCAAAACTAAATGTTTTCTTTGTTATTGGCCTTGCATCATATACTAATATAACTCCAAATAATGTTATGATTGTTCCTAATATAAATAATACGTTCATTTTTGCATCTCCTTTAGTTATTCATAATAATCTATACATGCTCTATCTTGTGTAACAGAACCAACAAATGCTCCCACCCTCTTGTGTTCTGGATGGACTTGATAATTTTGTAATGCTTCTTCGTCTACAAACAAGCTATCTAGAACTATGTCTCTGTTACTTGAAGACAATATATTTATATGAACATTAATCTCAATAATTCCTTCAATTAAGTTCTTTAAACTTTCGAGCTCATTTTTTACTTTTATAGCATTTTCTCTATTTTCATCGTCAGAAAAACCCTGCTTATAATTCCAAGAAACAATATGTCTTACCACTCTCTGTTTCCTCCCAACATATATTTTAACTACAATATCTACACAAAATTGCTTCCATTCCTATGTTAACATCTATGAGTCCGGATTTTATAGCTATTATCTAATTTTATCAATTCCTCTAATAGTTGTCTTAATTCACTTGTTTCAAAATACTCTGCTTGCCCTTTATACTTTGATATCAAAAACATTTGATTAGGCTTTAGCTTTAGTGCTGATGTAATATCTATGGAATCTTTTCCTAAACTATTTCTGTTATGATCTTGGGCCAACTTTACAATATATAGTTTCTTAAAGTGATTATATAAAGTTATAAGTATTCTTTGTATTGGTTCTTTATTATATAACAGCTCTTGTAATATGTCTAATGACTTTTTTATTTCCTTTTTTCCTAAATTGTCCGTTAAATCAAATATTACACTTTCTAATTGCTTTGTTGCAAGCTTATCGACATCTTTCTTTGTGATTGTTCCATTTTTTCCTGCATATTCTATTAGTTTTCTTATCTCATTTATTAGCACTTGCATGCTTGTCCCAGATATCTCTATTAAATGCTTTAAAGTAGAATCATCTACTTTAACTCCATATGCTGCTACAACACCTTTTAATCTGCTTATGATTTGTACTGGTTTTAATCTTTCAAAATTACAAGCTGTTCCGTTTTCTTCAATTATTCTCAGCAGCTTACTATTCTTTGCTGGGAAACTATCTTCTGAAGTTTCTACTATTAACAATACTGATGTTTCTTTTATTAAATCTATATTTTTTTCTATATACTCACCTAACTCGCCTTGAATAGGATTAGTTTCCGCTCCCTTCGTTTTTCTTTTAAACAGTCCTAGATTTTTTAGAACTATAAGTTTTTTTTCATATCCAAACGCTGGTGTGTTTATATTATCTGCAATACTATTAAAGTTAGGCTCTTCTATTTGTATATAGTTTATGCCCGGAAGACTCTCTCCAAATAGCTTTTTGATTTTCTTAAAGGCAGTTTCCAAAAGAAATGTTTCTTCACCATATAATAAGTAAAGATTACCCAGAGTTCCGCTTTTTAATTCTTTTTCTAAATTCTCTACTGTCATTTCATTCCTTTCTTTTCTTTAACTAGTAAAATATATTTAACTGTCTAGTGCATTTAAATGCCTAATAATATTATCTATTGAAAAAATCCCTAAATTATCACCACGGCCTTCACTTCTAATTGAATTTATTTCTGCGTCTATAATCGTTCGAATGTCAGACCATCTTTCTAATTCTCCTATTTCTTCAATATGAAGCACTCTTCTTCCCTCTTCTACACTTTCAACTCTATACCTTATATAAACTTTATCTGAAAAAACTCGAATAGATTCTGAATAAGGATAACTATTCAAACTAACTTCAAAAATATAAAATTCAGGAAGTCCTCTCAGAATTTGTCCAGCAGCAAGGTAAACAGTAAGAGTTTCTGGAATTTCTGTAGTAATACTATCAACCTCTATTGAATTTAAGTGTAAAATTATATTATCAATAAAACCTGGGATATTAATACTGCTAACACTGTATGAATGCCAGCTAATTGCTGTTCGTAGTTCATCCCAATTTTCCAATTCTCTTGGTGGTCCACTCCATGGAATTGCATCAGCATATGTACCGCCAACCGCTTTCAACAAATGTTCTATCTGCGTAAATAGTAATATTCGTAGAGCTACCAAAACTCGGAATTCTTTCAGCAACACGCATAGTTAGAGCAGCATCTTCTCTCATTCTTCTAAATTCAGCAATATCTTCGTCAGAAATTTCAAATTGTTCTATGTACTCTTCATAATCTATATATTGATCAAGAGCTTCCTCTTGACCATTACTCTCACCAGCTACTTCATTTTGTACTATATTACCATTTCTAAAAGCATAGAAAATTATAACCCCTATAGATATGATTACTAGAATTAAAAAACATACGATACCAATATAAATTTTTTTCATAATTACTACTTCCTCTTCTACAATTTCACTGCAAATTTGGCGCTATGTGCATGGCATACTCCTGCTGCTATACTGTCTGTTATATCATCCAACTTAGGTAACTCTTTCATTTTTAGTATGCTTTGTAGCATTTTTTGCACTTGCACTTTATCTGCTCTTCCATAACCTGTTACAGCTTGTTTTATTTGTAATGGTGTGTATTCAAATGTTGGTATGTTATTCTTACAACCGGTTATTAATATGACACCTCTTGCTTGTGCAACTTGAATTGCAGTTTTAGTATTTTGGTTGAAAAACAATTCTTCCACAGACATAGCATCTGGCTTGTATTTTTTTATTATCAAATTAAGGTCATCATATATTTTAGTTAATCTGAGTGGAAATGATTCTGTAGATGGTGTCTTTATCGCTCCACAATCTATAAGGATAAATTTATTACCTATATAATCTATTACACTATACCCTACTATTGCAAAGCCTGGATCAATTCCTAAGATTCTCATTTTATCTCCTTACTGCTCTTTCCTATTACGGCTAGACCTCATTGAAATTCCTTATAATAACAAGCTTTGAGTTTCTTTCAAAACTTGTCTGCGCTTATACTTCTTCTAAAAGTTCATCTTCGTCTTTCTTTTTCCCGCTAGGATCTTTAGCATAATTTACCAGACCTGCTCCCGACAATATGAAAACACTTCCTCCTAACAGGGCAATTGATAGCCCTTCACCTAGCATTACAGATGCCCATAAAAACGCACCAACTGGCTGTAAATATAGAAGTGTAGATGCTATTAGCGGATTAGTTTTCTTAATAACTCTTTGATATAACACAAAATATACAGCTATTCCTATAACACCATTATATAATACAGCTATTATCCCCATATATGTAACATTAGCAAAAATATTATCATAATTTATAATATCTCTTGGTAAGAACAACGCTGAAGCAATAATTGTAGTTATCGCTAACATTGTAGTTAAAACTATTGGAGAAAATTCATTTTGTATTTTCTTTGAGTAAACTGTATATAGTGAATATGATATTACTGCCAATAAAATAAGCACATTTCCTATTATTGACCCTCCATCTTCTAACCCTCCACTGGTTCCAGTAAATAGAGTAATAACTGTAACACCTATGAGTCCTAATAAGATTCCAAGTATCTTTTGTTTCGAAATATATGCTCTTAAGATTATTATAGAAAAAACCGCTACAATTGTTGGTGTTAAAGCATACATAAGTTGAGCTGCAGTTGCTGACGTTAAAGCAACACCTGCTGCAAATAGCACCGCATTCCCTGTTCCTAATAAAGAAACCAGCACTATTTTACGTAGATTTTTTCTATTAATTTTTTCTTTTGACCTTATATACAGGGGCATCAGCACCAGAAGTGCAATTGTAAACCTCAGAAATAGATATGTAAACATTGGAAACTCTTCTAGTCCAAGTTTAGCAAAAGTTGGTATGCCTCCCCCTAATATTGCAAGTAGAATAATCCACCACACTTTTTTATCCACCTTTCCGAAAAAAGTCTTTTATTTATGCATTAATTATTATTCTGAAAACTTCAGCTATACTCCACGCCTGTGCAAAAGTTCCTTTTGGCAAGTGCGGTCTTTTAGAGTCATATAATTCAGATATTGATCCGTGCGCACCCATCTTCATAGAAAGCTTTTTCGAATGTGCTTTTTGTATCTTCTATAAACGCCTTTAGCTTAGTTTCTAATTCTTTTTTCTTTGTCTTATTTTTTTCAAATTTAATCATATTTTTTAAAGTATCGTAATACAATCCTAATAGCCATGGCCATGTTATACCTTGGTGATAGCTAGAATCTCTTCTGAAACCGTCCCCTTCATATATATCAACATAGCCCTTATCAGTTTTAGATAAAGTTTTTAAACCATACTTATTTAAAAGTTTCTTCGTAGTCGTTTCAAATATTTGTGCAGCCATCTCGGAATTAGTTTCTATTACTGGATATGTTAAGCTTAACGCAAAAAGTTGATTTGGTCTTATTTTGTCATCTCCAATTACATCATATAGAGATTTTCTTTTTACTGAATAAAACTTTTCTTCAAATGATTTCTTGCATTTTTTTGCAAGCTCACTATATTTTTTTGCATTTGCTTTTTCATCAAATTTTATACTCAATTCTTCTAATATTTTCAGACTGTTATACCACATAGCATTTATTTCTACTGCTTTTCCGTTTCTTGGAGTTATAGCTATTCCTGCATATTTAGCATCCATCCAGGTGTTTTGTGTATTCTGATTCCCCGAAGAAATTAAGTAATCCTTATCTAAAAATATGTCATTATTATCTAAATCTATCCCTTTTTTGTAGCTTTCTATTATATCTACTAATTTACTATACACATTTTCTTTAATAAAGTCATAATCATTAGTATATTCTAAATATTTATATATCGCTTGAAATAGCAGCAAAGAACTATCTGCACTATTATATAAAGGTCTATTATCGTATCCTGAATATCCATTTGGAACTAGTCCAAATTTAATATCTCTTATCATTGTGAAAATTACTTCTTTAGCAATCTCAAATCTTTTTGTAAGTAAAAGTAATCCTTCAAATGACAATAACGTATCTCTTCCCCAGTCTAAGAACCATGGATATCCTGCGAGAACTGTATGTAGTCCAAAGTTTGGTCTATATACTACAAAATCATCTGCTGCAATCATATAGTCTCTTAAAAACTCTTTTGTCCCAAATATCTCTTCTGTTAATTCAGATTCCTCTATTAATTTTGTTATTCTTTTAGTTTCATCAGAAATTACTCTCTTAACATCTATTTCTTCTATGTTTTCCTCCAAAGAACAAACAAACGTTATTTCTTTTTTAGAGTTCTTGGGAATAGTCACTTCATACCTACCTGGTACTGTATGATCTTCTTCTGGGAAAAACCCTCGTTTTTCTTCCTCCATATAGAACATTTTTTTGAATTTATCATCATGATGCTCTATGTACTCTCCTTCAGATATATGCATATATATTGGAGTGCAAGAATACTCGTTAATTTCTAGTTTTACTTTTTTATCTTTTAGCTCTTGTCTCACACTAAAATCTAAGTCTGTAGTCATACAATGGAAATCTCTAAAGTTCATTATCGGAGTGAAACTCATTTTAGCCTCTGGTCCCTTATTATGTACTTTATATTGAATACACACTGTATTCCTTCTATATTCCATACATATTGTTTTCTTAACATTTACATTCTGTACTTGATATGTGAATGTTGGAAAATATTCTTTTTCAAACTCTTCTTGGTGTTCAAATCCTTTAGCAATAAATCCTTTACATATATTAGAATACAAATCATATTTTTCATTTTCTATTACAATGCTCTCATCTACTTTTGAAAGAATTAAATTTCTTCTTGCTGGCGGAGTTAATGGCGCAATTAGCAATCCATGATATTTCCTAGTATTAATACCAATTACTGTAGAGCTACTATATCCACCGGAGTCCATTTGTTATTATCCATTCTCTTTGTAGTCCTTTTTCAAGAGTTAATTCGTTTTTTTCTATTTTCATTTGTTATCTCTCCTTGCTTCGTATAAATATTACTCGGCATCTTCTTTCTTATCGTACGTTTCTTTTAGGAATCTTTCTTTTTCTTTTTTTTCTGCATCTTCTATTAGCTTCTTTGCTTCTTCATGTACTTTTATATTCATGTCTCTCGTTTTTTCACTATCTTTAATCGATTGTATTCTTTCTTCGTATTTGCTGGCAAACTTACTATTTCTTCTAAGTCCTTTTTCTTTTTTTACTGTCTCTTGAGCACGTCTTCCTATACGTCTTTTCCTTTTGGTTCTCTTGTTCTCTTGCTTTAATTTTGTATTTAAAAGAACAAATTGTTCATCTGGTTTTATATCTTTAAACTTCAGCTCATTTACTATTAGCTCTATTATAACTTTAGCGATTTCATCAGAATCATGTCTTATGTGTTCTCCTTCAATCTTAGCGTAACTTCCTTTTATAACAGAAACTCCCATTTCTTTGATCTTTTCTTTATCTATATCTACTAAGTTCGCTCCTTCTAAGTTATATCTCCTTAGAATTTCTGGAACGACCTCTCCGTTATCACAAACACAGTATGTAAACAAGTCTTCTCCTGCATGTTCTGTTATAGCTTTAATGTGGTCTGATACAGTGTAGTCATCTGTTTGCCCTGGTTCTGTCATTAAGTTAGATACATACACTTTGTGACCTTTGCTATCTTTTATAGCTCTTGCTACATTTTTTATGAGTAGGTTTGGTATCACATTTGTATAAAGACTACCTGGTCCTATTATTATACAATCTGCTTCCGCAATTGCTTCAACTATTCCTGGAGCAGTTCTACAATTCGACGGAGTTATATATACTCTATTTATTTCTGTAACTTTGTCAGATACAATTTCACTAATTTTACTTCTTTCTTCCACAACAATACCATTCTTAAGCTCTGCACAAATCTTCATCTCGTCTAATGTTACTGGTAATACAGTACCAACAATTGATAAAATATCGCTTGATTTTCCGATACTACTCGCAAATTCCCCATGCATGTTTTGCATTGCCGCTAAGTATATTTCTCCAAAAGTTAGTCCCTTCAATTGCTTTTCTTCAAATTTATAATCCATCAATTTTGACATTTCATAATCTTTTAAAGAAAGCGCTATTAAACTTTGCTTAATATCTTCTATAGGTATTAATTCTAATTCTTGTTCACCCATACTCTTAGGTGCTCCATATGATGAAACTGTAACAATTGCAGTAATATTACTTGTATACTTTTTAAGCCCTGCTAGCATACTAGCAAGTCCTGCTCCTCCACCTATTACTACAATCTTAGGTCCTTTTTGATATATGTTCTTTTTGGATACTAATGTTTGAATATTTACTTCATCACTTTTTTTATCTGAATTGCTGTTTGCCTCTATAACTATTTCTAGCGACCTTTTTTGTATATTAATTAATCCTGCTACAAACAATGCAAATCCGCAACACGAATAGAACTATTACTTGCAATAACTCATATGGTTCATATGAGTCTGTTACTATTAAGCTTGCAATGCCATAGCATGTTAATACCATTCCGAACTATTATTATAAACATCCATCTTTTTATCTTTGTACTATTCTTAAACCAACCAAAGAAACTTTTCATGATTACCTTCCTTAATTAAAATCTTAGTCTTCTCCTAAAATCTCTATTTCTAACTCTATATTTTTTCCTGTTTTATTATATACAACTGTCTTTACATGCTCTATAAGTAGCATTACCTCTTTTGCTGTCCCTTTTCCTTTATTAATTATGAAGCCTGCATGTAAATCTGATATATATGCATCTCCTATATTATATCCTTTTAATCCGCATCCGTCTATAATTATTGAGGTAATAAAATCTTTTCCTCTTTTAAATGTACTTCCTGCATTTGGAAAATTCACAGGTTGTTTTTCTCGTCTTGATCTTATATTTGCATCCATTTGTTCTTTTATTTCTTTTTTATTTCCCTTTGCTAACTTTATCTTTGAAGAAATTATTATATCTTTACATCTACAAAACCTACTATCTCTATACTTAAACTCATGCGCTTCATTACTTATTTCTACTATCTGCATCGTATCCAAGTCTAAATATTCAGTGGAAACAACAACATCTTTCATTTCTCCGCCCATAAGCACCTGCATTCATTCTTATTGCTCCACCAATTGTTCCAGGTATTCCGATAAGCAAACTCTAAACCTGTAAGAGAATTGTCAAGAGCAACATTTGCTACTTTTGGTAGCAACACACCTGACCCCAGTGTTATTGTCTCTCCTTCTATAGTTATCTCTTTAAAGCACGGAATTACAACTATTCCTCTAATTCCTCCGGTCTTTTACCAGTAGGTTTGTTCCATTACCGCACTATAGTTACTGGCAGACCACTTGTCTTCGCCACATCTAACACATATTTAAGTTCAGAAATCGTCCACACTTTTACGAATATATCTGCTGGTCCGCCAATTCTAAAAGACGTATGATTACTCATCGGTTCATTTAGCTTGATATATTCTGTATCTATTTTATTTAATAGTAGCTCATATACATCTTGCATACTTTTCTCCCTATATCACTCTATTCTCTGTCATTTTATTTAGAATTGCACTCAAGCAATTTTTTCTACTAAATTATATTATATATTATCATTTTTCGAGTATTATTACAAGAATTTTGTTCTTGCATTATCTGTTTAATTATATTGCCTACAATTCCAAAAAAGCCTGTAAAAACTCCAATTAAATGGAGCTTTTTACAATAGAGACTTAATTCTTAAAAAACTAATCTATTTTTGTTACACTTAATTCTATTATCTTGTCCATATTATCATCTTTAGCTGCTTTATTTCTTCTGGTTTGTCCACACTTTTTACAGTTAAATATTATTACATATCCTTTTTGTTGATTCATTTCTATGCCTGTTGGTTCTAGTATTCCATGGCATTCTTCTTCTCGATCTCCCGGATTTATATCTACATGTTTAGAATGCAAACAATAGTTACAGTGATTTCTACATGAATATCTTAGTTTCTCTATATTTTCACCACAATTCTCACATATAAATTCTTCATCTATTTCAACAAATTGTCTAGACATCAATTTTTACTTCCTTTCATACATCTTAATATTCTAGAATTATTATATCATTTAGCCCCTTCTGTTAGCAATTCCTTCTTTAATTATATTGCCTCCTCTTATTAAACTTTTACTATGTTATGAATATTTTTCCTTTATTTGGATATATTGTTACTAGGACGACCTTATAAAGCGTCCATATAGGCAGGAGGAAAATAATTATGAATAAACAAAGAATTTTTGAAATAATGAATAATCCCGGCAAACATGAAGTCTTATATGATAGCAAACCAGTTTGGATTCAAGAGATTAATGACAACTTAGCCACTATTGGATTTTTAGATGGAAGCAAAGAAAAAAACGTCTATTTAGAAGACTTATATGAACCTGATTTATATAAATAGAGCTCAAAAAGGATCTATTTCCTTTTCGAGCTTGCTGTTCCTTCTTCTTGTATGTAGACTCTCAAATCTATATTCAGATTTAATTATTTAAAAGTAGCTTTGTTATTGCTGATACATCTTCTTTTGTTTCTTCTAAAGTCTCTGCTTCTTTTTTGGGTTCTTCTCGTGTTTCTTTTTCTTCTATATTATTCTCTATTTCTACAGATTTTTTTTGTTCATCTGGATTTGGGACATTCTCCGCTTCATCATTTTCTATTATTTCACCTTGTTTGTTATTATTAGTCACCGTCTCTAATGTATTCCATGTATCTTCATCAACTGCTCCTGTTACTTTTAAGCCAAAGTCATTTTGAAAAGCTCTTACTACTTTCCCGTGTATTATCGTCAAAAACTTCTCCCATATTTTTTACAGGATATTGTAAATCTTTTAACATTGTATGAAGTTTTTTTACATTCTCATTATTATCATCTAACTTAAGTGTCATATTTATCCTCCCATTATTTCAAGTTAGTTCATAATATGCATATACTATGATTTATGTTACAAAGCTTATAATTTCAGCAACACTTTATACATTAGCTATTTATATGCTCATTTCATCCTCTTCTACAGATTCAATTCCTTTAATCACTCTTTCATCTTTTGCTTGATCTATAACTTGTGATAAAGCTAATATTTCTTCTTGCAACTTATCCAAATCTATATTCTCTATTTTCCCATCTGTGCAAGTTACTATTCCTTTACTTATTAATTGTTCTAGGCTTAGTTCATTATCTTCATCGTATAAAATTTTGTTTCCTCTCTTCTGTCCTTTTAATATAATTTTATACATTTCTCTCGCATATTCTAACCCTGCTAGCTTTCTATCAATTTCTTTTTGTCCTTCCAATTTAGTTTTTCCTTCCACTGTATTAGATGCTTCTATTCTTATAGCATCATCTTCCTTCTTTGCCACAACATACCAATCATCATTTTCACTCATTCTAATTTCTAAATCATTAATTTCATATTCAAACAATGACTTAACTTTCGAATTTCCTTTTGACATTTCTAAAATTCTCTTCACTAAATCCGAATGAATATCTTTCCCCTCAGCATGTTTTATTTCTCTAACTTTAGTATATTTTAGTGGAATTTCTGCAATATCACCTCGTGCTTCTATCTTTCCTTTGCTTGTTTTCTCGTCATTTTCAACTAATATCTTCGAAGTTCTTGAATCAATCCATGGTGTTTTATTTTGCATCCCTCTGTACATTTTGCTTGCTTCTTTTGGAGAAACTAAGCTTGCATTTTTAAATCTATTTGGTTCTGCTAATGGAATTAAATCATTACAACCCACTCCTGCAGTTACCTCTTGCAAAACTAGCTGATTGTACTGTGCTTCTGTTATTTTACCTAATTCCAACATTTTTTTCATGGCTCTTACATCTGTCTCTATCATTTTATTTCCAGCATCAATGTATACTTGCATTATTTCTTCATGGTTCTCCTTTGATAATTCTTGAAGTAAGGTGTCTGGCATTTCTACATTATCAAAACAAACTCTATTTCCATTTCTCCAAGTCCATGATTGCGCAACCATTTTAACAGGCTCGCCAAATTCATTTAACTGCTCAACTACAAATATTCCTCCATTACTTTCAGTAACAGCATGTACCATTGATGCTTCTCCCGCAGTCGCTTCTCCGAAGCGCTTGACAACAAGTTGTGATATCTCCTACAACTATATGTAATGGATCATCAATTCTTAGCATTCTCCCTCTAAAGTTTTTTGCCTGTACTTCTGCTGGTGGAATTGTTTGATATTCTCTTTCATCTAAGGTTTGTTTTAATCTCTTCGCTGTCTCGAAATATCTTTTATCTAGTCCAGCTTTTCTTGCTCTGTATTCAAGTTCATGTTCCCCTTCTTGTACGTTATCATAACGAATATTATTAAGCTCATCTACCAATTCAGCAACTGTATATATACCCGCATTATATCTGTTTATTATATTAACATCTGAAACAATACTATCAAAGTTAGCATTCATTCTTGCATACTTAGTATAATATTCTGGTGAACTCATAATCTCTTTTCTATGCTTCATAAAGTATTTAACAAACTCTTCAGAATATGGAGGTGTCAAGTTATCAAACATTATCTCAGCTTTTTCATAAGTTAATATTTCTGGATTTTCTATTTGTTTTAATAGCTCATAAGCATTTTTTCTACCTAAAATAGAATTGTCTTTTAATGCAACAATTCTATCTGCTGGAATTCCTCTTTCTCCAGCAGGATCGATTTTTCCCATCAAAACCTCTATTTGCTCTTTCGATAAGTTCTCTGGAATATTCATAAGTTTTCTCATCCAGCCTTGTCCTATCTTTGACTGTTCTTCTCTTAATATATCTACAACTGAACTATTTAGTATGCTATTATGGTTTTCCTCCTTATTTAGTTCTTCTAGAATTCTCATCATGTCTTCCTTATGCGAAGTTATATGTGGTGAATAATACATTTCTCCATCTTCTCTTGTCCTATTAAATTCTCCTTTAATATGCTGTTCAATGACTTCTATATCAATACACTCTTTAGCATTCAAACTCTTTCTCATAGCTAAATATATTGTATCAAAAATTACTTTCTTTTCGGCAGCACCTTCTGTAATTTCTCTATTCACTAGAGATCGCAGATCTGCTTCTACTGAATTCATTTTTTCTATTGTATGGTTTGCTATCAACGTTTTTGCTAATTGTCCATTTTTATCTCTATTTGCTTCAAATTCATTTTGTTCTATAGCTCCATTTAATAGTTCCTCTAACGAATCTACGCTTCCTTCTTGCAACATCTCATTCATCATTTTGTATACATCCATTTTCGCACTCTTCTTACCTTTTATATATGATAAATCATACTTGTTAAATAGGGTGCTAATAACTTTTATATTCCCTGTTAGCTTATATGTTTCTTTATATACTTCTTCGTACTGTTCTTTATGTCTCCAAATGATGTACTCTAGTTCTTCTTCACTTATATTTGGAATCCTTAATATTTCCATAGTGCTAGCAAATCCTAATGATGCATACATTTTGGAAATAAATTTTTCTTCCATTCCTCTTCTATAGTTCTCTGATTTTATAAAGGCATTTGAACTTGTCAAATCCTCATATTCTCTAAAATCAAAGCCTTCTAGTTGATCTTCAGGAAAGTACATTATAACTCCTGGATTTTCTATTATACGTCTCTTCTTTTGCTCAATTACCTTATCTAAATTTGCTTCTATTTCTTCATCTGTATATCCTTTTTCTTTCATTTCTTGCATAGCAAAAAACTTAGAATATCTATCTAACTTTTCTTTTAGCTCCCCAGCTCTCACGCTCGAATCATTGTAGTGTACTAGTAAGGCTTCTAACCCTTCTGAATCAGCTTGTATATAATCAAGCAACTCTTTAGTAGTAAACACCTTCGAAGAATTAGCTAAGTATTTAATTCCTGCTGCTATATTTTTCTCTTGCAACTCTTCCAATAGTTCTGGAAATTCATCTAAAAGGTCATCTATATCTTCAAGTTTTAGTGTTTTTCGATAGTACTTCTCTCTAAATTCCTGCGGAATATCCTCTGATAGAACTATCTCTGGATATTTTAAGGTAAATCTTTCAGGAGGAACTCCTTCTATTTCCTTCACACCGTGAGCAAATGCTTTATATGCCCTTTCATCTATCTTCTCTATTATTTCACTATACGTTTCCTTATCAGTTCCATTTATTGTAATATCAGGAGTGGCATAAATTATAGCATGATTTTCAATCATAAACTCAAATAGCTTATCTCTTCCAAATTTTTCTTCCATATGCTCATAGAAAGTCTGCCTTTTACCATTCATTACTGTGATTCCTGCACCAATAAATCCTGATCTCAAATTACACTTTTTTAAATATCCTATCCACTCTGGATTCTTAGCTATTAACTCCGGGGTCATTGCTTGACCATAATATTTAGCTGCTAACTCATCTGGTCTATCATTAGGCAAAAATATATCTGGATATGCCTCCTTGAATTTTTGTGGTAGTTTTTCATAATTTCTACTTTGTCCAGCTAATATAGACTCATACTTATATTGATACATAGATTTTATGGCTTCTTCATAGCTGGGCTCTATATCAATCTTCACACTTCTGCCATTATGTGAATTCTCTCCAAAATTACCTATATTGTTCTCTAAAATAAATTGTAATGCTTTTTCTCTTCCAAAGTGCTCTTCCAGATACATATACAAATCAGCATTTGTCCTATTGGTTTCAGCACGCACCTTGGAAAATCCCATTGCTAACTTAACATCCTTTAAATGTTTCGCCCAATCTGGATTTGCTATTAATAACTCTGGCGTTAATGTTTGAGCATAGTAATTTTCTTTTAGTTTCTCTGGAGCTTTATCTGACAAAAATATTTCTGGTTGTCTTTCCCTAAATGGTCCCGTAACTTTCTCATATCTAGTTTCTTTTCTGCTTATTCCCATCACAATTTGTACAAAAACATCTTCAAATTCTTCATAAGAATATTCAGTTTTTCCGTCCCTTTTATTTAGATTATATGTTTTTAACACATCCTCAAACAATCCATTTGTGTCTTCATTAAGTTTCAGTATATTATCTATGCCATAAACTCTAATATTTTCACCTATATTGTCCCTAATAAGTTCATAGTCTCCCAATGCTTCTCCAAGCTCTTTAATTTCTTGCAAACTCATACTATGTGTTTTTCGCAAGTCTCCTATAGTTACATTATCTACATCACTATATTTTGTAAGGTCTATATCTTTAAAATACCATAGTTCACTATATCTATTAAGAATTGATTCCTTACTAGCATACTCACTCCAACTCGCTAGCTCTTTTAACGTAAGATCTGACGTGCCTATATGTTGTACTCCATACATGCTACTAATTGCCTCTTTTACTTTATCTGAAGGTTTTGCTTTAGATAAACCTGTTAATATAAGCTTCATTTCACGTCTCTTTTGCATAAGTTCTTCTGTAATATCCGGAAAAGTATCAAATAGATACATTATATCTTCCTCTGTATATGGTTCTTTTTCTTCATGATTAGATCCATAGTACCTTTCATTGAAATTGCTACCTGCTAATCTTTCTACAAATCTTTTCCCTCGGAAACTTTCCCTATGTAAATATATATCTTCAAATGATAAGTCACGTCTATAAAACGCATCCATAAGTTCTGCGTCTTCATCACCAAACTCCATAAAATGTTCCGGGAATTTACTAACTAATATTGGCTCTTTGCTTGCCGCTTGATTTTGATAAATTAGCACTCTATTTATACTCGCATTTACAGCTTCTTCTAAAGTTCTCGTTCCTTTTCCGTGATCTCAGATATTCTATTACACTCTCATCTAGTTTATATACTTCCATAATTGACTCAAAATCTAGTTCGAAAAACTCAGCTACTCCAAATTCTTCTACAGTCGCTCTTAATCCAGGCGAGAGTACTCTTGTTTTTTTGATCTCAATATCCCAGTTTCTGATATCTTCTAGTTCTAATAGCCCATTTTGAAATCTATATCTTACTTTCGGATCTGTAACTCTTGTATCCAGAAAATCATCTGGATTCTGACTAATATACTCTGCATCAAATGTTTCATCATCATGTTTTACTCTTACAAAATCAAAATTCCTTATATTGCATCCTTGTAGTTTTACAGCACGATACAGTATCTCTGGCGTAAAAATACTAAAATCCAAATTTGCATTTGTTCCATTCATATTAAAGTCACGCGTTAAAAGTTCAAATCCTTCCCATTCAGAAAAATCAATATCTCCCAAGTCATATTTAGCTAACTTTTTAATTTGCTTATCAATTCTTACCATGTTTTTTCTTCTCTTATCTGAATTTGTATATTGTCCTTCTTCATCGCGAGATAAAGCTACCGTTTCTCTCGTTAATGCAGTTACTAGTTCTTTTATTCTATTAAATTTCTTGATACTTATTTTTCTAGCCATCTATTACTCCTATATTTATTTAACTAGTTTTTTTACTTTGTTAGAAATTTTTTCATACCATAAATTTGTATCTAAAACTACCATTTGCAAGTCTTTTCTTTCTTCACCTTCTTCTCCTTGAGCTTCTTTTTCAATTGCTTGTAATGGATACATTATATTTTTCTTAGCATGTAGTTCATCAACATATTCTGTCTCTCTTACTCCTTGCAGAGTTGCATTCACATATGCATTTTCTGAATGGATTAGATTTATAAATTTATGTGCTAGATTTTTATCTTTTGTATATATAGCTACTCCTAAGTTTCTAGTTTTATTAATTTTTCTTACTACTGTATTAAAATCTCCTTCTAATACAACTATATCTTTAAATCTCAGCTTTTCTTTCTCTAACGCAACCTCTTGTTTGAGCTCTATGTTTTCTAAATACAGATATATCTTGTCAGTTTGCTCTTTCAAAAACCTCACTTTATGTTCTTCTGGATAAATAACTTTGTCAAATTTGTCGTAATGGCACTCTTCATATGGAATAAGCATTATTAAATTCTTATTTACACCAAATTTATCTAATGCTTCACAAAAAATCACAAGTAACATCGACTTTAAATTCATCTCATCAAATTCCACATCTGAAATTGTAATAGTATTTCTAGTTTTTATAGCTAAAATATAGTATTCCAATACTTTTAGTGTATCACTGCATTCTACTGCAACATTGCCTATTGATGTAGTATAACTCCCATATGCAAAACCATCATTTCTTCTTGTTAACATTTTCTCTTTTTTATACTTGCTTTCTTTTTGGGCTACTTTATCAAAGTCGCTTAATAATTCATCAAAAGTAATTTTCTCTTCATGCATTTCAATTACTTGAATTAAAATATCTGAATTTTCTATGATTCTACTTCTAATATATTTAAGTATATTAGAACAAAGATTTTCTCTTTCATCTATGTTATATTCTTCATATGCTTGGTTTAATAAACCGCATCTCTTTTTCGAACATACTTTTCTCCTTTGCTAAAGTCATTAAATGCAAATTCTTCTTTAATCTGCGAAGACTATCATTCCTTATTTTTCAATATATGACATAATCTCCTATTATCATCCTATCACATAACAATGTTCTAATTATCTTTGTTTGCAAAATATAATATAATTGTAATGTATATGTAATCATTGACAATTATAAAATAAATTAAAGCTCGCTTTGAATATCTCACAATAAAAAGAAGTTCTTTCGAACTTCTTTTTATCTTTATCTATAGTAATATTTCAGTAAATATAAATTGCTAAAAGGCATATAATTATCCCCCAGCACAAGCTGGAGGATAATTATATGGGACTCTCAATTTTAAAATTCCCAAAAACTACTTACTCGGAAACAATACCATCGCTATTCTATACCTAGGTAGTTTGCTATCGCCAACCAAAAACCAGCAATAATTATTGCTAGTATGCTAAAGACTGACAAAAATATAGCTATTCGAATAGCGTGTTCTGAGGAGAGTTCAAATGCAAAAAGCGGAGTATCCCATAAATGATCTGGATGATAAAATCCAAACCCGGTTCCGATCGCTCTTATTGCATGTTTGCTTATCGTCAAATACTCAAACGTATTTCTTAGCGAACTAGGAATATTGCTTGAGATAAATCCCGAAAACGCCAACTGGTAACCTATTATAGTTACCACTGGGGCTAAAACTTTTTTCGGACTATTCCGTAGCACTACTGATACAAGTAAAGCTACTGACGCCGAAGTAAACATAGCACCAAATACTCCACCGTATAAAAAGCCCGTGTGGAAGTACTCATCGCGAATCCCAAAACTTGTCATATCGCTTAAGTATGGAATAACGAGAATTGCGCTCATGACTACACACATAAAGCATGCCCATAGTATCTTGGCAAGCACAATTTTCCCGCTAGATAACCCCATACGTATATCGCGTTTAGTGACATTGTACGTGTCGCAGACCATGTTAATGGTCAGCATTATCCCCAAGATTATCGATACCGTCGACAAAATTAGTTGGGCAGGTAAAGCATCTACAAACCTTTGAAAATCTTCTATTGTCACAACTGCACGTTGTATTAACATAGCAATTGTGGCAGCAAGCAAAAACCATCCTGTTTTTGGTTTTTGTAGTTTGAATTCTCTGGCTAGTAATGCACCAAAAGGGGTTGTAGTTCCTTTGCGGCTAATTTTTCGAGTTTCTTGACTGCCTCTTCCTCTTTCATTTCTTACTTCAACAAATACGACTTCTTTTTCCTCTAGACTTCTTGGCTGTCTTAGCCTTCCATTCATGTCGTAGTGTGTAGTAAAAATCACTGTTGTTCCCATACTATTAATTTCAAATAGTATAGCGTACAGTTCTTCTCGACTTTGTCTATCTAACCCAGAATCAGGTTCGTCGAGGATAAGAATAGATGGATTTCGAATAAGCTCTATCGCTATAGAAACTCGCTTTTTCTCCCCGCCACTTAAATATTTTGCTGGCGTATTTTTGCATGATTGCAGATTTAGCAAATCTAACGTTTTTTTGACTTGCTTTCTTTTTGCAACCTTGCTGTAGAATCTGAGCATTTCTCTGGGAGTAAGTTCTTGAAACAATGCATTATCTTGAGAAACAAATCCAATATTCCTCTTCAATAAGTCCTCATTCCTTGTCCAGTTATACTTCCCAAAAAATTCCAACTCCCCTTTTGTCGCTCCGTCGTAGCCAGCCAACATCTTAAGTAACGTTGTTTTGCCGGCTCCACTTCTTCCCATCACAGCAATAAACTCACCTTGATAAAATCTTCCAGATTTTCCGGATGAGTTGAACCTGGTTGTCCGTAAGTCGCTGAATTCAACAGCTACTGGCATTTCGCCTCTTAGCATGATATGCCTCCTTTATTTATAGTTTTTTCAACGTTCATTTACATAACTATATTATACCATATTTTATGGAGATATTCAATTTTAAAACCTTTCACTCGTTCGTTTTTCCATAGAAAAAGATTATCTATATTTCAAGATAATCTTTCTTATTTTTAATATAATTTATCCTCTTGGGAATTTTATAGCTGCTTGTGCTGCTGCTAATCTTGCTATTGGAAGTCTGAATGGTGAACAAGATACATAGTCTAATCCTACTTTATGGCAGAATTCTACAGATGCAGGGTTTCCTCCATGCTCTCCACATATTCCTACTTTAAGGTCTGGTCTTGTCCCTCTTCCTAGTTTTACAGACATTTCTACTAATTTACCAACACCAACTTGGTCAATTGATACAAATGGATCTGATTCATAGATTTTTCTAGAATAGTAATCATCTAAGAATTTACCAGCATCATCACGGCTAAATCCAAATGTCATTTGTGTTAAGTCATTTGTACCAAACGAGAAGAATTCAGCTTCTTTTGCTACTTCATCTGATGTTAAACAAGCTCTTGGTATTTCTATCATTGTACCAACAAGATACTTTAATTCTACACCTGATGCTTTAATGATTTCTTCTGCTGTTCTTACTACGATGTCTTTAACATATTTATATTCTCTAACTTCACTGATTAGCGGTATCATTATTTCTGGTATAACTGTTATACCTTCTTTACCTACTGCTATAGCAGCTTCAATGATAGCTCTTGTTTGCATTTCTGCTATTTCAGGGTATGTTACAGCTAAACGGCAACCTCTATGACCCATCATTGGATTAAATTCGTGTAACCCTTCTATAACATTTTTAACTTCTTCGAAGCTCATTCCCATTTCTGTTGCTAATGCTTTTATATCTTCATCATTAGTTGGAACAAACTCATGTAGTGGTGGGTCTAATAGTCTGATTGTAACTGGTAGACCTTTCATTACTCTATATACACCTTCAAAATCTCCTCTTTGCATTGGAAGTAATTTTGCTAATGCTTTTTCTCTTTGCTCTAAAGTTTTAGAAAGTATCATTTCTCTAACTGCAAATATTCTATCTGATTCGAAGAACATATGCTCTGTTCTTATTAATCCTATACCTTCTGCTCCGAACTCTAATGATTGCGTAGCATCTTTTGGTGAATCAGCGTTTGCTCTAACACCTAATTGTCTGTGCTCATCTGCCCATTTCATTAATGTAGCAAAGTTTCCTGATACTTCTGCTTCAACTGTAGCTATTTCTTCTCCATAAACATTTCCTGTAGAACCGTCTAAAGATAACCATTCTCCTTCTGTTACTTTTCTACCGTCTTTTAATGTTACGAATCCTTCTTTTTCATTTACAGTTATTTCTCCACAACCTGCAACACAGCATGTCCCCATACCACGAGCAACAACCGCCGCGTGAGATGTCATTCCTCCTCTTGCTGTTAATATACCATTAACTACTATCATTCCTTCAATATCTTCTGGTGTTGTTTCTAATCTTATTAATATTAGATTCTTTTCTCCAGCTTTATGAAGTTCTACTGCTCTTTCCGCTGTAAATACTGCTTTTCCTGTAGCCGCTCCTGGTGATGCAGCAAGTCCTTTTGCTACTACTTGTGCTGCTGCTAAAGCTGCACCATCAAAGTTTGGATGTAATAATTGATCTAATTGTCCTGGATCAACTTTCATAACTGCTTCTTTTTCTGTTATCATTCCTTCTGTAACTAAGTCTGTTGCTATTTGAAGAGCTGCATTAGCTGTTCTTTTTCCATTTCTTGTTTGAAGCATATATAGTTTTCCACTTTCAATAGTAAACTCCATATCTTGCATATCTTTGAAATGTCTTTCTAATTTTTTAGCTGTATCTACGAATTGTTGATACACTTCTGCATTTACATCTTTTAATGATTCTATATTATGTGGTGTTCTTATACCTGCAACAACGTCTTCACCTTGTGCATTCATTAAGTACTCACCATATAATTTGTTTTCTCCTGTTGCTGGGTTTCTTGAGAAAGCAACACCTGTTCCACAGTCGTCTCCCATATTACCGAATACCATTTCTTGAATGTTAACTGCTGTTCCCCAATCTCCTGGTATGTCATGTAATCTTCTATACGTAATCGCTCTTGCATTGTTCCATGATCTAAATACTGCTCTTACAGCACCCATTAATTGTAGTTTAACATCTTGAGGGAAATCTTCTCCTTTGTGCTCTTTGTATATAGCTTTAAATCTTTCTACTAACTCTGCTAAATCTGCAGCTGTTAATTCTAAGTCTTCTTTAACACCTTTTTCTTCTTTTAACTCATCAATTATTTCTTCGAAGAATGATTTTCCAACTTCCATAACAACATCAGAATACATTTGAATAAATCTTCTGTAACTGTCATATGCAAATCTTTCATTTTTAGCTGCCATAGCTTTTAAAACTTCGTCATTCATACCTAAGTTTAATATTGTGTCCATCATACCTGGCATTGAAGCTCTAGATCCTGAACGTACAGATACTAATAATGGATTACTTGCGTCTCCAAATTTTTTCCCTGTCATTTCTTCTAATTTTGCTAATGTTGCAAACATTTCTGCTTCTACTTCGCTACTGATTTTCTCTCCATCTGCATAATATTGTGTACACGCTTCTGTTGTAACAGTAAATCCTTGTGGTATTGGTAATCCTAATTCTGTCATTTCTGACAAGTTAGCTCCTTTACCTCCAAGTAGTTCTTTCATGTTTCCTTTTCCTTCTTGAAAAAGATATACGTACTTTTTGCTCATAAATTAAAACCTACTTTCTTTCTTTTATATTTTTCAAAATCCTGTCCCATTATATATTACTTATCTATAAGTTGTAAACCCCCTTTTCAAAAAAAGTTTTTTGCTTTTGCAAACATTTATTGCTCTCCTGTTTTTGAGCTGTTAACTCTACAAGCAGTATATTGTTTCATTTAAACATATTTACTTCACATGCTTACTTCTTACTATAATATAGAAAATATAGAAAAACACTTCCAAAACTCAAACAAGAGTTTTAGAAGTGCTTAGATTTCTTGAAAAATATGTTCCTTACCTTTATGACTTACTTTAATGGTAGGCGTTAAAGAATCCCGTTGAGGATTTGCAACTGTTTTTAGAATCTCTTCTACTATTTCACAAGATTCTTCAGTCACATTGTAGAACCATATAAAGTTTTGCCGGTATTTTTTTGTTCTATGTACTTTAATCCAAGTCCAAGTTATGTCTGTCTCTTCAAGAAGGTTTGATAACCTCTCTTCTATTAAGATAGTCATGGTAAACCATGTACATAATCGTCCTTTATATAGCCGCCCTCTCTTTTCTTCAACGTCACTTAACTTCCTAGGCCGATATATTTCGATATCTACTATCTTTCCTCCTAAGGCTCCCTTCAGAAATTTTATTAGCCGTTTTTTTACTTCTTGATCTTCTTGTTCCTTCATATTTGTTCCCCTTTCAAGAAATATAATTTTGAATACAAAATTTGCTGCACTTGGCAGTTTCAACAAAGATTACTATGCGCATTATATCATGTTTTATGTAATCTTGCAAAAGCACAAAAAAAGACCAAGTATTTTACTCGGCCTTTCTCTTTTATATATATTATCCCATTTGTTTTGCTACTTCTTCAGCAAAGTTCTCTTCTCTTTTAGCTAAACCTTCACCTTTTTCATATCTTGCATATCTTACTACTTTAGCAGAATTTTCTTTTAATAAGTCATTAACTTTTACATCTGGATTTTTTACGAAGTCTTGCTCTAACAAACAAATTTCTCCATAGTATTTT
The DNA here is from genome assembly GCA_009785865.1 of Oscillospiraceae bacterium. Taxonomy (GTDB): domain Bacteria; phylum Bacillota; class Clostridia; order TANB77; family CAG-508; genus WQVL01. Next base: position 31,074 of record WQVL01000001.1, on the reverse strand, counting down.
CCTATTCTTCCTTGTACCATTTTTTCTGCTATCTCTGCTGGTTTTCCTTCATTCATAGCTTGTGCTTTTAACATTTCCATTTCTTTCTCTACTACATCTGCCGGAACTGCTTCTCTATCTAGATATTCTGGTTTAGCTGCAGCTATTTGCATACAAACATCTTTAGCTACTTCTTCAGATCCTGTTTCTAAATCTACTAATACTCCTATTTTTCCATTTCCGTGTATATAGCTTGTAACAGCTCCATTACTTTCGAATCTTTCAAATCTTCTTATTGACATGTTTTCTCCAATTGTTGCTATTTTATCTGTCAATACTTCTTTTACTGTTTTTCCAGCTTCTTTATCAAATGGTTGGTTTTCTAATTCTTCTACATTTGCTGGATTTTTATCTGCAACTTGAACTGCTAAGTCAGCTACAAATGTTTTGAATTCTTCATTTTTAGCCGCAAAGTCAGTTTCTATATTTACTTCTAATACAACTCCTACTTTTTTATCATCAGAAACATAGCAATATACTAATCCTTCTGCTGCTATTCTGTCTGATTTTTTAGCTGCTTTTGCAATTCCTCTTTCTCTTAATAAGTCCATTGCTTTTTCCATGTCTCCATTAGTCTCTGTTAAAACTTTTTTGCAGTCCATCATTCCTGCTCCTGTTTTGTCTCTCAAATCCTTTACTAATCCTGCTGTGATCATAATATAACCCCCTATATTTTTTTATTTTATTATAGGGGCGGATATTCTTCGCCCCTATTTTTTGTCATTACAACTATTTTGTTTACGCTTCTGGTGTAGCTTCTGGTGCAACTTCTTCTGAAACAACTACTTCTGGAGTTTCAGCTACAACTTCTGCTGCTGCAACTTCTTCTATAGTTTTTTCTTCTTCATTGTTTGTACTAGCTTCTTCAAATGTTTCTTCCGCTGTAGGTTCTGCTGGTACTTCTACCATTTCCCCTTGTCTACCTTCAATTATTGCATTTGCTATTACATCTGTAATTAACTTAACTGCACGAATTGCATCATCATTAGCTGGTATTGGGTAATCAACATCTTCCGGGTTACAGTTTGTATCAACTATTCCTATAATTGGAATTCCTAATTTTCTAGCTTCTAATACTGCTATTCTTTCATTCTTTGGATCTACTACGAACATTGCTCCAGGTACTCTTGTCATTTCTTTCATTCCACCTAGATTTTTTTCTAGTTTTTCCATTTCATTTTTCAATTTTGCAACTTCTTTTTTTGGTAACACGTCAAATGTTCCATCTTCTCCGCATTGCTTCTAATTCTTTTAATCTAGTCACTCTTTTTCTGATAGTTTTAAAGTTTGTAAGCATTCCACCTAACCATCTTTGGTCAACATAGAACATACCACTTTTTATTGCTGCTTCTTTAACACATTCTTGTGCTTGCTTTTTTGTTCCTACGAAAAGAATCTCTATTCCTTCCTCAGATAATTTCTTAACGAAATCATACGCTTGGTCAATTTTCTTTGATGTTTTTTGTAAATCAATTATATGGATACCGTTTCTAGCTTGATATATATACTCAGCCATTTTAGGATCCCATCTTTTTGTTTGGTGTCCGAAATGCACACCCGCTTCTAGTAATTGTTTCATTGCAACTACTGCCATTTTAAATTCCTCCTCTTTGTTTTTTTCTTAGCTGTAGCACTTTAGTGTATACAGATAAGTATCCTTTCGAATTCTTCCATATAGCTTTTTGCACTTAAGAACACTTTCTTGTTGCATCTCAGAAAGCACAATCTTAAACTCTTGCTATATGTGCATATTTTTAACTGTATGATTATACCAATCATGCCTCTCTTTGTCAATAGCTTTTTTGCAAATATGGCGCAACATTTTTCAACCGAAAACTTACATGTATAAATTAAAAAATTGTGTTATAATCTAAACTATGAAAGAAAGGATTGATGAAACTATGAGTACTCCTGCCAGCAAAGAAGAAAAAAGACGAGAAACGTTTGCCATATGTTATTTCCTAGGTGGACTTATATTAACTATAGTATTAGGCATAATAAATATTCTATTTGGAATAATTGCTCTCATTCTGTTTTTCATATCTATATTTGTTAGAATCTATATGATTGAGAAAAAAGCTCAAAAAGTAATTAATAGCCAATCTAAGTTATATGGTGAAGAACAACCACCTAATTTTAATACTTTCTATTTTGGATGTTTTGTTTGGGACGATAAAGAATTTAACATAGACATAGTAAGAGCCGGAATAAAGATAATCTCAAATGGAACCATAGAAATTCTTGATTCTGTTTTCGAAAATGAAACAGAAAAGAATATGCAGAAAGCTTATATTGTCGATCATGTATTAGAGCAACTACAAGAATCAAATTATGGTGCAGGAATTGATATGAAGAGCGAATTAGAAGATTTAGTCTGGAATATAAATAAGATTATTGATAAGAAGAAGCTTCCTGTAAAAGAAGTCATGGCCGAACAAATTACTGCATTTGACAATGAACACATGAAAGCTCGTCGTAAAGATAATATGATTACAATGGATAATGATATAAACATTTTACATATTCTAATTAAACAACAAGGCTACGAATTAGTAGGCATCTTGAGTGATGGGGATTATTTCTTAACAATAATAACACAAGAAGACTTCGTCAAATTAATTGAATTAGAAGGAAAAGCGCAAAGTAATATGTAATCTTTTTACAATTTTGTGTCTTTTTCGATTTTTTCTTTCCTTTTTCTTTTTTCTGTGATACAATATGCCTAGAAGTTAAGGGGGAAGTAAAATGGAATTTAATAGATGTGTACGTTGTGGAAGTTTTTTTAATACAGAAAGTAGTATTTGTTGTAATTGTGAACCTAAAGATAAGTTAGAAGGAGTTCATGCAAGCAGCTTTATATCTGGTAATCCTGAGATAACTTCTATTGGAGACTTATCTATAAATATATAGATATTGGTTTATTTATTAAATAGTATTAATGCATATATTTAAATGTAAATAGAAAAAGGATGTTCTTTTAAAAGAGCATCCTTTTTATTCTACATATATATGATAAGCATTTGTATATCCCTTCGCTTTTAATGCCTCTGCCCCATCTTCACTTCTAATACCACTTTCACAGTATGTTATTAGTACAGTCTCTTTGTCAGGTATTATTTTCTCTATATGCCTTTCTAAGTCATATATGGGGATATTTATACTAGAACACAAATTGCCTTCATCATACTCTTGATAGCTCCTTACATCTATAATCACTGCATTCGGATCTGATTCTATTAGTTCATATGCTTCTTCCATTGATATGCTTCCACATTCTCTACATGAAAAATATCTTCTTATATATCTAGTACCTCTATATCCATAGTATTCGCTATAGCTAACTCTTTTTCTGTTCATATAAGATCACTCCATAAAAATTGGATAGATATTAAATCTATCCAATATCATATATATTATTATATGTTTCTATTTCTTCCCTTGTGATTCTTCACCTGTTTCTTTTGCTGTTTCATTCATTTTTTCTAATATCAACATTGATTTCATTGACGCTAATACAAATAGTACAAGTACAATTGGCATAGCCCATCTACCTACAGGTATTCTTGTTATAGCCATAATGCTTAAGAACATTAGTTGTGTTCCTGCTAGCATTCCTATTATTACTCCATTTACTTTAAATGGTCCAACTTTTCTATATCTTACCCCTGCATAAATGAGAATTAGAAGTATTGATATTGTTATATGTAATAGATAAGGTCTAACAATATCTCTTCCTCTCACATTAGCAACACTTATCACATATGTTGCCGCTTCAGCATCTACCTCTACACCGTATAGTTCATTAATTCCATCAACAATACTTACTATTTGTGCTTCAGAAATTGTTCTTGCAGTTATAAATAAAACATGTGGAATTGTATCTCCTGTTTGTATGTGCGTTTGAACTCCTCCAAAAACCTCATCAACTATAGTCCTTATTTCACTAATGTCAATATCATCATGTATATCATTCATATGAAACTCGTTTGTCATCACTATAACTAGTCTTTCTTGACTAGAATAATCTAAACTCCAGTTAAGTCCTGTGGTTAGCGTAATAGCTACCCCCGCAATCATTATTAGGACTAATATCACCATAATTATTTTCTTATTATTTTTCAATACTTTCATTTCCATTTTCCTTTCTCTTCTTTGATGTTTGTAACGAAGATGATCCTTACTCCTTTAACAATGCTCTTGTGAATATAATGTTATATAAGTAGAACACTATTGTTCCCCATACAAGTCCTGTTCCGAAACCTGCAAGATTAGCAAAAGTTGTAAATGATAGTACTATTGCTATTATATATACAGGAATTAATACTGCTATAAGTTTCTTTATAATGTTAATCATTGCTTTATCAAATTTTAAATCTTCTTTTTTCATAGTATGTAGTAACATGTACACTGCAATATAATTAATTATTACAGAAAGAATTATTGCCGCAATACCTTCTGGTGTAATTATTATAAGGGCAAATCTCACGATCAGTAGTAGCGTTGCCAAATATCCCATTTGTAGTATAGCTGCATATATTCCTTTTGCACCAAAACGCGCAACTAATCCTACTAATGCTAACACAAAAACACCAATTGCTATCAACGTTGCAGTTCTGAGCATCGTTGGCTCTATAGTAGATGTAAATTCTTCCACCATAGTTTCATAGTATATTGGAAAAGGTCCTGAATTTAATGCAATTGCTATATCACTTGCTGCACTATGAATATTCATTAGTTCCTCGTCAGTTGTTGCAACTCCAAGCATAATATCTATTTCGCCTCTTGTTATTACTTCATCAAAATACATAGAATGCCTTAGTAGTGATCCATCATAAACAAGAGCAATTCCCCTTCTCTCGATTTCTCCCTCTTCATTTGTCGTAGTTTTCTCCATATATTCCCTGCTCAATTCCTCAAGCCTTTCTGTTCCTTCTCTATTAAAGCTAATATTTAAGAATACAGACACTCCCATTCCAAATGGTGATGGTCCATGCAGAACTGTAGCATTTGCAATATGACTGTTATCCATTAATGCTTCTATGTTTCTTCCGTCACCTCTTTCAATAGCCTCTTCTCTATCATCAGCATCTTGTATTTCAAATATACCTAATTGCATAATTGCGTTATATATCACTGTAGTATGGTCATCTATTGGTAGAGTTAAACTCATCTGACCAGTCTCTGTATTTAATCTTATTTCATATTGGCTTGCTTCAATAGCATTTAACCTATGTTCTAATACAGTTTTTGCTCTTAAAAAGTTTTCTTCAGTAAGCATCTCATCAGTATTAACTCTTTCTTCTATGATTTGATATCCTGCTTCTTCTGTATATTCTACACCCTCTACAGGTTCTACAATATTTCCTTCCGAATCATGTATCTCAGTATAAACAAAATCATCTACCACGAAATGTATTGTCATCCCTCCTGCAAATTCCATCCCTAAAAGATACTCTGGCATAATATTCTTAGTCTCAAATTCATCTAGCCTGTATACTCCAAAAAAAGATACTGCTACAAGTAGCGCTATTATTAGCATTATTGTTATTCTCATTATTGATTTGTGTAGTTTCATTTGTTCTCTCCTTCTTTCTTAAAAAATAGTGTGTTTAGTATTCTTATAATAATTTCGTATCATTGATAATTAATTCATACCATATATCCAAATACTTTGCTGCATATTTACTCATTATTGTTCTATCCATGAAAATTTTAAAATAGTCTAGTATCGGGCATATGTTCGTATCGATTGTCAAATCAAGTATTACTTTCTTCTCTTTATTATCTATCGTAAGCTCTGCTTCTGTTACCGCATAATTTACTCTGTCATGAATGTCTAGCCTAGGCTTATTCTTTTCTAGGACTCTATCTCTATGAACTTCAGATTTATCTGCAAGTATTAATGCTGCCGTAATTTCATTTACTGGATTTCCTGTTTGCTCATCATGATTTCCTATAGCCATCATTATATCTGATCTGCTTCTAACATCCATACCCATATCTTTTAAAATGTTATATGCTAGTAGTGCACCTGTGTGAGCATGATTTACTCTGTTTATATTGTTTCCTATATCATGTAAATACCCCGCTATTTTAGCAAGCTCAATTCTCTCTTTCGGATATTCAAGCATCTCCAAAATTTTTCCAGCTCTTTCAGAAACAATACCTACATGTCTTAGTGAATGTTCAGTATATCCGTATTGCCGCCAATTGTCTTTGAGCCCCTACTATTAGCTCTATTACTTCTGGATTATTCTTAACTTCTTCCAATGTTATCAAATTTCGACCCTCCAATTTTAAAAAATCTCTTTGATTTTATATTAAAAGATTAAAAATATCAACTACTTTACTAAGATATTTTCCATTTCTTTTTTATAAAATCAAAGAGTTCTAATTATTCCTTTATTTATTAAATTGATCAATAAGTCTATCCCACATTTTCTCAACTGTTTTCTCGAAACCTTCTTTGTTATATGATTCGAAAAATTCATCTCTCATTTCGCTTTTAGGAGTTGGTGCTTCTAAATTTCGTTGCATAACTTCTTCTAATGTACATCTTTCATACATCATCTTTTCACTTGTTTGCTCAAAAACTTTTTGAGCTTTTTTACTGTTGTTAAATAATAGTGATAAACCTTTTAGATCATATAGGTGTGGTTTATGATTTCGCACCCTCCAATAATCTGCTATTGATACATCGGCTTCTCTTTTGCTTTTAGAATATGTACACTCATAGCATGATGGTCTCAATGCTATATATGCATATAGCAGGTAGAACGGATCTTCCAATTTTTTCTCTATGTATTTTTGACCATCCTTATATTCTATATGCATACAGTAGTTACCCCATCCAAAAAGCTTGCTTCTGAATTTTATATCTTTTATATCATAATTATCACTTTTTTTATTTACATAGTCTAAATATGAATTAAATACTTTTGGACTAAATACCCCATGGCATACTAAATCTATTGTAAATAGATTCTCATGGTCCTTTCCTAAATAATTATATAAAGCAGCAACTTGGCAAGGTGTTCCTGAAAAGAGAACTTTCTTACCTTCCCCTAAATATTTCTTAACGTCTTTATATACTTCCCCAACATCACTTTGTGTATATTTTGAACCTAGAAACTCGTGTACACCTTCCATTGTGAGTGCCTCTTTATGCATTACTTTAAAACTACTATCAAAAGATACTCCAAACACAACTCCACCTTGGTCTAGTATATGCTCAGCATATATTATGAACATTCCTCCTGATGAGCTTATTATTCTCTTCTCTTCGTCTCTATTATATGTAGCATATATCTCTGCTTCTTCTAAAAAGTCTTCTTTCATATACCTTCCATTAATTGGACAAACTTTCTCACACAAATCACAATTTATACATTCTTCTTGCCTAATCTCTGGATACCAAAAGCCTTCTTCATCTGACTTCATATTAATACACTTCTTAGGACATGCTAGCTCACACCCTTTGCATCCATAACAACTAGGTTTGCACTTAGTTGTTAAATATGTTTCTTCCATTTACTTCACCTTTTATTTCAAATTTAATCTATGTTTTACTTCAATAAATCGCTAAAAGTAATTAACTCTATTTCATCATAAAATCCCATCTCTTTTAATCTCTCAAGTTCTTTAATCTCATCTTCACGATCTATATATGTAGTCCTACTCCTAGTATCTTCGTCAATGTATCCAACATGATTCATTATTTCAATACTCTCCACCTCATTGTTTTGTCTTACATAATCTATGATGGTCTCTGCTTTAGCATCATCACCATAAAACTTTCTACAAAATAAGCTTGTAGATTTAAGCCCACATTTTAAAGCTTCTTCTCTAGCATGTTCCACATCTACTCTAATTGGCAAATCGTTTTTCTTCGCCAAATCGTACATTGCTTTTCGTATAACATCATTATGATCTATAAAGTGATGGCAATCAAGATGCGTTATCTTTACATCATATGACTTTAGTTTTTCCAATTGCGCACTTATTTCATTATACACTTCATCATAATCTAGAATTATTTCATTGCTCCTAAGCTTTCTAGGAGAATGACAATTACCATCCTCATCAATTATCGATTTTGAATGATTAATAGTTATTGGTTCGCCATAGGTAAAATCTATATGCAATCCTATTCCCAACCCTTCATTTTGCTTTGATAATTCAACCGCTTCTTCAAAGTATGGCATATTCACCATTATTGTCGTAGAACTTATTAATCCTTTTTTATATGCTTCTATAATTCCTCTATTTATGCCATTCGAAAAGCCGAAATCATCAGCATTCATGATTATTTTTACTTTCTTCACTACCTATTCCTCCCCTGACAAAGCTTTCATCAAAAATTTTTCTGACTTTGCTTTTTCAGATTTCAATTTGTTTCCAATCTTTTCATAATCTATTTCCTTGATTTCGTCTACTTCCATTTTATTGTCTAAAAATCTTTCTGGAATCTCTAACATATTCAATATACTAAGCATCCTCTCACTGGTAGCTCGAGTACCAAATGTATAAAATGGTTTTTTGTTAGCAATTGCGAATGCAGTTCCATGAAAAGAATTACTTACTACAAAACTAGCTTCTTTTATTAACCCCAGGAACTGTGCCGGATTTATATTTAATAAGCACTCATGTTTTTTATATTTCGGATCATGTGTTCCTTTTTTATCTATTTCAATTACTTTCAGCCCTAATTTATCAGCTAATTCATATGCTACTTTATATATTCTATCATCACTTTTTGCCATAGTTAAACTATACAACAACAGATATTCTCCCTGGATTTCAGGCATCTTCGCCACTTTGTTCATTTCTTCTATATCAATTAGCAGAGTTGGATCTAAGACATGTTCTACACTCTTATCTGTATATGTTTTAATTGTTTCTGCTCCTTGATATTCCCTTACTGATATGGAGTCTAATGCAGAAACTAATTCTTTAAATTTTTCTCTGTATTGCTCGGGAACTTCTTTGCTACCCATACTTGCCGCATATGAAATTTTCTTTGCATCTCCTTGACTAAATGCACCAAAAAAAGCCCCTTCTACTCCATTAGTAATAGTTGGGTTCCACACTTGATCACTTCCAAAAATATATGCATCAAAACTCAGCTTTTTCAAATCTTCGCACGTTCTATATATATCTTCAGTAATTTTTAAATTATCTCTTCTAAAACTTAAGAACCCATTTTTTCTTTCCTTATATTTCTTTGGATTTAATATGTTTAAGCAGGCTCTTTTTACATGATCCTTTGACATGTATCTCTTATTGTCCTTAAACTTAGAAGGAATTACTTTATATACACTATCTACATATTTAGGCCTGAAGTCTATAACTTCTACTGAAAATCCTTTTCTTATTAAATAGGTTTGTAATGCATAAACTTGTAAAACCGCTCCAAAATTATCTGCATTATGAAATGTTAATATTCCTACCTTCATTATTTATTGACCTCCATGTTATTTATATATTTTGCAACTATTTCTTTCCATCACACTAAAGATAATACTTACAAGCTTTGTCATCTACAATTTCTCTTAACTCTCCTCCACATTTCTCTACAACTCTCCTAGATGATAAATTTCCTATTCTTATAAATATCATAACTTCTTCTATTTTTTGAGTTTTCTTTGCTTCTTCAACCAAAAGCCTAACAGCTTCTGTTGCATATCCCTTTCCTCGATATTTTGAATCAATGTAATACCCAATATGTCCATAATGCTTTATTTCTTCTTCATCTGGCTCTCTTACTTTTCCAACACCTACCGGAATGTCTTCAGAATAAATCCAATACAAAGAATACTTCTTAACTTCACACTTTGCCTTGTATTCACCTTTACTTGATTTGAGCATAATGTCAATCCATTCATTAAAACTGTTTTTCTCTTCTATGTATTCCCACGGGTTTGTGAATCCTGTATCTTCATTAGAAATGCTAGTTACAAAATCAAATAAAACTTTGTCTTCCTTATCTTTTTTGGATAGTTTCCTTATATAAATTCCCATAGCAATTCCTCTCTCTAAAGTACTCTAAATCATATATACATTAGTATCTAATAATTTCACTATCAATTCTCTCTTTCAGATACAAAGCTTTTTCAATTAAATTATCTAAATTAGAACCTCTAAGTATTATATTTCCATAAACATTGGCACACGTCTTATATTCTAAGATTTCGTCATCTTCTTTTAATTTACATGCTATAGACACAGTACTTTCATCATAATACTTTGTAAAATCTGGCAAAGATTTTACTCTCCCAGGAGTTAATGTTAGTATTATTGAAGCTACTGCGGTATTTTTGATCGAACCAATAACTACAGGCTCGTCCATAGCTACTTTGATCGTATTAGCAATATGATCTATTCCAGATGTTGCAGGAATTATATGAGAGGCAATTGAATTGCCCCCTATTCTTGCACCTATATCTATAATATATAGTTCATTATTTTTTGTAATTATTAGATCTATGTTAACTGGCCCGATATTAATTCCTAGGGCTTTTATAGTATTAGTAACAAGTTCTTTTACTCTATTTTCCAACTGTTCATCTAATCCCGAAGGGCTACAGTGACCTAATTCTGAATAATATGGTGGAGGTGTCATTAATTTTTTCATGATTCCTAACACGTATACAGTTCCATCATATACAAATGACTCAACACCATATTCTTGACCAGAAATGAAAGTTTGAATTAGAGTTGTATTATTCTGCGTAGGTGCGTTTTCTTGAGCGAATATAGTTTTATCTCTTAATTCTTCAACGTTTTCGGCTTTAGTTACGCCTTCGCTCCCTATCCCTTCATTCGGCTTTACAATCACAGGAAATTTTAATTTCTCTTTTATAGATTCTAACTCATCAACATTCATCACTTTAAAAAATTGAGGTATTGCATTTACATTTTTCTCTTCTAACACTTTGCACATTTCATATTTATTTTTGCACAACATTGCCGTTTCATAACTTATTCCAGGTAGGTTCATATTGGTTGCTATATACCCTGCCGTTATAACAGAAAATTCAGAAGCTGATACAACTCCATCAATCTGCATTTCTTTAGCATATGCTAAGCAACCATCTAAATCTTCAAAAGATATACATTTATAGTAATCTGCTAATTCCTTCCCGCCAAGCTCATTGTCTTTATCAATAACTACTGTTATATATCCTAGTTCTTTTGCTTTTTCTATTACAACTTTTACTGCTCTAAATATCAAAATTTTCTTCACACTGCACCTCTACTTCCTTCACTATTCAGTAGTAGATGAAATAGGATTTGATTCCATATTCATAATCACCAAGTTCTCTTCCTCTATTATTCCATTATTACTTTTATCTATCTTCTTCTTTGAATTTATTTTACGCCATATTTCATTAACTTTTTGAAATTGTTCATGGTGTTTTGCAACATGTTTATCGTAATATTTTAGCTCTTTGGTCAATTGCTTAAACTCATCAGTTCCCAATGTTTCACATAAAAATGGGATGCTTTTTTCTAGTTTTTCTATTATACTATTTATTTCCTTTGCATAATTTCTTTTATTAGTAATACGTATAAGCAATGGCTTATACCTCATCCAACCTATACAAGCTTTTAAAAATCTATCTTTAATAACTTTCTCAGAATAATTAACTTCTTCCAATTTTTCAGGATATATCCCATTCATAATCGAAGAATGCTTTAAAAAACCATCATGAAAACTATATACTGGAACTCTGTATATTGTTTCTTTTTTCAAGCATGTTGAAAAAAATGTGTCTTCTCCTCTAGCTTTCGGCGGATTATAAAAAGGATATATTTTCTTCATCCTACTCAGATTCAAACACACATTTGATCCAAGTACCCATTTCCCACCATTTACAGATTCTATTTCATGCGGTTTTTGTTTTTTTAATATTTTATCTTCAGCGTAAGTAATTCCCTTGTTCTTGAATAGAACTTTTTTCATCTTCTCCCAGTCTAAAACTTCATTACTTATTGCTTCTATAAATAGCTTGAAAGCCTCTTTGTCAAGACTATCTTTTATATCAAAGTATGGTATTGGTGAAATATACCCACAATGATAGCCCATTGTTATATCACACTCTTGAATATGATCTAGATGTGTCTTCAATATATTTTGCTCTATCCACCCTAATGTTCCATCAGTGTGTTGCACCGTCGCTATTGGATACTCGTCGTCATCCATAAACAATAAATAGTCAATATTGTTTTTGATTGCTGTATATAAAACAGAATTTCTGAGTTTTCCATAACCATGATCACCAAATATTTCCTTTAGTTCTCTAAGTTTTAATGACTTTTCCTTCTTAATGTCATTGCAAATCTCTTGAACCTCTTTTTTTCCTATAAAAAAGATATTTTCTACACTATCATAAATATATTTAGGAATTCTTTTAAAATCTTCTTCAGTTATATCACTATATGAAACATCATATGCTATAAATATGTTTAAACTGATATTTTGATCAAAAACACCACTGTTTTTCCAATTTTTATAATGACTTTTTAAAACATTAATAAAGTTTTTTCTCCCTGTTGCAAATCCAACCCCTACTTTTGCCTTGCTATTATTACTCATATCTTCTCCTTAGTTTATCTGCTAATTTTTTTCACATACCCATAATTATACAATATCTTGTAGCTGCTGTCAAGAAATTCGAATTTGCTGTAAGGCAACCGCACTGCTAATTGACATAATTTGCGTTCTGCTGTATAATGTTATCAAAGTTTTTCATATAAGAGCGGCTAAGCAATCTAAGATCCGCTCAGAAAACTAACTAATTTTAGGGAGGAAACATTATGCGGCATGTTGCAACATTGCACTTACAAAATGTTAGGCTAGATGAATGAAAGCTTCTCTTGTCTGGCAGAAAAAACATTAAAAATTCTCTTGAGGAGGTCAACATGACTATTGTACTATCTGTAACAGAACAAGATGCAGCAAAAAAGGCAGCCGCGCATGTTGCAAGATTGTTAAATGAAGCAATTGCGGACAATGGTTTTGCACGGATAATGTTTTCAACTGGGCGGTCCCAGTTTGAATTATTTATCCAACTGCTGAATTTAGCTATCGACTGGACTAAGGTGGAGATGTTTCACCTGGATGAGTTCATTGGTATACCAGTGACTCATAAGGCAAGTTTTAGGCTTTATCTGTGGCAGCGCTTTATTAGCAAGTTGCCACTACCGCCACTGAAAGTTCATTTTGTTAACCCGGACATTGACGTAGACGCTGCAATAGCAGAGCTTACGGCTGAAGTAAAACGCAAGCCTATTGACGTCGCCCTTATAGGTATAGGTGAGAATGGTCACATTGCATTCAACGACCCACCGGCAGATTTCGATACATCCGATACCTATCACGTTGTAACACTTGACGAAGCATGTAGAAATCAACAACTCGGTGAAGGATGGTTTGATGAATTGGACGATGTGCCAAAAACAGCCATCTCATTTACAGTACCTGCGATATTGAATTGCACACACATTATATCCATGGTACCTTTAGCAGCCAAAGCTGACGCTGTTTACAATACATTAACTGCCGAAGAGTCTACACCAGACATACCGGCTACCGCACTAAAAAAATGCGACTGTACGTTCTACTTAGACAATGACAGCGCGTCCAGACTTGGCCTGCGAGCAACATACTAACACGTGTCTAAACACCCTAAATGGAAGACAGCGCGGAATATATCCGCGCTGTCTTTTTCTTACATATTAAAACTCTTCTGTACTTATTGTTTATTTAGCTTTCTTTATAATGTTAACAATTTTACTTTTCTTTTTACCTATCTTTATAGTTTGATCTTGTTTGTTGTATCATCTGTACTCGCATTATCTACTACTATAATTTCTTCTACATTCTTGCTTTTCTTTGCTTTTTCTATAACCGTTCTTACTGTCTCTTGCTCATTATGCGCAGGCATTATAATCGTTACTTTCATACAGTTGCCTCATTTCTAAAAGATTTTCAAAAGAACTTTTTTGTATTTCTTGCATATTATATCTTAATTTTTTTAACTTAACAAAATCATTATTTCATTTGCTGGAAATTATCCTTCCAAAACAAGATTTACATAAAAACATTATTTTCGCTAAATATGTTGACTTTTCTTGCCAATTGAGGTATAATTGAAATGGAAAATAATTGGAAATTAGGATGTTTTTTTGAAAGGAGAACATTTATGAGATTAAAAAGAATTCTACTTTTACTAATGATAATAGCCGTAGCTTTCATTATAGGAAACTTAAATGAAGTTATGGCTACAAATTCGACAAATTTTGGAATAAGAGTTATTACAGTAGACTCTCAAACAAATGCCAGAACTACTAACTCTCGTTTTACAGTAACAACTCCAAACGAAGGATTTTCACAAAACTTCAATATGGGATCTATTGGTACCGACTTCCACTCTTGGTTTACTAACCAAGGTGTTTACACGTTTAGGCAAACTCAAGTATCAACAGGTGGATATGCATCAGTGCCAGAAATAAGACTTGATGTTAGAAGAGACGCACAAGGTCGTATTACAAGCGCTACTACAAACAGACCTGTATCAGAAGTAAGAACTACTATCGATAATAACGGAACAGTTCCTATAGTAACTGTAGAAATCAGAGAAACCAGGACAGGACAACAAACACAACAAAACTTTACTATTGGTCTTAGAACTTCAGATAGAAACCACGGAAATATGACTTCAGGTGCTGAGTTCAGGATTTTAGATGTTCACGCATCTCCTCAAGCAACTAGAACTTATAATATGCCATCTAGTGGATTTGCTTCACACACATTCCGTGCACCAACGACTGCTAGAACTGTAACATATACTATTACTCAACACAGAAATTCTTCTAGTCCAGTACAATATAACAGTTTTGGTAACATCGTATTAAACGTTACATTTAATGCTCAAGGACAAATCACTAATGTTACTACTACCACACCAAATGTAAACATACACTTTACTACTGGAAATATTACTTTAGAAATTAGAGAAGCTAGACCAGCAACAGAACCTCATCAACAAAACTTTACAATTGGTCTTAGAACTTCAGATAGAAACCACGGAAATATAACTTCAGGTGCTGAGTTCAGAATTTTAGATGTTCACGCATCTCCTCAAGCAACTAGAACTTATAATATACCAGCTAACGGATTTGCTTCACATACATTCCGTGCACCAACAACTGCTAGAACTGTAACATATACTATTACACAACACAGAAATTCTTCTAGCCCAGTACAGTATAATGCTTTTGGAACTATTACATTAAACGTTACATTTAATGCTCAAGGGCATATTACTAATGCTACTTCTACTACACCAAATGTTGGCATACATTTTACTGCCGGAAACATTACTTTAGAAGTTAGAGAAGCTAGACCTACACAAAACAATCGTCAAAATGAAATAGCTATAGGTCTTAGAACTCTTGATAGAAATAATAACCAAATAGTTTCAGGTGCTCAATTTAGAATTGTAGATACAATTGCATCACCTCAAGTAACTAGAACATTTAATATACCAACTAGCGGAGTTTATTCACACTTATTCCAAACACCAGCTAATGCTAGAACTGTAACATATACTATTACTCAACACAGAAATTCTTCTAGCCCAGTACAGTTTAACAGTTTTGGAACTATTACATTAAATGTTACATATAATGCGCAAGGGCATGTCACTAATGCTACTTCTACTACACCAAATGTAGTTGTACATTTCAACTCTGGTAGCGTATTGCTAGATATTAGAGAAGCTAGACCTCAACAACAGCACCAACAAAATTTTAATATAGGAATTAGAACTTCAGATAGAGGTACTGCGGAGACAACTTCAGGAGCTGAATTCAGAATTATAGACCTTCACGCTTCACCTCAAGCAACTAGAGTATATAACATACCAGCTGGCGGATTTGCAACTAATACATTCCGTGCACCAACTACTGCTAGAACTGTAACATATGTTATATCACAACATAGAAATTCTTCTAGCCCAGTACAATATAATGCTTTTGGAACTATTACATTAAACGTTACATTTAACGCTCAAGGACAAATCACTAATGTTACCACTCCTACAGCAAATGTAGAAGCACACTGGAATACTGGTACAATAACATTAAATATTAGAGAAGCTAGACCTACACAAAACAATCGTCAAAATGAAATAGCTATAGGTCTTAGAACTTTTGATAGAAATAATAATCAAATAGTTTCAGGTGCTCAATTTAGAATTGTAGATACAGTTCCATCACCTCAAGTAACTAGAACATTTAATATACCAACTAGCGGAGCTTATGCACACTTATTCCAGACACCAGCTACTGCTAGAACTGTAACATATACTATTACTCAACATAGAAATTCTTCTAGCCCAGTACAATTTAACAGTTTTGGAACTATTACATTAAATGTTACATATAATGCACAAGGGCATGTCACTAATGCCACTTCTACTACACCAAATGTAGTTGTAACATTCAACTCTGGTAGTGTATTGGTAGATATTAGAGAAGCTAGACCAGGAGATAACGGAAATATAATACCTCCAGCTAGACATATTAACATAGCTCTTTCACCAGTTAATAGAGCTAACAATAATATGGTAACAGGAGGAACATACGTAGTAAGACCAGCTCAAGGAAATAGTATGACATATACAATAGGAACTTCAGGAACAGCATCTCATACATTCCCTTCTTTAGCAGCTAACACAGCACACAGATACGTTATAACACGTACAAATACATTAGCTAACTATTATAACCTTCCAGAGATGGCAATTTACGTTACATATGATGCTAACGGAAATATAACAAGAGTAACTACAACTAGCCCATATATAGCAGGATCATTCACTAGTACTTCTATAAACTTGAGAGTATTAGAAACTAGAAGAAGTTCATCAAATCAAATAATACCTGAACCACCACCAGCTACTAACTTTACAATGTCAATCTCAACACCAGGAAATCCATCAGGAACACTTAGATTAGACAGAGTTAGTTCAAACGAATCTAGAAACTTCGTAATGACGGGTGGAACTGCTTCTCATAGCAATTTAGTAGCTCCTGGAGTTGGAAGATTTGAATATAGAATCAGTAATGTAAGTCATATAACAGGAAACAATACTCCTATAAGTGTATTCATAACATTTGATGCATCAGGAAGAATCACTACTGTTTCAACAAATAGTAGACACCTTACTGGAGGATTCTCACACAATAACGTTTCGATAACGTTAAGATAATCTAAAAGTATATGACTAATATAAGTACTATTAATTAAACAACAAAGAACACCTTTTAAATTCGAAAGGTGTTCTTTTCATTAGCAAGGAGAAAGGCCAAGGATTTATCATCCCTGGCCTTGTCCATGTTGCTTAAAAAAGGTGTTACTCAGTGCGCTCTGCGTGGTGCGCCAGGTTGGATTAGTGCTTCATGGTGTTCTCCACCAGTACCACCAAACCAAGGCATATCACGCCCAGACCAATTGTCGATTAGGAACCTAATCGGAATCAATGTGCGCCCATTAATAATCTGAGCAGCTACATCCGATTCGATTGTCCCTACCCTTACATTGTTCTCGTATACTGGGAAGAAGCGTTGACCTATAGGTATTTCAATCCTTCTAGATCCATCAGGCGTGGCTACTACTGCAGTACGCGTGGAATTGTTCCATGTTACCACATAGCCCATCGGTTCCATTACATACCTTACAGGTAGTAATGTGCGATTTCCAACAATGATTGGCCATTGATCTGGAAAAAACACTATCCGCCACTGTTCATTCTCCCATTGCCTTATGACAACAGGCACTGCTCCATCAGTATTGATGAAGACAACATTTTCTACATGGCGTAGTCTTCCTTCCAGATTTTCTGTCACCGTCTGAATGCAGGTCCAAGCTTGTGTTGGAAACCCGTACTGGGCTACAAGTTCTGGGAAAAGCAATTCAGCACCTGCATGACTCATTTCCCAACGACCACCCGCATGTCTGATATGCACACCCACATTGTATGGTGTCACAAGCCCATTAACCACGAACCAAACGTTCGTAAATAGCTGTGGGTTGTTCGGCCGCACAGGTGTCGGTGCTTGTGGTGTCGGTGGCGGTGTTGTCCCCTGCCCATGCGTATAAATACGCACAGTGGTGCCAACCAGATGATACCAACCTATTTGCGAGATCACAAAAGCCAATGGCTCGTAATCGTCAAGAGGTTGCATCCCTGTTCTTTGTGCTACCGTCAAAGTATTCTCTAACGGCTGAAGTGCTGGTAATTCAGTGGGCGGAACAATTGCTCTATTTGTTTCCAAACACAGCACCATGTCCAACCACCCCCATTGCTGGAAGTTCCCGTCAACATAGACTCTTGACGGTGGACCCCAAATTTCGTTTTGTACTTGCTGCCCTAACACTGTTGCAGGAAAGCTAGCCATTATCATGATAATGGCCATAATAATTCCTACTCTCCGCATTACCTTTTTCCTTTTCTGTGTCATTCTGCATCTCTCCTTTTCTTATTTTGGCTGCCGCATGTGCGGTTTAGCCTGTTTTTTAGATGCGTGTCTATGCCATATATTATATCATGTTTTACATAATTTTACAACTTTTGCAAGAGAAAACACCTTTTATTCAAAAGGTGCTTCTCTTCTTTCTATGAAAGGAGTCATCGTTAGGAATGTCCTGGCTTTGCTTTATATCCCTCTCAAGTAATACCTTACTGTGGTTTCGGGGCATATTCGTCGTCGTCAGGAGGCGTTGGCCTATACGGTTCTGGACGTCCGGTATCATCGTCATCATCGGTTGGATGATTTGCTATAGCTTTTCGAAATAAGATTGCTATAATAATCACTGCCGCAATTATCATGGCTATTCCTAGCCACATTAGCCATCCACTCATGATAATCGCAAGTGTTAACCCTCCGGGTATAGCTAAGAACACAGCAACATATCCAACCCAACGAAGAATTTTGAAAAACAGACTTGATTCCTCATCGTCATCATCGTCTACACCATCTCCGTCACTATTATTGGCTCTGCGCTTTATCAGGGTTCTTACACCCCATATTATTAACGCTAAGACCGCTAGTGCAACAAGGCCAATTAATGCCCATATAACCATTCCCCAGCCAAGTGTCATTCCTATTACAAATAAGACCTTTGCCGATATCAAAGTTATACTAGCAATGCGTTTGAACCACTTAATGTCTTCAAACTTTGACCAATTTGCCAACAGGTATATTAGCAGAACAAATGCTGCTATTAACAAAGTTGCTCTCCATACGAACCACCACCCCATCCCTACATGGTGTCCGAAGTTGTTCACTCCAGCCCAACGTGAATCTTGGTCTACGGTGTTTACGAATGTATCTGGAAAATTGGTTTGTAGCCATGCCATGAATACAGATTCGCATTCGCATTCTTCTTTTGAGTATTCGCATGTTTCGCAGTATTCGTCGGAACCATCTTCGCAAACACATGCTTCAAGTGCATATTCACATGCTTCACAGTATTCGTCAGAACCATCTTCGCAAACACATGCTTCAAGTGCATATTCACATGCTTCACAGTATTCTGTCAACGGTGATTCTCCATCTCCATCTTGTGTGGATGTAATTATTACTACATTCTCACTGATGGAATAAGTGAATTCTCTTCCATGGTTTGACACCGCACTCAAAATTAATGACTGTTCTCCAACCGTTATGATGCCGGGGAAAACTTCGCGAAGCCTTGCTCCACTTTCTACTCCCCGAATCCTAGCAAAGCGTTCTTCTCCTTCTTCTCCGACGATGTAAATTTGCATCGCCGGGAAATGTGCGCCGTTAATCATAACGGTAGCCATTTCCTGTGCTGGAGTTCCTGCTGCTGCTCCTCCTACTGTTCCTCCTACTGTTCCTCCTACTGTTCCTCCTACTGTTCCTCCTGCGTTGGCTCCTGGTGGTGTGGTTGTAGGTGGCTGTGTTGGCTGTGGCGTGCTTGTCGGTGGCTGTGTTGGCTGTGGTGTGGTTGTAGGTGGCTGTGTTGGCTGTGGTGTGGTTGTAGGTGGCTGTGTTGGCTGTGGTGTGCTTGTAACTACTTGCTCTGTTACAGTCACAATGTTAATTTCATTGTTGCTAGCACCAGTGTTGTATTCGAAACTTAACACCACTTGCAAATCCCTAAGAAGGGTTGCGCCTGAGACGGTACTTCTATTCTGCATGTGTGCAGAAGTGAAGAGTCTCGGGTTAGCCACAAAAGCAGCTGTGCCAGTTGGTGCGTAGGCACGACCTTCTTGGTCAAACCTAAAGAGGTGGCGTGCGCCATCAGCTTGCACAACCCCGTTTACCCTGACGATATCAGGGATACGGTGTATCTGTTGCGTTGGTGGTGTTGGCGTTGTTTCTCCGCTTGGAGGGGGGGCATCTCCAACTAATCTCGTGGTGAAACTAGTTACGAGCCCTATCATCGTCAACGAAATACAATCGTTTGCCCTACTGTTGGTGCAATTGTTATTGCTACAAGCAATAACATTTCCAAGAGATGTCGTTATGTGAGCCGGAAATACCCGCTTCACTTCAGACAGGCTAACAAATGTGTCTCCACCATTGTGATAACCCGGCACTTGGCGTTCATATGTGCCTATCCGGATCACTACCTCGTTGCTCGAGGCCGCTGCTACTGATACTGCTGAGCCGAAGCTCAAAACCATCATCATGATGGTCAGGAGTAATAATGCTCCCCGTGTTGTCATTTTCCTCATTATATATGTCTCCTTTCATATTTTTTACCCTAGGCTATGGGCCTTCGGGTTTATGGACATAAATGAGTATCTATATCAATTATATCATATTTTACATAAAAATTCAATTTTCCCAGTATGCTCCAACTGTTTTCAGATTAACGTATTTACTATTTTACTAGTTTATGGTATAATTGTTGTATATGGAGGTGTTTAAATTATGATTAAACTAATTGCCAGTGATTTGGACGGGACAATTATAGATAGCCATAACAACATTTCCAAAGACAATTTCGAGGCAATTAAAGCTATTAGAAGTAAAGACATCGACTTTGTCGTGTGTACAGGAAAGACATATCCAATTATTAAGGAGGTATGTTCTACTTTTAATGCGACTTATGGAATTTTTGGTAATGGAAATCAAATCATAAATTTAAAAACTGGTGAAGAAATTTACAAGAAATTGTTAACTTCTGAAGAAATTGTTACATGCTTAGAACTTGCAAAGAAAAAGAATTTGCATGTTCATTTATATACGGATAATGAAATAATAACGGAAAAATTATTATATATGGATTTAAGAAACTTTAAGCTTAAAGAAAGCAACTATTATAAATCTTCTTTAGAATTTAAAGTAGTTAAAGATATTAGGGAATATTTGTCTAACAATTCAGTTGATGTTTGTAAATTAGTCATATCTGATGCCTCTGGACTAGGCAATCTTAAAGAAGAAATTTTGGACCAAGTTGATGTAGAAACAACATTTATTTCTAAACGTGGTCAATTTAAGGACACTACTATAGATAAAGAATATGAATATTTAGATATAAGTCCAAAAGGAATTAATAAGAATTCAGCTCTTAGCATTTTAGGCAACTATTTAAAAGTTGATAAATCAGATATGATGGCAATAGGAGACAATTTAAACGATTTAGAGATGATTAGAGACAGCGGACTTGGTGTAGCAGTGTCAAATGCTTACGATGAAGTTAAAAGCGTCGCCAAGTACACAACTGTAAGTCCTGTTGAGAAAGGTGGCTTTGCAGAAGCAGTATATAAGTTTGTAGAGTTATAGGATTATTAATAATTGATAATTGAATAAATTAGTAAAAGGAACGGTACTTATATCGTTCCTTTTTTAGGTTCTATACATTTTTTTATTTGTTCCTTATGCTGTTTCGCTATTTTTATGTGGCACTTTTATCTCTTTTTTTACGCTTTTAACTTTAGGCTTTTTGTTTTCATTTATTATTAGTTCTGGTCCTGCTTCTCCAAGCGCTGTTTCTTTAGTTATGATGCACTTCTCTATCTTGTTATTGGAAGGAACATCAAACATAATATCTCTCATTATATCTTCTATAATGGATCTTAGTCCCCTCGCCCCTGTATTTCTTTCTATTGCCTTATCTACTATTACATTTAATGCCTCTTCGTCAAATTCTAATTCAACATCATCTAGTTCTAACAGCTTTTTATACTGCTTAACTAATGCATTCTTTGGCTTAGTTACTATTTCTTTAAGCGCTTCTCTGTCTAATTCTCTAATTGTCGTTATAATTGGTAATCTTCCAACGAACTCAGGAATAAGTCCAAATTTTAGTAAATCTTGTGGTAGCAACTCTTCAAATATCTTATATTTTTGAATTTCTTTTTTTGCTTCAATTTCTGCTCCAAATCCTATCGACTTCTTCCCAACCCTGTCTTTTATTATTCTTTCTAACCCTTCAAATGCTCCTCCGCATATAAATAATATGTTAGAAGTATCTATTTGTAGAAATTCTTGATGAGGATGCTTTCTACCTCCTTGTGGTGGTACTGAAGCAACAGTTCCTTCAATAATTTTTAAAAGGGCTTGCTGTACTCCTTCTCCACTTACGTCCCTTGTTATTGATGGATTCTCAGATTTTCTAGTAATTTTGTCTATTTCATCAATATAGATTATTCCTTTTTCTGCTCTTTTTATATCATGTTCTGCAGACTGAATTAATTTTAAAAGTATATTCTCTACATCTTCTCCAACATATCCTGCTTCTGTAAGTGTTGTAGCATCAGCTATTGCAAATGGCACATTAAGTATTCTTGCGAGTGTTCCTGCAAGTAAAGTTTTTCCGCTTCCTGTTGGTCCTAGAAGTAATACATTGCTTTTTTGTATCTCCACATCATCTATTATTTTTTCACAATTAATACGTTTATAATGGTTATATACTGCAACAGATAAAGTTTTTTTAGCATTCTCTTGGCCAATTACATATTCATCTAATATGTTCTTAATCTCTTCTGGTGTTGGAATCTCACTTGATTTTACATCTTCGTAAGAAGTTGTCTCATCTACATCACCATCTTCGATTATGTTGTTACACACTCCTATACATTCATCACAAATGTATGCACTTGGTCCTGCTACAATCCTTTTAACCATTTCCTGTGGTTTCCCACAAAATGAACACTTAACGCTCATTGTTTTATTCTTATTTGCCATTTCTTCCCCCTATTAATTAAGGTCTTTTATCCATAATTCCGTCTATTAATCCATATTTAAGTGCTTCTTCAGCTGTCATATAGTTATCTCTTTCTGTATCTTTTTCTATTTGTTCTATTGGCTGACCTGTTTTTTCACTTAATATTCTATTTAACTTTTCTCTTGTTTTTACCATATGGTCTGCATGAATTTTAATTTCTGTTGTTTGACCAGAAAGCCCACCAGATATTAAAGGTTGATGTATCATTACTTCTGCATTTGGTGTTGCATATCTTTTTCCTTTTGTTCCAGCAGATAATAGTACAGCCCCCATACTAGCAGCCATTCCTATACATATTGTAGATACAGGACATTTGATATAGTTTATAGTATCATAAATCGCCATTCCTGCTGTTATACTTCCTCCTGGGCTGTTTATATAGAAATATATTTCTTTGTCTGGATCTTCTGATTCTAAAAATAACATTTGCGCTACTATTAAACTTGCTGTTACTTGATTTACATCTTCACTCAATACTATTATTCTATCTTTTAGTAATCTTGAGAATATATCATATGATCTTTCTCCTCTACTTGTTTGTTCGATTACATAAGGAACTAAACTGTTTTGCATAATTACCTCTCCTTTACTGGTTCTAATTGGCACATCTATCTTAAATATATACCAAATTTACATTCTTATTCAAAGTTTATAGTTATTTTACTTTTACGTTTTCTACTATGAACGCAACAGTTTTTTCTGCTTTAAGACTATCAGTAACATATTTGATTAATTCTGGATTGTCTTTTACTTCATCTTCTTGCTTTCCATACATTTCTGCCATTTCTTTTATTTTTTCAGATATTTCTTCTTCAGATACTTCTATATTAGCATCTTTTGCTACAGCTTCTATTACTAGTCTTGTTTTAACACTTTTTTCTGCTGTCTCTTTGTTCTCAGTTCTGAAATCTTCTACTGTCTTACCAACCATTTGTAGATATTGTTCCATTGACATTCCTTGGTATCTTAATCTACCTTCCATGTCTTTAAGCATATTATCTATCTCTAACTCTATCATTCCTGATGGAATATCTATTTCTGTCACTTCACAAACTGCATTTATAGCTTCATTTTCTGTTTCATGTTTTGCTTTTGATTCATTTGCTTTTTCTTGTTTTTCTTTTATTGATGTTTTAAGTTCTTCAAGAGTATCAAATTCACTAACATCTTTTGCTAATTCATCATTTATTTCTGGCATTTCTTTTCTTTTTACTTCGTGTAGTTTAACTTTAAATAATGCATCTTTTCCAGCTAAATCATCTGAAAAATATTCATCTGGGAATTTAACATTTATGTCTTTCTCTTCTTCTACTTTCATCCCTATAATTTGATCTTCAAACCCTGGTATGAAAGATTTACTTCCTATTGTTAGTTCATGTCCTTCTGCTTTCCCACCATCAAAAGCTTCTCCATCTACAAATCCTTCGAAGTCTATTACTGTAATGTCTCCATCTATCACTGCTTCATCCGTTATCGGAACTAATCTTGCATTTTTTTCTGTCATACTTGTAAGTTCTTTTTCTACATCTTCATCTGTTACCTTGTATTCAATTTTTTTAATTTCTACACCTTTATATTTACCTAATTTCACTTCTGGTTTTGTTTGAACTATTGCAGTAAATATTAATTCTTTTCCTTTTTCCATTTGAACTATATCTATTTCTGGTTTGCTAACAACATCTAATTCTTTTTCTTTTATTCCTGCATCATATACTTCACTCGCTACTTCATTAAATGCATCTTCATAAAAAACTTCTACTCCATATGTTTTTTCTACCATTTGATATGGTGCTTTACCTTTTCTAAATCCTGGTATATTGAAGTATTTTGCATTTTGTGTATATACATTTTTAATTGCCTTTTCAAATTTTTCTGCCTCTACTGTAAATTCTAATTTTACCTCATTTGTATTATCTGTTTTCTCTACTTTTAAACTCATTTCTTTCCCTCTTTCTTGTTTTGTAATATATCTCGTGTTTTGTTTTACAACTTGTATATTATATCATATATTAAGTGGTTTGCAAGTGCTCAAACCTATATTTTTTTAAGCTTGAAATCTAAGTAATCTGACGAGACTAAATCAAACTCTATACCTTTGAATTCTCCTTCTACTTTTCCACCCCAAGGCTCTCCATGAATGTGTCCATATATGCATTTTTTTACATTATATTTTTTCATTGTATGTAAAAAATTCATATCTGTTTCTTCTAAATCATTAAACGGCGGATAGTGCATACAGACTATAACCTCTTTATCTTCTCCATGTTTTTCTATTCCTTCTTTCAGTGATAATTCTAGCCTTAGGTTTTCTCTTTTGAGCATCTTTTTATCTTGAGCAGTTGCAGTAGGTGCCGATACGGCCCATCCCTTAGTACCGCAAATTATTCTATCTTCATGTAAATAGCTGTTGTTATATATAAAGTCTATATTTGTGAAGTTGTTTTCACTTAAAAACTTCCTCATTTTTGTTACTGATTCCCACCAATAGTCATGATTACCTTTTAGAAGCAGCTTTTTCCCGAGGCAAAGTATTTAAGTACTCAAAATCTTTATATGTATCTTTCAAATACATAGCCCATGAAAAATCACCTGGCAAAAGTACAACATCCTCTTCTGTTATAACTTCTTCCCAGTTTGCTTTTATTTTTTTTTCATATTCTTCCCAATTGCTTCCGAATATCTCCATTGGCTTATTCTCACCAAATGATAAATGGAGATCAGAAATTGCAAATAAGCTCATTAAATTTTCCCCTTATATTTATCTAATTACCACATATCCCGCTTCTTCAAGCGTTTCTATCACTTCTTCTCTTGTCAAATTTTCTCTGAAAAAGTCAGCACCTCTAAATAGAATCTCACTTCTAAATAGATTAAAATCTCTAACATTCATATCTATTGTACCTATGTTATTATTTCTAATTTCAAATCTAATATCTGCCGATAACTCTTCTCTAATTTCTGCACCTATATTCTCTGCTCTCACTTCATTAAAGAAATTATGTGTTACTATTACTCTATTTACTCTTCCTCTTCTAAACGTTATCTCATATGCCTCGATGAACATTGCCATGATAGTTCCACTATCTCCTGTTTCTCTTTCAAAAACAACATAGTCTTCCTCTTGAAACCTTCTTATTATCTCTTCTCTCGTCATTTCTTCTTCCCATTCATAGAAGTATACAAACTCGGCAAAACTCAGGGTAATAGTTATCTTAGTACCATCTCTTTCAACTATCCCATCTATTTGGTTCACCGCAAACAGTCTTCTTGTTTCTTCTTCAGCTTCTCTTGCCTCCGGTTCATTTATACCTCTAAAAAACATAGTTACAGTTTCTGCATCTCCTTCATTAAATGATATCTCTATAACGTATTCTCCAGCAAGTATTGTTCCCCTGTCATTACGTGTAACTAATACCGCTATCACCACAGCTAATATTATTACTAGTATTATTGCTACTATTCCAATTATTTTAACTTCTTTTTTCATAGGGCTTCTCTCCTTATTAATTTATCCTATAGACAGATTTGCTATTGCATTTAAGTTTAGCCCGAGATGTATTTCCTGCAAGATAATTGAAATATCCTGCGCTCGCTATCATTGCTGCATTATCTGTACAATATTCTAGTTCTGGCAAATATACTTCAATGTTTTCTTTTGTTGCTATCTCTGTAAATTGCTGTCTAATATAGCTATTTGCTGATACTCCTCCTGCTAAAACAATTTTATCCACTCCTAATACTTTAGCAGCTGCAAAAGTATTAATTGTTAGAGCTTCTGTTGCTGCTTTTTGAAAGCTCATACATAAATCCGCTTTATTTATATTTGGATCTTTATAGTTTAAATTTATAACAGCTGTTTTCAATCCACTATAACTAAAGTCATATTTTGTTTCACAAGTTTCATGGCTTGCATTGCCTGTATACTTTATTCTAGGAATAGGAAATTCTTCCGTTGCTTGTCCTTCTTTTGCTAAGTTATCTACCTTAGGTCCTCCCGGGTATCCTAATCCAATTACTCTGGCTACTTTATCAAACGCTTCTCCAATTGCATCGTCCCTTGTTCTTCCTACGACTTCAAATTCTGTATAATCTTTTACATGAACTAAATGAGTATGTCCTCCTGATATTATTAAGCATATGAATGGCGGTTTTAAATCTTTATGTGTTATATAATTAGATGCAATATGTCCTTCTATATGATTAACTCCTACAAATGGTTTTTCTAAACTATAGCTTAATCCTTTTGCATAAGAAACTCCCACTAAAAGAGCTCCGGGTTAAACCTGGTCCATATGTACAGCTAATTACGTCTATATCATTAAATGAAATATTCGCTTTTTCTAAACTTAACTTTACTACTTGACTTATAACTTCAGTATGACATCTTGATGCAATCTCTGGAACTACACCACCATATATTTTGTGTACATCTACTTGTGAATTGATTACATTCGAAAGAACTTCCCTGCCATTTTTTAAAACAGCAGCAGAAGTTTCATCACAACTTGTTTCAATTCCTAGTATTGTTAGGTCTTTCATATTCTCTTCTTTCCATTACATAAACAGATGAAGCATATTAGCTACAGCCCATTCCATCCAGTAAACTACTAGCATAATTATCGGAACTACAATTTCTCCTAAAAATCCAAGTAACCATGCAAACAAGAAAACCATCATTATGATTTGCTCATTTCTGTAAAACCAATTTTTTGCATTGTATGGTAAAAAATGCATCATTATCTTTGAACCATCTAGTGGAGGTAATGGGATTAAGTTAAATACTCCTAATCCTATGTTTACAAATACGCAGCTAGACATGATCAGAAGTAATGTTGTTCCCCACTGTCCTGCAGCACTAAATGCTTCTGTCATATGCATTACATATATTGCTATTATAAA
Organism: Oscillospiraceae bacterium; assembly: GCA_009785865.1. Taxonomy (GTDB): domain Bacteria; phylum Bacillota; class Clostridia; order TANB77; family CAG-508; genus WQVL01. The sequence continues at coordinate 2,864 of WQVL01000001.1, read as the reverse complement.
TAGAAAACCTAATATAAAATTTGTAAGAGGTCCGGCAAAAGAAACAATCGCTTCTCCTTTAGACATAGAAATTTTATCGTTAAAGTTTCTACTATTTATTTGAACTGGCCTTCCCCAACCAAATCCTGCCGCAAGTATTAAAACAGTTCCAATTGGATCTAAATGTTTAAGTGGATTTAGTGTAACTCTTCCTTGGTCCTTTGGAGTATTATCTCCTAACTTATATGCAGCATAAGCATGTGCAAATTCATGGAAAGTAATTGCAATAAGTAGTGCAGGTATTCTAAGTAAAACCATTTCTAATCCCCCTCCACCTGGGGCAGTTAAAATTCTAAACATAGCAAATCCTGCAATTATAATTATGAACGTTCTTCTATCTATACCACCAAACATAAGTTACCTCTTTCTTTTACATTAAAAGTATCAGCCTTATATTACTCATTCAGTAATGGCTTCATTGTTGGGAATAAGATTACATCTCTAATTGAAGCTGAATTTGTAAGCAACATAACTAATCTATCTATACCTATTCCAAGTCCTCCTGTTGGAGGCAATCCATATTCAAGAGCCATTACAAAATCTTCATCCATTTCTGCTGCTTCTTCATCTCCTGCTGCTCTTTCCTTCTCCTGCTCTACAAATCTCTCATATTGATCAATCGGATCATTTAACTCTGAATATCCATTAGCGTATTCACGTCCTCCTATGAACAATTCAAATCTTTCTGTGATTCTTGGGTCTGATGCATGTCTCTTAGCTAAATGAGATACTTCTACAGGATAATCGCATATGAACGTAGGTTGTACTAAAGTTTTCTCTACTCTCTCATCAAAAATCAAATAAATTGCATGGCCTCTTGAAATATTTCCTTCTACTTCTATTCCTATGCTTTTTGCTGCTTTTGTTGCTTCCTCATCTGTCTGTATTTTGTTAAAGTCTATACCTGTTACTTCTCTTACACTGTCAATCATTGAAATTCTTTTCCAACCTGCAGTTAAATCTATTTCAGTTCCTTGATAGTCTACTTTTGTTTTCCCTAATACAGTTTTCGCAACTGTACTTATAATTTCTTCTGTCATATCCATTACATCATTATAGTCTTCATACGCTGCATATGTTTCTACAGTCGTAAATTCAGGATTATGTTTTGGAGAAAATCCTTCATTTCTAAATAATCTTCCGGAGTTCATAAACTTTATCAAACCCACCAACAACTAATCTCTTTAAGTGCATTTCAGTTGCTATCCTTAAGTACATATCTATATCCAATACATTATGATGCGTAATGAAAGGTCTTGCATTTGCACCACCTGCAATTGTGCTCAATATTGGAGTTTCCATTTCTGCAAATCCTTTTTCGTCTAATATTCTTTTCACTTCTTTTATTATTTTAGTTCGCATTAAAAATGTTTCTTTCACTTCTGGATTCACTATTAAGTCTACATATCTCTGTCTATATCTTAACTCTACGTCTTTCAATCCATGAAATTTTTCTGGAAGTGTTCTTAATGATTTTGTAAGTAGAGTTAGCTCTTTACAATGAACAGATATCTCTCCTGTTTTTGTTTTGAATACATGACCTGCAATACCAACAATATCTCCAATGTCATATGTTTTAAACAGACTATATTCCTCTTCACCTATATCATTTTTACTAATATAGGTTTGTATTCTTCCTTCTGAATCTTGGACGTGACAAAAAGAAGCTTTCCCCATTATTCTTTTAGCCATTATTCTACCCGCGATAACTACATCTTTTCCTTCTAAGTCATCGAATTTTTCTATTATATCTTTACTTAAATGAGTTCTATTATATTTTGTTATTTGGAAAGGATCCTTCCCTTCATTTTGTAACTCTTTTAATTTCTCTTTTCTTATCTTTATTAAGTGATTCTCGTCTACTATTTGATCTTGATTTTCTTCTAGATTTTCTTGCATATTATTTACCTCTCTTCTCTGCTTTAATTCACGTGTTATTATATAATATAATGGTAGCAAATGTAAAGAAAAAGCAGGACAATTTATCAAAATCACCTTGCGTTTCTATTACTACACATCGCCATTACATTGAATAAATCCGAAAAATATGCTATAATATTATTTAGAAAACCAAACAAATTAATGGGGAGTAACTTTTCCCCTAAGGAGGAGACATCATGAAAACATCAACATGTTTGTGGCTACTTCTAGCAGGCTTCGTCCTGTTTGTAGCAGGTGCCATAGTACAAGCGTTCATTCCAAATTGGCCACAGTGGACTTTTACGCTAGCCAATATTAGCATGATTGCAGGCGGAGCTCTAATGCTGCCCGCTATTTGGAAAGGCAGCGTCTGGCTTGCCGAACAGCGGCAAAAGTAGGCTAATCCTTCAAAAAAACTACCGTTATTCGAAAGAATAACGGCGGTTTTTTTATTTTCTCTTATTCTCTTTTTACTTCCCCTTATTTTATCTACCTATTTTGAAGCACATCGTCATACAGCTCTTCTATCATCTTTTGAGATAAAATATATCTTTCTTTTCTGTCTTTACTTGAATTATGGCAACTATTTGTCATAACCAAAACTATTATTTTTCTTTCAAAATCAATTAGAAATATTGGTCCTGTGAATCCACTAAATATTATTGAGTTATCACTTGCTTTTATTGGAATTTCATCTCTTTCAGGTATTGGATTTCTATACCTAGTTCCACTATAGTTGTATGGCCTTAGAGCATATAATTCATCATGTTCTAACATTCTTTCTATAGATTCTTTATTTAAAATCATATATTTATCATTGATTAAGCTTGTTAATACTTTCAAAAAGTCTTCAGCCGTTGTAAAAACACCTGCATGCCCTACTGCTATTCCTAATTCACTTGCAA